>JAUJNC010000132.1 GCA_030446525.1 Armatimonadaceae bacterium
AGGCGCGGGGGTCGAACTCCGGCAGGTCTTCGGCTTTTTCGCCGGTGCCGACGAGCTTGATGGGGATGCCCGGCTCGTCGCGGATCGTGATGACGATGCCGCCGCGCGCCGTGAGCTACCAGAGCCGCGTCACGCCGTAGGCGTCGAAGGCGGTATCCGCAGAAACAAGGGGAAGGCAAGGCTTTGGGCGACCAAAAGCCGGTCGAACGGGTCGCGGTGGTGCAGCGGGAGCGTAGCGATGGGCGCAAGATGGCGCAGTTCAAGCGAAAGGAGCGCGATACTGTTGTGCTGCATTTGCTCCTCGAAGAACGGTACCACGGCGCGATCCAGCGCCAGCTTGCCGGTGTTCACCTTGATGGCGACTTCCCAGACGCTGGCGATGCTGAGCAGGACGCCGTTGTCCGGATCTCCGATCAGCGCCAGTGCCGTTGCGCTGAGCCGGGGGTTGTCCAGCGTGAACCAAAGAAAGGTATGCGTGTCGAGGAGCAGACGCATCACATGTAATCTTTAAAGTCGTCAAGCGGCGCATCGAAATCATCGGCCATGTAGGTAATGATGCCCTTCGCGCTGCCCGGCTGGCGTCGCGGCTTGTCGCGCGCCAGCACCGGCACCAGCTTGGCGACGGCGATGTTGTCGCGCGTGATGACGATCTCCTCGCCGTTGTTCGCCTGCTCGATGAGCTGCGAAAGTTTGTTGCCTGCCTCTTCCAGCGTCACCTGGTGCATTTCCCACCTCCCGGTGTGTTTAGAACGGTGAGACGAATGATCGGCTGCCTCTGCGGGTTAACGGTGCCGATCATTCCGGGAGCCACATCCCCACGAAATGGGCCGCCGGAAAGCCGATGCGCATCAGGAACATCACGGCATCCGGTCGCCGCGGCAAAAGCCTATCTTCGGCGGTCATATCATCAGCATCGATCTCGTAGTCTCCGGACTCGACATCAAGCGCGAGGAACTTGCCGAAATGCTTGGTCTCAACCTTGTCCTTCAGCTGAGAGGAATACGTCGCCTCCGCGCGTTCGCCGATCTCGTCGGGGGTGAGCGCTGTTTCCATTGTGTTGTCTCCTATGGCATGAGTATTGTACCCCACGTCAGACTGCCGCTAGTCCGTCGCGAGTAGGGCGTCGACGAAGGCGCGGGGGTCGAACTCCTGTAGGTCCTCGGCTTTTTCGCCGGTGCCGACGAGCTTGATGGGGATGCCCAGCTCGTCGCGGATCGTGATGACGATGCCGCCGCGGGCGGTGCCGTCCAGCTTGGCGAGCACGATGCCGGTGACGCCGACGGCCTGGACGAACTCCTTGGCCTGGCGGATGGCGTTCTGGCCCGTCGTCGCGTCGAGCGTGAGCAGCACCTCGTCGGGCTTGCGCCCCAGCTCCCGGTCGCAGACGCGCCCGATCATTTTCAGCTCCTCCATCAGGTTCGACTTGGTGTGCAGACGGCCCGCCGTGTCCACGATGACGAGGTCGGAGCGGCGGGCGCGGGCGGCCTGAACCGCGTCGAAGACCACGGCGGCGGGGTCGGAGTTCTCGCGGTGGCGGATGAAATCGGCCCCGATGCGCTCGGCCCAGAGCCCCAGCTGGTCGGCGGCGGCGGCGCGGAACGTGTCGCCCGCCGCCAGGATGACCTTGCGGCCCCGCCGGATCTCCCGGTAGGCGAGCTTTGCGCACGTCGTGGTCTTGCCGACGCCGTTGACACCCACCATCAGGTACAGCGTGGGCGAGGTCTCGCTGACGGCAAGGCGCGTGTCGCCCGGCTCGCCCAGCACATCGATAAGCGCTTTGGCGAGCCGCTCACGTACCGCCTCGGCGTCGGGCAGCCGCTCGTCGCGCACGAAGGCCCGCAGCTCCCCCAGGACGCGGTCCGTGGTGTGCACGCTCAGGTCGGCCGCGAGCAGCGCCTCCTCGAAGTCGTCGAAAAGCTCTTCGTCTATGCGGCCACGGCCCGTGACCATCTGGTCCACTCTCTGGAAAAGGCGCTTGAAAATGCCCCGTTTAAGCATGGTGTTTCCTTCGGATGCGGTTTGGCGCGAGTGCCGGCAACACTCTATTATAGCGCGCGCAGGCCGCGTTGTCTGTGTGGTATAATCGTAGCTAAGCAAACAGGCAAGAAACAAAAGGGTTTCGCGATGAACCGGACAGAGACCTGGCCGCGCTGCCCGGAGGCGGCCGCTTTTTTCGACCGGCAGTTCCGCGCCTTCGCCGCCGCCAACGAGCCGGTGCGGGAGATGGCTTCGCGCTTCTCCCGCGGCGCGGGCGTCGACATCCTCGCCCTGATCGACCACTGGGCGCTGCCGGACGCGGCGGGCCTGGCCGGCGAGCTGAGCGGCCTCGGCCTCGTCCAAACCCGGACCGCGGACGGCGACCACGTTTGGCAGCATCCGCAGGCCCGTTTGCCGCGCGTGCGGCTGGAAAAAGAGCTCGCGGGCGCGCGCCTCGCCCTGGGCGTCGAGGACGTCACGCGCTTTCTGGAGGCCAACGCCCTGCCGGGAACTTGCCGGCAGGCGGAAGTCCCGATGGGTGCTACGAGGAGGCGCGCTGCGCGGCGGCGCTGGTAGCCGGTGGCGGTGGCGCGGCATGGGCCTATGACGGCTTCCCGGCTGGCACGCTCCATTGCAGGAGGAAACCGCTGGCGCCCGGGCGCGCGGCCATGAGCGCCCAGGGCGGCGAGGGCGGCGTTCGACCTGGACGCTCTGGAAATCCTCGGCGACATCGGGCGGACCAGGCGACCGACGAGTTTTCGCCGCCGAGCGCGTACTACATGACCCGTAACCGCGCGGCGCGCCTGGCAGTACGAGCGGCAGCAGGAGCTGGCCTCGGCTGGGCCTACAACCACGACCACCACACCTATCGCTCTCCCCGCGCCGACTTCCGCGCGCTGATGCAACCTGGCACACCTTCGAGTTCATCGCCCGCGAGCGGTTCTCGCGGGCTCGGAGGCCGGGTGGGGCGCAGATGCTGGAGATCCGCTCGGCGCATGGTCTGTTCTGCGACCTGGACGGCCCCGGAAGAAGTACGGTCGATTTACGCCGCGGACCTGCCGCCGCGCGACGCTCGACCATCGGCCTGTGGTGCGCCCTGCACGACGGCGGCATCGGCGGCGGGGATGCACCACCTGGAGGCCGAGTTCGACCCAGGGCGAGACTGGCCTGGAAGCCGCCAGCTTCGGCGTGATGGCGCCCTTCACCCGACCTGCGGTGCTGAGCAGGCGTTCTGGCCCGGTGTGAGCCGTCGCCGGAACGATACTGGACGCTTTGCCGGGCAGGGTGTCCGGCGGAGCCGGGCGCTTTCCTGGCCGACGGGCGCGGGCAGCCACCTGGAGATCCTGCAGCGCTGGGAGGCTTCGAAGGGCTTCAACAAGACGGGTGTCGCGCCATCATCCGCGAAGCCGACGCGCGGAGATAGCCGCAGGAACATGGGGATCGATGCGACGCGCGAGACAGCCTGTCGGCGGGGGAGTGGCGCGCGGCGCAGGGGTGCGACCGTTCGCGTCTCGTCAATCCACGCGAACGGATGGGGTTTTGGCCGCTTCGCGCGCTCGCAGAACGAGGATGTGGAGGCGGCGGCCCGCGGCGGCGGCGGCGTTCCCGCGTGGCGGCGCACGCCAGCCCCGGCGCGCAGCGATCTGGCGCGAATGGGCGCTCCTGGAGGAACTGGAGAAGGGCTAAGCCCGGCAGATGGTCGCCGAGATGGGCAAGTGCTCGTCGAGGCGCGCGGCGACGTGCAGGAGGCGATCGACATGGCCCCGCATTGCGGCCTTCGGACGCCTGCCGGGAACCTTCCTGGTGCCTTCGAGCGGGAAGACGTCTTCGCCGCCCAGCGTCCCCGTCGGCGTGGTCGGCCTGGTCACCGTGAACTTCCCGGTCGCCATGCCGAGCGAGGAAGATGTTCCCGGCCCTGCTCACCGACCCGCCTGGTCGTCTTCAAGCCGGCGGAGGACACGCCGGGCCTGGGCGTCGCGTTCGTCGAGCTGCTCGCCGAGGCCGGCGTGCCGCCGGGCGTGGTCAACCTGGTGACCGGATACGGGCCGGAGGCCGGGGCCGCCCTCGTCGAGTCTCCCCAGGTGGCCGTCATTTCGTTCACGGGCTCGACCGAGGTGGGGCGCATCGTGGCGGGGCGCTGCGGGCAGCTGATGAAGCGGGTGAGCTGCGAGCTGGGCGGCAAGAACGCCATCGTCGTCCTGGACGACGCGAACCTGGAGCTGGCGCTGAAGGGCGCCCTGTGGAGCGCGTTCGGCACGGCGGGGCAGCGCTGCACGGCGGCCAGCCGCCTGATCGTGCAGCGCGGCGTCAAGGACCGGTTCCGGGACGCGCTCGTCGCCCGCACCCGGTCGCTGCGGATGGGCGCCGGGGCGGACCCGTCGGCCGAGATCGGCCCGGTCGTCAACCGGCAGCAGCTCCAACGGATCCACGACTACGTCGAAGATCGGCCAGGCCGAGGGCGCCGAAGGTGCTGACCGGCGGGCGCGTCGCAGATCGAGGAGCTCGCGGCGGGCTGTTCACGCGCCCGTGCGGACGACGTCGAGATAGGCATGCGCGTGGCCCAGGAGGAGATCTTCGGGCCGGTGGCCGGGGCTGATCGAGGTGGATGGCCTCGACCCAGGGCGTTGCCGCCGCCAACGGCACGCCCCTACGGCCTGTCGCCTGGCTCTACCTGGCTGGAGCGGGCCGGCTTCCGCGCGTGCAGGCCTGGAGGCGGGCATCGTCTACATCCGATCACCCGACCGGCGGGGCGGAGATCCAGCGCCGTTCGGCGGCGTCAAGCAGACCAGCAACGGCCGCGAGGCGGGCTGGACGGCGATGGACTACTGCACCAGGTGAAATCGCTGTACGTCGAAAACCGCCGAAGGCGAGGAGGCTGATCCCGCGCCCAGATCGATACGCAGGCTTGAATTCTCTCCCTCTCCCAGAACTGGGAGAGGGGGTGAGGGCGGAAAGGCGAGGAGATCATGCTGACGGAAGAACAAGTGCTGGAGTTTGTGCGCCGAGGGTTCCTGGCCGAAGTGGTCGGGTTCGAGACCGACGAGGTGAAGCTGTCGGCGCAGGGGCCTCGGTCCTCACCTACCGGGGCGCGCGCTACATCGATTTCACAGGCGGCATCGCGGTCCACGCCTGCGGCCACAACCACCCGGAGATCCTGGCGGCCATCACCGAGCAGGCGGCGCGGGTCACGCACGTCTCGACACCATGCGCCACGCCTGCAGGCCGGCCTACTCTGGGCGCTGGATGGGCGACCTGTTCGAGCGTGCTCCCCGGCCCGCCGTGGTCCTTGCTGCTGAAGAACAGCGGCAGCGAATCGATCGACGCGGCGGCGAAGCTGGCCCTGAAGGCGACGGGCCGCTCCCAATTTGTCGCGTTCGGGGCGCGTTCCACGGCCGCACGCTGTTCGCCACCCGCCCTGTCGCGCTCCAAACGTCTGCACTGGGACGCCTACGACAGCTTCCTCAGGCCGCTGCGCGCGTGCATCCACCACGTGCCCGCCCCGCGCAACACGCCGAGCCTTCCGGATCTGGAGCGGCTTCTGGAACACATCGGCGGCGACGTCGCCGCCGTCTTCTTCGAAGCGCAGCAGGGCGAGGGCGGCTACCTTCCGATGCCGCCGGCCGCCGCGCGCCTTCTGCGCGCGCTGACCGAGCGTCACGGCATCCTGCTGATCGCCGACGAGATCCAATCCGGGTGGGGGCGCACCGGCCACTGGTTCGGGTTCGAGCACCTGGAATTGCATCGCGCCGGATGTGGTGGTGTTCGGCAAGGCGGCCGGCGGCGGGCTGCCGCTGGCCGGGATCGCCGCGCGGCAGGAGACCATGGCAAGGTGGCAGCCCGGCGAGCACGGCACCACCTTCGGCGGCAACCCGGTCGCGTGCGCGGCGGGCCTGGCGGCGCTGCGGATCATCGAGCGGGAGGGATTGGTGGAGCGGGCGGGCGGCCTGGGCGAGATGGTCAAAGCGCGTTTGCAGCCTCTGGTCGGGCAGTGCGGCGTCACCGACGTGCGCGGGAACGGCCTGATGATCGGCCTGGAGCTGCGGGACGCGGCAGGGCTGCCGGACTATGCGCGCTGCGAGGCGGTGAAGCGGCGCGCCCGCGAGTCCGGTCTGCTGCTGCTCAGCTGCGGCGCCAGCATCGGCGATCCGGAGACCGACAATGCGACGCTGCGCCTGATCCCGCCGCTGAACACACCGGAGGACGTTCTCGGGCAGGGACTGGATATCTTCGAAGCCTGCCTGCGCGCCGTTCCCGTGACGGCGGGGTGACACCCGCTTACAGCACGCGCTCTCGTCGTCCGGCCCGGTTTTGCGATCCCCAAATGCGACAGCCGCAGTCACGTTAACTGCGGCTGTCGCGCTGCTGCCCCGTCCGGGACCCGGTCCTGTCGCTGTTCCGCCGGGTTCTAGGGAGAGGGCGCCAGGTTCTGTTCGAACGTCGGGACGGGATCGCTCGGGTGGCGCCCGTTACGGCCTACCGCCTTGATCTCCACCAGGGCGTCCCGCGCGTTGATGGTGTCGCCGTCGCGCTCTACGTCCGTGGGACTCGACCACCGGTGCCCGTTCGGGACGAACAGCTGCGGGTGGTCGAAGGGCGCGCGCTCCCAGCGGACGCGCTCGTCAGTCAGCGCCTTCAGGAAAGCCACCAGCGCCTGTTTATCTACCTCGCTGATGCCCTCCAGACCCCGGATGTTGGCGTCCACGTTGCTCAGGTTCGCCCCGAATCCCGTGGTGTCGCCCCGCGTCGCGTCGCTCGGGTCGCGGTTTCTGCGGTCCCCGCCCCGGTTGTAGAAGTCGACCACCTGCCGCAGGGTGAGCTGCCCGCCGTTGTGGAAGTAGGGGGCGGTCAGCTCCACGTTGCGCAGCCCCGGCGTCTTGAACGCCCCGTCCGCGGCCACCCGCTCGTCCGCGGCCACCGAAAGGTTGGGCTCCTGGCCCAGGAGCTGCGGGAACATGTTCTGCTGGGCGACGCGCGTCTCGGAGAGCGGGTTGCCGAACGGGTCCTCATCCCCGACCCCGAGGTCCTCGAAGGTGGGCCGCACGCCGATGTTGTAGAAGCCGGTGTCGTAGGCGGCCGGGAAGCCGAAGCCCATCACCATCCGCTTGAGCCGCTCGCGCTGCACGCTGCGGACCGACGCGCTGGTCATCTCGGCCCCGCCATGGCAGGTAGTGCACAAACCCCTGCTCTGGAAGACCTGCATCCCGGCGATCTCCTGCGGGGTCAAGGCCGCCTGCCCGGCCAGGTGCCGGTCAACGGGCGTGTCGTCGGACACCAGAGTGGCCTCGTACATCTGCACGGCGATCCCGAAGAAGAGGGCGAAGTTGTACTCCATCAGCGTGTACTCGCTGGTGGTCAGGTCCCGGTCAGGCCGGTTGACGAAGGTGCGGCGCCCGTTCTCATCCACCTGGATGAGCCGGTTATAGCGCCACCACTCGGGCCGGAAAGCGTCCTCGATCAGATCATCGTAGGTCGCCGTCCTGAGACCCGTCTGGGGCCAGCGGCTGTCGCTCCCCAGCACGCTGTCGTCCCGGGCCACAAGCTGCTGCCCCAGCGGCCGCAGCGGCAGTATCTTTTTGGCGAGCTTCCGGGGCAGCTTCTTGCCCTTGCTGGCGTCCTTGGACTTGCGGTCAACGTCGCCGAACCTATCACCGATCTCCTCGAACGTGCGGCCGTCGGCCGACATCTCGAAGGAAAGGAGCGGCGGCCCCACCGCCTGCGAGGCAAGGCTGGAGTTCTCGAGCCGGACGCGCACCTCTTCCAGGCGCGATCCGTTCGCTGCCCGAACCACCTTGGCGTTGGGGTCCCGGAGGCCGAAGGGGTTGACGCCGTTGAAGACGTTCTGCGCCCGCCCGTCCCAGAAGTTGCGGTAGTTGAACACGGCGTTGATCACCGTCGGCGTGTTGCGCGGGCCCACGCGGCGCACGTTCGTGCCGCCCACGTGGAAGACCGCATCGGGCCTGTGCTCCACCTCGTCCTGGGTCCTGCCGGGGACGGCGTCCACGAACTCGGAGTTCAAGGTCGCCTGGGAAGAGACCACATCGTTGGTGTCAAACAGGACCGCCGAGTTGCGGTTGTTGACGCTCTCCAGCTTGTGGAACGGGAAATCCCCCGCGGCCAGTTGCCGGTTGGGGCCGCCCAGGGTGAAGCTGGTATCGGGGTTCGGGCTCCCGTCCTCGTTCACCTGCAGCAGGCCCGGGCTGACCTGGTTCCTGGCCCGGCTGTCGGCGCCCGCGCTGAAGTGGCAGCTGCCGCAGGCCAGCTGGCCGTCGCTGCCGACCTGCATGTCCCAGAACAGGGCCTTGCCCAGCTTGATGGCGGCGGCCCGGTTCCGGACGAACTGGCTCAGATTAGACGGTTCGGGGATCGGCACCCCCTTGAGCGTAGCCAGCGGCTCAGCTTGGGGTGTCTGCGCTTCCAGCCGGTCGGTCAACAGCGCCAGACCGGAAGGAACCAGGGTGACTAAGAGCACGGTCGTGGCCCTTAGGAAAGACTTCGACTTCAACACGGGCTTATCTCCTTTATACCTGTGAGGCCCCTAGCCCATCCAGTGTGCCTCGTACCTGCATGGCATGCCTGCAGTCTTAATCCGGACAATTTATACCCATAAAGACACGTAAAGACACAGACGCCGGGGCCTACCTGATGATTATATCATGCTTTAGATAAATGGCTCGGGTTGTGCCGTCACGGAGTTCCGGTTATCCCCCGGCGCGTCATGCCTCGAAACGCCGCATCCCTTGCTGGACGAGATCCCCGGCGCGGTCGGGGCCGGAGCGGCCGGCCGGCCGGAACCGCTTGTCGCGGATCGCGTTGAACGAGACGAAGAAGTGCTCGATCTCGGCGACCAGGCTCCCGTTCAGATGCTCGATCGACGTCACGTCGCGGTGGGTGTGGGAGTCGGCGGCCACGGCGATCAGCCGGTCGTTCTTCGCGGTCTGGCCGTCCCTTTCGGTCTGATCCGCCTCGATCACGCCGATCAGGCGGGCGGGCACAAGGCATCCGGTGAAGGCCGGCTCGTCCATCAGCACGAGGACGTCGAGCGGGTCGCCGTCCTCGCCCAGGGTGGAGGGCACGAACCCGAAATCGAAGGGGAAGACGGCGCCCGCCGGCAGAACGCCGCTCAGCGCGAACAGGCCGTGTTCTTCGTCGTACTTGAACTTGTTGCGGCTCCCCTGCGGCGTCTCGATGACGGCGTTGAGATCACCGGATTTCGGGTCGAAAGCGCTCAGGCCGGAAAGGTCGTGGGTTTTCAAGACACCCCTCCTTCGGGGTCATGTCCTCAGCCGTCAGCCGATCCGGCGCATCACCAGGCCGGACAGCAGCTTGGGATAGAAGAACGTGGATTTCTGCGGCATCACCTCGCCCGCGAGCGACACGTCGCGCACCGCCCCGACGGGGGGGCGCCCCAGGAGCAGCGCCACGTCGAAGTCTCCCTGCTCGACGCCCCGCACGGCGTCCTCGGCGCTGCGGGTGTAGGCCAGCCGGTCGGTGGTGGCCACCTCGGCCGCGGGTATGCCGAGCACCTGGTCCAGGACCAGGTGCTGGAGGATGACGACGTCCAGGCGGCGCAGCGACGGGGGGAGGTCCTGGGGGAGCGCCGCGTCGAGCGCGGAGGCGTCCCGCGCCGTCACCTGATACACCGTGCCGGAGCGGAGCACAAGCCCGAACGCGGGCTGGTTCTGCACCGCGAGCCGCAGGCGCGAAAGGACGTCGTCCATGCCCACCTCCTGCACGTCGAAGTGCTCCTCCAGGTGGCGGAACAGGCTGGCCAGCCGGTCGGGGGGCGTGCCGCGCACCAGCCGGTGGGTCGGCAGCAGGGCCAAGCCCGGATCGGCGAAAGACAGCAGGGTGGTCAGCAGGAACGCGTCGGGCCGGTCGGCGCCCAAGGCCCCGGTCTCGCGCGCGAAGGCGACCGAAGTCTCGTAGCGGTGGTGGCCGTCGGCGATGTAGACCGGCTCGGGCGCGACCAGGGACGCCAGCCGCTCCGCGTCGGCCGGGTCGTCCACGCGCCAGAGCGTGTGCCGCTGCGCGTCGTCGCCGGTGAAGTCGGCCAGCGGGGCGGCCTGCGTGGCGGCTTCCAGCCTGTGATAGAAGTCCTTCTGCTCGTCCTCCACCAGCACCATGATCGACTCGAAGTTAGCCCCGGTGGCCCGCAGCAGGTTCATGCGGTCCTCTTTGGGGCGCGACAGCGTCCGCTCGTGCGGCAGCACCACCCGGTCGGCGTATTCGTGCAGGCGCAGCAAACAGACCAGCCCCAGGCGATGTCGCCGCAGCCCGGGCGCCCCCGGCTCCGCGAATTCGGTGCGGGTGACGTAAAGGCCCGGCGCCGGATCCTCCCGCAGGACGCCCTCGCGCTGCCACAGGGCCCAGAGCTCCGCCGCGGTGCGGTACTTCGCGTCGCCCTCCCCCTCCGGGAGGATCAGCCGCACCGTCGCGTAGGGCGACCGGTCGATCAGCGCCCGGCGCTCGGCGTCGGACAGCACGTCATACGGGGGGCAGGTCACCGCCGCCAGGTCAAGGTTTTGGGCATAGCGGACCGCCGCAAAGGGCCGTATCTGGGCCATAAGCACCTCGCAATGCGTTGAGTGGGGCGGCCGCGCGCCGCCGGGCGTAGTATACCACGGGACGCCCCCGCGCATCCATGTTTACGCGGCCGCCGCTTTGTGCTACAATGAGCCGGAAAGAGGCCCATCATGATCCCGCTGCGCGACGAGAACCCGACACGCATCACCCCGTACGTGACGTGGACGATCCTGGCGATCAACGTCGCCGTTTATCTGCTGCAGGCGACCGGCGGGATGTACAGCACGCGGTACGGCCTGGAAGGCTCGCTGGCCGGGTGGACCATGGTGCCGCGCGAGGTGACGCAGGGGGTGGACCTGACGATAAACGGCCCGTCGCTCCAGCCGTTCTGGCTGACGATCTTCACCTCGATGTTCATGCACGGCGGCTTCATGCACATCCTGGGCAACATGGTGTACCTGCTCGTGTTCGGGAACAACATCGAGGACGCCCTGGGCCACGTGCGGTTCCTCGTCTTCTACGTCGTCTGCGGCGCGATCGCGGCGCTGGCGCAGATCTGGTGGAACCCGAACTCCTATATACCTACGCTGGGGGCGTCCGGGGCGATCGCCGGCGTCCTCGGGGCGTACCTGCTGCTGTTCCCGCACGCGCACGTGTACACCCTCGTGTTCCTGGGCTTCTTCCTCACGACCATCCGGCTGCCGGCGCTGATCCTGCTCGGCTTCTGGATCGTATCGCAGTTCTTTTCGCAGTGTTCTGGGACCGCCGCTACTCCCAGGTGGACATGGGCAACTTCCCCGACTTCGT
>JAUJNC010000133.1 GCA_030446525.1 Armatimonadaceae bacterium
GCCCCCGCGGAACGAGCCGCTCCTGGTCCTGAGCGGACCGGAGTTCGACGCCGCCGTGCGCGATGCGCTGCGCGGCTTCGCGCACCCGGACGGGCTGCGCGCAACCCCCCTGCTGCGCTCGCGGGTCGTGCTCGAGCGCGCCGGCGTCGGCGCCGCCGCGGCGCAAAGGGGCGACGTCCTGCGCACCCTGCTGCGGGAGGCGGCCGAGTCGCTGCAGTCCTCGCCGCGCGGGGCGCGGGGCTACCGCGCCGTGTACCACACCTATCTGCGGCCCGCGCCCACGCAGGAGCGGGCGGCGGAGCTGCTGGATCTGCCCTTCAGCACTTACCGTCGCCATCTGGCGGAGGGGGTCGCCCGGGTGGCGGAGATCTTATGGCAGCAGGAGATAGGCGTGGAGAAATGAGCAGAAAGTGAGCAGATTTCGGGCTGGAAATCGGGCAACGGGTTTGAATATACTAGTTCTATTCGCCGCTCACGGGGGGCCTGCGTCCGCCGGACTGAGGAGTTGGAATTTGTACCCAGTAAAATAGCGGGAATGAAGTGATCGTTCCTTGAACGCAAGCAATGCGACTTTTTCTGGGTAGAATGAACTCGTTTCTCTGCGCTTGTGTTTCGATGATTCTCAGGTGGCCAATCCATCACCCGCAGTCGGGTGCCACCGTCCTGGGAGAAGCGCGAGCGATAGAAGGAGGAGATTTGCAGATGCAACGGCTTACGAGGGTTCCCTCAGGGTGGCTGCGCGCCACCTGTCTCACGGCTCTCGCGGGGCTGGCGCTCAGCACCGCGGGTCCGGTCAAGGCGCAGGAGACGATCTTCGGCCTGACCACGACCAACGGGCTGTTCAGCTTCCAGACCAACAGCTTCGGCGCCAGCCCCCTGGGGGTCAACATCACCCCGATCACGGGCCTGGGCAATCAGGTGCTGCTGGGCATCGACTTCCGGCCGACCACCGGAATGCTGTACGGCCTGAGCAACGCCGGCCAGCTCTTCACCATCAACACGGCGACCGCGGCCGCCACGCCGGGTCCCATGCTGAGCGCGGCGCTCAGCGGCGCGAACTTCGGCATCGACTTCAACCCGGTGGTGGACCGGCTCCGCGTCGTCAGCAGCGCGCAGCAGAACCTGCGCATCGACGTGGACACCGGCGCCACGATCGTCGACGGCCCGCTCACCAACACGAACATCTCGTACGCGGCGTACACGAACAACCAGGCGGGCGCGGCCGAGACGCAGCTGTACGACGCCAACTACGCCACGAACAACCTGTTCCTTCAGTTCCCGCCCAACGAAGGGACGCTGGTACCCGTCGGTCCGCTCGGCTTCAACCTGGCTCCCGAGGGGGACCTCGACATCTCGGGCGTCACCGGCACCGCCTATCTGGCGTCGAACAGCGACTTCTACACCGTCAACCTGGGCACGGGCGCGGCCACCCTGGTCGGCACCTTCGAGAACGCCACGGTCCGCGGCATCGCGGCGCCGTCAGTCATCCCCGAACCCGGCACCCTGACGCTGCTCGGCACAGGCATCCTCGGCCTGGCCGGCTTCGCGCGGCGGCGCAAGCAGACGGTCTAAGCGCCCGTCGGCTCGGAAACCGTACGCGTGCTGCGCGTCCAGCCGGTGGGCGGCGACGCCGCCCACCGGCTGCTTTCGGCCCCCGACAAGGGCCAGCGTGCTCGTCCTGGTCCTCTGTTTCGCCGCTGGAAGCACATCTAAACGCAAGGAGGAGAAAAGGTAGGGTTGCCGGTATCGCAAGAGACCTACACCTCTTGTGAGGACGGTTTGACCGTGACACACAGACCGGTGGCCGCGCTCCCACGGGAACGCGGCCGCCCGTGCGACATGTGACCGGGGAAGACCCCGGTCGGATAGAAGGAACGCGACAATGAGCAAGAAGGAAAAGGGACTCGGAACCTCAACGATGACGGGCAATCTTATCGGCCCCAAAGACCGCCGCGGCTTTTTGAAGACCCTGGGGGCGGGGGCGCTCGGGCTGGCGGGTACGAGCCTGCTGGCCAAAACCGCCGATGCCCAGACCGGCGTTAACGATGCCGCCATCCTGAATTTCGCGCTCAACCTGGAGTACCTGGAAGCCGAATACTACACGTTTGGGACCACCGGAGCCGGCATCGAGGCGCTGGGCATCGGTGTGACGGGGGAAGGTCCGCTCGGCCCGGTCATCATCAAGGAGAATCCGCAGGTTCCGTTCGCGACCGAGGACGTGCGGCAGATGGCTCTGGAGACCGCGGCGGACGAGCGCGCCCACGCGCAGTTCCTCCGGACCGCCCTGGCCGCCGCCGGCGCGGCGCCGGTCGCTCGGCCCGCCAGCGACCTGCGGGACAGCTTCGCGGCGGCGGGTGCCCTGATCGGGGTGCCGGGCTTCGACCCGTTCGCCAGCGAACTGGCCTTCCTGATCGGCGCCTTCATCTTCGAGGACGTGGGCGTCACCGCCTATAAGGGGGCGGCCCCGCTGCTCACCAACAAAGACATCCTGGAGAACGCCGCCGGCATCCTCGCCGTCGAGGCGTACCACGCGAGCTGGATCCGGACGCTCCTGTTCCAGCAGCGCGCCACGATTGTGCCCGGCAGCGGCGGCCAGACGGTGGCGCAGGTCGTGCAGGGCATCTCGGACCTGCGCGACTCCGTGGACGCCCTGGACGGATCGGGCACGCCGGGCGACGACCGCGACCAGGGCGTCACGCCCGATCCCGTCACCGGCACCACGGCCAACATCGCGCCCACCGACGCCAACGCCGTCGCCTTCAGCCGCACCCCGGCGTCGGTGCTGCGCATCGTGTACCTGGGAGGCGCGCCCGGCGAGGGCGGCGGCTTCTTCCCGAACGGGGTGAACGGCCCCATCCGCTAGCCTGCCGGGATCGCACCGCCCCTTCGGGGGCGGTGCGGATTGAAACAGCCAAGGAGACCAACATGAAGTTGTTTTTGAGGAAGTCCGCCTTTGTGGGCGCCGCGTTGGCGCTCTTGGGCGGGCTGCTGCCAGTCGCCTCCCGGGCGCAGACGGAACTGCGGCTTTACGGGGTCACGTTCTTCAGCAACCGCTCGTCACCATCGACCCGGCCACCGGAGCCGGTTCACTGGATCATCGCTGGGGGCGAACGTGTCGCCCTACGGCCTGGCCACCCGTTTCGACAGGCTCTACACGTTCGACCAGAACGCGGACCGCATCCACGAGCTGAATCTGTCCACCGGCGGCATCCTGCAGACCATCGACATCGGGGTGGGTGACCTGCTGGGCGAGGGGGACCTCGCCTTCCGCAGCGACGGCGCCGGCTTCCTGGCTTCGGCCCTCAACCCCGCGACTTTCACCACGTCAAACGACCTGTTCCGCTTCGACATCGCGACCGGCACGTCGACGCGGATCGGCAGCACCAGCGTGACCCTGGACGGCCTCGCCTTCGGCGCGGGCGACGTCCTCTACGGCCTGGGCCAATCGGACGCCAACCTGTACGTCATCGACCAGACGACCGCGGCGACGACGCTGGTCGGGAACCTGGGAATCACCAAAGGGAGCCCCTTCGCGGGACTCACCTTCGGTCCGAACGGCACGCTCTATGCCGCCGTCGATGACCGGCTGTTCACGGTCAACACCATGACGGGAGCCGCCACCCCGGTCAACCGGGACGTGACTTCCACCGGATTCAGCAGCGTGTCCGGGGTCGCGTTCGCCCCGATCCCCGAACCGTCCTCCGTCCTGCTGTTCGGGCTGGGCACAACAACGGGCCTTCTGGCCCTGCGCCGCCGCAAAAGATAGCCCTCCCCCACCCGCAAGGCGCGCCGGAGGATCCCCCCTTCCGGCCTCCACCTTGCCGCAAGCTAAGGCATCTGAGCTTTCCTAAGGAAAGGAGATTACACATGATTCGATCTCGGCAGTGCGCAAAGCTGCTCGGGTTGGCGGGCGCGCTGTGCGCCCTTGTCCTACCCGGCGCGGCCCGCGCGCAGGTCACCGTCAGTCCGACGGTGACGTCCAGCGGCGGGTTGTTCACCTACAACTACGCCGTCACCAACAACACGCGCCTCGATCTCGTGCTGGTCACGATACCGACCATAAGCGGGCCTGGCTCGGTGCTCAACCTGACGGCGCCCGCCGGGTTCCTGGCCAGCTTCGATCCGGGCCTGGGACTGGTGGACTTTATCGAGGACACTCAGGCCTTCACAGCCGGAAGGACCTTCTCCGGATTCCGGTTCGACAGCCCGTTCGGGCCGGTCGCATCGCAGTTCACGGCCCTTAACGTGCAGGGCGGCGCGACCCGGGGTCCCACACTCGCGCCGGTACCGGAACCGGGCACGCTGGCGCTGGGCCTGACGCTCGCGCCCGGCCTGATCCTGGTTTCGCTCCGACGCCGCAAACGCCTAGTCGAAGGAGGACTAGAAAAATGAATCGCAGTTGCAAGACACTCTTATCCGTGGTCGCCGCCGCGGGCGCGCTGGCGCTCGGGGGCGGGGCGGCGCGGGCCTCCAGCCACAGCGACGCGCCGCTGATCAAGCTCGACCCGCAGGCCAACCTCACCGACGTCTACGCCTTCATCCGGCAGAGACCCGGCGGGGAGAAGGTGCTGGTCGTCGAAGTCAGCGTCCGCCCGCTCTCGGAGCCGGGTGACGGCGTGATGTACGACGTCTTCTCGGACGACGCGCGCTACAGCATCCACATCGCCAACCCGGTCACCGGCGCCGAAGTGCAGCGCTACGACTTCCGGTTCTCGCCGGTCAGCGTGCGCGGCAACTACAAGAACCTGGATACCATCTTCCGCTACGGGCGCGGGACGGAGGTCGGGCCCATCGAGAACGTGGGCGACGCCCGGCAGAACTTCGTCCAGACCTACACCGTGACCAAGGTCGAGCGCGGCTCGTCCACGGTCCTGAACGGGGACATGCGGCTCCTCGTCCCGCCGTACAACGTCGGCCCGGGCACGACCCCGCTCTACAACGACAATACGGGACGGGCGGTCTCCGGCGCGACCTCTCGCGAAACGCTGGACCGCTACACCCGCCAGACGACCTACGACCTGCGGGGCGGGACGACCGTCTTCGCCGGCGCGCGCGAGGACGGCTTCTACGCGGACATCGGGGGGATCTTCGACCTGCTGGATGAGCGCGTACTTCTGCCGAGCCCGACCGGCACCTTCGGCCAGGCCGGCGGCGGGGTGGACCTGTTCAAGGGGTACAATGTGCTCCACTACGCCATTGTGATCCCCGTCTCCGACCTGCCCAGCTTCCGGTATCCGGCCCCCTTCCCGGTCCGCACCTCGACGGGCGTGGGCGTCTATGCCTCGGTGAGCCGCCCGCGCGTCACGCTGCGCGGCACCAGCGCCGAGAACGTGAATTCCGGCCCGTTCGTGCAGGTCAACCGGCTGGCCAACCCGCTCTTCAACGAGGTGCTCGTCGCCCTGCGGGACAAGGACCGCTACAACCGCACGATGCCGACCGCCGACGCCGCCTTCGCGCGGTACGCGCTCAACCCCGAGATCGCGGTCGTGATCAATGCGCTCTACGGTTCGGCCCTTCCCGCGCCCATCGTGGCGACCGGCCGCACCGACCTGGCGCTCGTTTACATCCCGGACGTGATCCGGGTGGACACGACCACGGGGCCGGTACGGGTGTCGGGCGAGGAGGGTTTCAGCCGCCTCGGCTTCGTCGGCGGCGACACGGTCACGAACGGGGGGAGGCACGGCGATCCTCGCCGGGTGGCCCAACGGTCGGCGCTTCGGCGATGATGTGGTGGACATCGCGCTCACCGCGGCGCGCTCAGCGGCCCGACCTACACCAGCATCATCCCCCGTGGGCGACAACGTCGCCATGAACGACCAGGTCTACAACCGGGTCTTTCCTCACGCCGCGACGCCGCACGGCGGCTCGCGCCACGAACACCACCCCGCCACCAGGGAAGAGGCAGAATAGTGATGGGTAGGCGCCGGGGTAGAGGCGAGCGCAGGGGAGGGACGACGGGCTTAGAAATCCCGTCGCCCCCTCCCATGAGACGGACAGAATCAGGAACGAGAGCGTGAAGAAAGCATTCATCCATCAAAAGATCGTGACGGCATTGCTTGTGCTCTGCCTGGCGGCGGGGGGGATCTGGGCGCTCCAAAGGGGGCGGCCCGGCGCACCGGCGAAAGCGGCGGAAAAGCCTGCCGATGTGCTTGCCGCCATTCCCCGGCCGGCCGGAAACCCGCCACGGATCAGGCCATCACGAAATCGATGCAGAAGGTGCGTCAGAACGCGGACGATGATAGAGCTCGGGTCAACCTGGGCGACGCGCTCATGCAGAAGGTGCGAGACGGCGGACCCGAGCTACTACGCGCACGCCGAGAAAGCGTTCGAAAAGCCGCGCTGGCGCTCAGCCCCAAAATGCGGACGCGATGACCGGGCTGGCCTGGGTGAATGGGGGCGCCACGCGTTCGACAAGAGCATCGAGTGGGCCAACAAGGCCGTCGCGCTCGACGGCAAAAACCACGCCGCCTACGGCCTGCTCGGCGACGCCGAGGTGGAGCGGGGCGACCGCGACGCCGCCTTCGAGCACTACCAGAAGATGCTCGACATCCGCCCGGACATCTCCTCCTACAGCCGCGGCGCGCACCTGCTGTTCCTCACCGGCGACACCCGCAAGGGCGACCTGGCTCATGGCCAAGGCGATCAAGGCCGGCGGTGCACGCGGAGAACACCGCCTGGTGCCGCCCGGGCCTGCCCTGATGCTACCACACCGGCGCGTTGCTCCCTGGCCGAGCAGGTGCTCGAAGACGCGCTCGACAAGACACCAACAGCGCACCACGTGCTGGCCGCGATGGGCAAGGTGAAGGCGGCCCGAAAAGACCACAAGGCGGCCATTGAGTTCTACAAGAAGGCCGTCGCCGTCACGCCGGAGCACGGCTCGCTGGCCGCGCTGGGCGACCTGTACCGGCTGACCGGCGACAAGGACGAGGCCGAAAAGCAGTACGCGCGCTGGTCGAGAAGCTGCACCAGAAGAGCCACGCGGGCGGCGTGCAGCACAGCGACACGCGCCTATGCAGTTCTATGCCGACCACGACCGCAACCTGATCGAGGCGCTGCGGATGGCCGAGCAGCGCAAGCTGAGCGACAACGTGTTCGACGCCGACACCCTGGCCTGGTGCTACTACAAGAACGGCCAGTACGGAAGGCCAAAGACGCCATCCGGAGGGCGCTGAGCGGCGGACGCCGGACGCGAAGATCCTTTTCCACGCCGGGATGATCCACGCCAGGCTCGGCGACCGCCCCGCCGCACAGGACTACCTGCACCGCGCGCTCAGCTTGAACCCGAACTTCAGCCCTCGATGCCCCCGTCGCGGCCGAGATGCCGAAAAAGCTGGGGGCAGGTCGCCGACAATACGGGAAGATGAAGCCGAAACCCCCGGCGCTCTGGTGTGCTGTGGGCTATCTGTGCGGCCGGGCTTCGCCTGCTCGCGCTCACGATGCGCCCACCAGTTTCATCGACCCTGCATGTGGACGCGGGGGGCATCGACGCCAAGGTTCAGGCATCCGCCACGGACTTCGCGCACGATCTGCCCACCGTCGAGCCCGGGCATGCTCCTGACGCTCACGGGGGCCGACGCACAAAAAAGCGCCCTCGCCGCGATCCTCGCCGCGCGCCTGGAGATCACGGCGAACGGGGAAAAGCTCCCCGCCCTGCTGCAAGCGATCGAGCCGGTGCCGGACCAGAGACGTCCGGCTGCGGCTGCGCTTCGCGTGGAAAGAGCCGCCGGACGCCTCCACGTGCGCTGCCGCCTGTTCCCCACGACCCGCGCCACAAGACGTTCCTGAACATTTACCAGGGCGAGACGCTCCGCGCCAGGCGACCTTCGACAAGGACGCCATGGAAGCGAGTTTTTCTCTGCCGCTCGGCAGGGGACGCTCTCGGTCATCCGGCAGTTCTTGCTCCAGGGCGTGCACCACATCTTTATCGGCCCCGACCACATCCTCTTCCTCGTCGGCCTGCTGCTCCTGGGCGGCACGCCCAGGCGCTCGCTCAAGATCGTCACCGCCTTCACCCTCGCCCACAGCCTGACGCTGGCCTCAAGGACCCTGGACCTGCTCAGCCCGCCCGCGCGCCTGGTCGAGCCCCTGATCGCCCTCAGCATCGTCCTCGTGGGCGTGCACAGCCCTGACCAAAGGCGGGGAGAAGCGGGATCTACGCCTCCTCTTCGCCTTCTGCTTCGGCCTGATCCACGGCTTCGGCTTTCGCGGGCGCGTTGCGCGAGCCGAGCCGCCCCGTTATGCCCTGGGCTGGCTGGTCGCTGTTCTCGTTCAATGTCGGTGTGGAGTTCGGTCAGGCCTGCATCGCTGCTGGTGGCCCCGCTGCTTTCGCTCGTCCGCAGGCGCAGCACGCTTGTGGCCTCGGCGGTGGTCACCGCCGCCTGCTGGGCGTCATCGTGGCAGGCGCGTACCGGTTCGCGCAGCGCGTGTTGGCCTCCAGTTAAGAGCAGCTTCCTCGTAGGCTGAACCTGTTTCTCTCGAAGCCTGATGGACGATAGCAGAAGCTCATGTTATACTCGCCACATGCAACAACCCGGTTAATCCGGGCAGGAGCAAGGGTGAAATGGCAAGATTCAGCCGTCGGCAGGTGCTGCATGCGGCTACCGTGCTGGGTGCGACAGGGAGTGCGGTGCTGGCATGCGCGGGGCAGGTGGAAGCTGCCCCGCGCGGCAAGACCTTCGCCGATGACACCGGACGAAATGGCCGCTGTGGACGCCGCGCTCGGCAAAAGGGCGCCTATGTCGAGGCGCAGGCCAACATACAGTACGCCGCTGCTGCGCAACGACTTGAAGGTTGCCATCAAGGGCGAGCCGGTCCCCATCCTGCTCGGCTTCGGCGGCTGGGTGTCCGTCAAGAAAACGATGGACGGCAGGAGCGCCGTCCTCATGAGCGACACGGTGCTTTTGCAGGACGAGGTGAACGGCCTGATCGACGCCGCCCACGCCAACGGTCTGGAAATCAGCGCGATCCACAACCACTTCTTTACGAGGAGCCGCGCATCTTTTATATGCACCTGCACGGCATGGGCAGCCCCGCCGAGCTTGCTCGCAAGTACGCCGCGGCGATCAAGGCCACCAAACTCTTCCCGGCAAACCAACCCCCGGCAGGACCGCCGCCCGCCAGGACGGGCAAGGAGATCTTCGACCTGCCCGCGCTGGACAAGATCGTCGGCCACACCGGCACGGTCAACGGCCCGACCTACAAATATACCATCGGGCGCGATGACCTGACCGTGATGGCGATGGGCGCGGAGATGACGGCGGCCATCGGCCTGAACACCTGGGCGTCGTTCGCGGGCACGGCGGACAGCGCCCATGTCGCCGGGGACGTGGCCATGCTGGAGCCCGAGGTGAACCCGGTCGTGATGGCGCTGCGCAAAAACAACATCGAGGTGGTCGCCCTGCACCAGCACATGCTCGGCGAGGCGCCCCGCATCATCTTCCTGCACTACTACGGACGCGGCCCGGCCCCGACGCTCGCGCGCGGCTTCCGCGCCGCCCTGGACGAGCTGGGTAAGCACGGTAAATCGATGGGCATGACGAGAATGTAGACAGGATAAGCGGGCGCGGCGTGCAGACATCGCTCGACAAAGGGGCGGCGACGCCCGGCTAACGCACCCTGGTGTACGGCGATGAAGCGCCATGAAGTCCCCGTGCTGGCGGCTATCTTGCTCGACATGATCGGTTTCGGGATGGTGCTCCCCGACATCCAGCTGCGAGCCGAGAAGCTGGGCGCGCCCGGCTGGATGATCGGCCTCCTGCTTTCCAGCTACTTCGTTGTCCAGTTCCTTGTCTCTCCGCGTTGGGGAGCGGTGAGCGATAGGGTCGGGCGCAAGCCGGTTCTGGTGGCGTGCACGGCGCTTTCCGCACTCTCGATGGTCTTCTATGCGCTCGCCGGCAGCCTGTGGGGTATCCTCCTGAGCCGCGTTCTGGCCGGGCTTGCCGCCGCCAACGTGGTTGTCACGCAGGCATACCTTGCCGACACCAGCCCCGAAGCGGAACAGACCGCCGCCCTGGGGCGTTCCGGGGCCGCGCTGTCCGTGGGGCTGATCCTCGGCCCGGCGCTTGGGGGATGGCTGGCGGCGTGGGGCGGGAACGCCCTCCTGGGCGGGGTAGCCGCGTCCTTATCGGCTCTGGGCGCGCTCTGGATGGCGCTTGCCCTGCCACGCCATCCCCTCCCGACACCCCGGCAGGCAGCCCTCCTCCCGCTCATCGACCTGCGGCTGCTCAGGGATTTACCTGCGCTGCGCCCGCTGTTCCTGCTCGCCGCCGCGGGCTGGTTCGCGCTGGCCTGCCTGGAGGGAACGTTTGGCAGACTGATCCAGCGCAAGCTGGGCTATGGCCCGGCGGAGTTCGGCGCGATCCTCGGCTTCGAGGCGCTGGTCACCGCCCTGGTGCAGGGGGTGTTGCTGGGGTACGTCGCGCAACGCGCGGGTCAAACCGCGCTCCTGCGCCTGGGCTACTTCCTGCAAGGGGTGGGTTTGCTGCTCACGCCCTTCGCGCCCGGTCTGATCTGGCTGTTCGCCTTCAGCGGCGTCTACAGCGTCGGCATCGGGCTGGTGAACCCCACCCTGAATGGCATCTGCGGCGCCCTCGCTCCTCCCACCCGCCACGGTGAACTGTTCGGCGTGCTGCAAGCGGGCCGGTCCATCGGCTTCCTGGTTGGCCCGATGCTCGGCGGCGCACTTTTCGACTGGAAACCCGAAGCTCCCTATCTTCTGGCGGGCGGCGTGGCGCTCTGTGCCGCCGTCGTTCTTGTCGGGTCCAGATCGCCAACTGCCGGACATCGCTAACGACGTGCTCGCGCCGTCCGCCTACGCCCCGTGTTGCGACCCGCGAATGATGACCGGTTCGGCTTGGTCCCCCACAGCCAGCACCCATTTCCGGTACTCCGTGCCGGCAGTGTAACTCGGCAGAGAGCAGGCTACGTCTGGGCAGCAGGGGCGGCGTCGCTCCGCAGGAATCGAATCGCTTCCTGCCACCAGTGCGCGTCCGCGTCGTAGGCGATGTTGTTGTGCCCGACGCCCGGCAACACCCAGCGGCGTTTCCGTCCCCCGTAGCCGTCGTACAGCTTCTGGCCCAGAGAGAGCGGAATGACCTCATCGTCCTCCGCAAGCACAAACGCGGCGGGACCCGGATACCCCTGGAGGTGGGCGTCGGCGGGATAGCGCTCGCGCAGGAGCCATCGCACCGGCAGAAAGGGATAGTGGTGCCGGGCGACGTCCGTGAGGTTGTTGAAGGGTGTGATCAGCAAGAGACCGGCGATCCTGCGCGGCCGTTGCCGGGTCACGGCACAGGCAACGGCCGAGCCAAGAGACTCCCCCATCAGGAAGACCGGCCGGGGATCTTCTTCCCACAACGCGTCGACCGCCGCCACGGCTCGCTGCACGATGTCCTGTTCCTTGGGCGCGCCCGGTCTGGCCCCGAAGCCGGGATATTCAAACAGGTACACTTCCCAGGCCGCTCCGTTGCCGGAGGCCCGCAGCAGATCCGCCAGGTACGCGCGCTGGAGCGCATGGCCGGCGTTGCCGTGGAACAGGATCATGCGTTGGGCGAGACCACTATCACTCTTGGGCGTTTTCCACCCCTGCAGCTCACCCGAAGGGGTCCGCCACGGTGTCAGCGATTCACTTTGGGCGCTTCGGATCAGCGCCTCCTCGGACACGCGCGTCGGGTAATAGATCAGATGGCGCTGAACGGCGAGCAGCATCAGGCAGAGCCCCACGTACGAGAAGACGATCACCCGCAAAACGGCGAACAGCGCCCTTCTTCCTTTTCTCGCGCCCGCTTTCACCGGATCCGAAGTCTCCTGATCCGGCCTTTTCGGCGCCACGGGTATGGTTTCCTTGTCCGCCGGGCCTGGCTCCGCATTATGCCCGGCGTAGTGTCCCCCACAGGAGCACTGCCTGCCCTTCCATGTTGTGATCCACAAGAACCGGTATCACGGCAGTCCGAGCTTTGTTTTGGATATCTGCAGTTTCTCGCGGATTTCTTCCTGTTCAGGCTTAAAAGGTGTCGCTGCGATTTGAGCAAGCCGTTCACGATTACGGGTTTCCCAGTAGCGACGGTTTTCCTCCGCGTCTTGGAGGACGCTGCGATACTCGGCGTCCACCTCTGCCCGGTGCGCTTGGATGTGTTCCATTGCCCCTTCGATCTGTTGGTCGGTGAGGTTGAGCCGGTCGCGGATCAGCTTGCGCTTCAGTTCGCGTTGAGGTAATCCACATAACGTCATAAAGCGTGATGCGTACCGGCGATAGATAGCCCCTGGCTCGTTCGGACGATCGTGAGGTGGGCTCCGTGTTTTGGTCATGCCCTTTCGCCTTTCCTGTACTGCCGTTATGGTAGCACAGAGCGCCTGAACGTGGTTTATTACTGCGGCGTGCGCGCCACGGTGGGCGTGACGCAGGCGGGCGCCGTCGGTTTGTACGGTGAGCGCGCCGTGCCGGTCAGTGCGGAAGACGCGGACGTTCTGGCGGGCGAGGCGCCGGAGCACGTCCGGTGCGGTGGTTGTAGGCGTTGTCGCGCCCGCAGGAGATGACGGCGAGCGCGACACGCGACGGAGGGGAAGGGCGCGGTGGACGACCACCGGGAGCCATGGTGGCCGACCTTGAGCAGGTCGGCGGACAGGTCGCCGCCCGAGCGAGCAAGTCGGCCTCGGCCTCCTCCTCGGCGTCGCCGGTGAGCAGCAGGCGGGCGCGCCTGTAGACGACCCGGAGCACGACGCGTTGTTGTTCGTGCCGGAGCGCCCGGTCGGGGTGGGCTGCGCGCGCCGGGATGCAGGACCTCCGCGGGCGCCGCCGCCCAGGTCGATGATCTGCCCCCCGGCGGGCGCGGTAGACGGGATGCGCGCGCCGCAGCTTGTCGCGCAGCCGCAGATACGGCGGCGACTCGCCGCCGTAACCGCTGTCCAGGGGGCTCCGCACCTCCGAGGCGGTCGACGACCGCGTTCAGGCCCTGGGCATGGTCGTCGTCGGCGTGCGTGGGGACGATCAGGTCCACGGTCGGATGCCCCGGTGGCGCAGAAAGGGGACCACGACGCGCGCGCCCGGGTCGTCGGCCGCGCGCTCGTCGGTGCCGGGCGCCCGCCGCCGTCCACGACCACCACCCCGCCGGGCGCCGGGGCCTCGATCACGCAGGCGTCGCCCTGTCCGACGTCCAGGAAAGTCACGCGCAGCGTCCGCGGGTCATGGTCGGGACGCAGGCACGCCCACCATCCACCCGCCGCCAAGGAGCAGCGGGAGCAGGGCCGGGAGCAAAAAGCGTCTTGCGCCGGGTGTGTTCATGGGCGAGGCGGCCGCCCCACAGCAGCGCGTAGTAAAGCGCGATAAGAGCGACGGGCGGCGACGCGACGGAAACGGCGGCCCAGGGCAGCGCGGCGAAAGGAGCACCAAAAGGCGCAGCGCCGACAGGCCTGGGCCGATCAGCAGGGCGAAGAGGAGACCGCCCAGGACGGGCCCACGCCAGCGCGACGGCGGCCAAGCCCGCCAGGAGCAGTATACCCGACCAGAAGGCGACGGGCAGATTCGCGAGCGGCGCGACCAGCGAAAACAGGTTGAAATGCCAGGCCACGAGGGGCCAGGAGCCCGCCTGCGCCACCACGCCGACGGCAAGCCTGCCGATGAGGCCGCGCGCCATCCTGGCCCCCACCCCATCCCCGGTTCCCAGGGAAAAGCAGGCGCTCCAGCGATGGCGCCCAGGCGAGCAGTGTGGCGACCGTGAAAAAGGACAGGCGCGTCCCGGCGTCGTAGAGCGCCAGGGCGAGTGCAGCAGGATGAGGAAGGCGGCGAGCAGCAGGGAGTTGAGCGGGTCGGCGTCGCGGCGCGCGAGCGGCGCGGCGAGCAGGACGGTGATCGAGCGCGGAGCGGGTGACCGCCGCCCCAGGCCGGCGGCGAGCGCGTACATCCAGATCACGCACACGACGGCGAGGTTCGCCCACCGGCGCGGCAGGGGGAGTGTGGACAGCCAGCCGAGGAAGGCGGCCAGGACCGCCGGTGCAGGCCGGACGTGGACAGGACGTGGACCGTGCCGGTGCGGGAAAAGGCGTCCTCCACGTCGGGAGGATCTGGCCGCGGATGGACAGCAGCAGGCCGTCGAGCAGGGCGGCATCCGCGGGCGCGGGTGCGGGCGGAGGCCGCCCGCACCGCGCCCCGAGCCATGCCGCCGCGCGGCCGAGGGCGTGCCGGAGGCGCGGCCCGTGGCGCGCACGTCGGCGGCGCGGCGCGCGTGGTCAAGGCGGCGAAGACGCCGCGCCGCGCCAGGTACGACCGGTAGTCGAAGCCGCCGGGGTTGGTCGCCCCGGGGGCGCTCCACACGTCCCCGCAGCCAGACCTTCGTCGCCGTACGCCAGCCGCGGGGGGCGGGGCGTCCCCGGGCCGCGCCCGTCGCGCACCGTGACCTGGAGGAGGCCCAGCGGGCCGGCCGCGGCGTAGTCGTGGACGGCGCGGACTGAGACAGCATAAGCTGGCGGCGGCCCGGCTTCCTCTCGGTGTCGGAGGCGAGGGTCCCCAGCACCCACACGGACGGGCCGCCGATGTGCCGCGACACGTCGTCCGGCGCCACGGTCATCGCGAGCCGGGCGCGTCCGGCGCCGAACAGGGGCAGGGCGGCGAGCAGGGCCCCCACCATCCCCGCCGGGTGCCGGGCGAGCAGAACGCCCGCGACCAGGCACAGCGCCATCGCGGCGAGGAGAAGGGGCGGCTGCGGCGCTGCCGGCGCGGCGACGATGCCGAGTGCGAGCGCGCCGAGGGCGAGCAGCAGTGGGCGGGCGTTCATCCGCCCGCCCGTTTGTCCACGCGGCAGCGGGGCAGGCGGCGGCTTCGGGGTGGCGGGGGTCGGGCGGGGCGAGGTCGCCGCAGCGGGCGCAGGGCAGCCAGCCGTGGTCCAGCCGCCAGGTGCGCAGCCAGGGAGTCGGCGATGCGGACGCGGCGCAGGCGCGCGCGCAGTTCGTCATCCGTGATGGCCGCGACGCCCGCCTCGATCGTCGCCAGTTCGCCGGGCGAGAGCCTCCACGTCGTCAGCTCTTCGGGCGGGGGCGAGCGCCGCCGGGGCGTCCTCCGCCTCGCGCTTTTTGCGCAGGCCGCGGTTCTGGGAACAGGATGTCCTTGATGGCTCCTCGCGCCGCCCGCCGCGGGCGCGCTGATGCGGGCGTTGAGGCGGCGCAGGATATCGGCGCTATAGAAGGTCGTACTCGTGGGACCAGACGGCGGACTTGGTCGAGATCAGGAGCACGCCGTCGCGGACGCCGATCACCTCGGTGGCCCCGGCGACCTGCGGCCCTACCACCTCGGCCCAGACCAGCGGGGCGGTGTGCTCGCGTATCTTGTTCGCGATCTGCAGCCCGCCAACCCCTCCTCGACCAGCTTGCCGATCGCGTTCACCCCGCCCCCGTTTGCCTGTCGCCCGGCGCATCCCTGTCGAGCCTCCTCGGTTCCCTTTGCTGTATTCTACCTCAACATCTCGTCCGTTGCGTCCGGGGGAGGGGCGGCGGGGCTGCTGAACGTGCGCCGGCGGATCGAGTACTGGCTCAGCGAGCCGTCGAGGGCGACCTGGTCGATGAAGACGAAGGCGCGGCCGGGGGTGGGCGCGTGAAGGTCAGGATCGCCGCGGACAGGGCGACGCCCTCGGCGCGGTCGAGGTAGCGCAGGCCCGCCCCGCCGGTCGTGCCCGCGTTGCAGACGACGGTCCCCTCCGTCGTCTCGACGTACGCGCGGTGCATGTGGCCGCACAGCACGAGCGGCACTCGCCGAGCAGGGCTCCGCCTGGCGCGGGTTGACGCACACGATGTCGGGCGGGCCGGGCGGGCGAGCCGCCTCGCGGCCAGCCGTTCCCCCGGCGGCGCGGAGCGCCTCGGGGCGTGTTCACGTCGCCCAGGCCGGGCCGCGCCGAACTGGGGTCGGGCGCCCCCGAGGATGCGCAGCCCGGACGGGTGACCGGCTCGCCGTCCAGGACGAGGACGCCCCGGCTGGCGCGCAGGGCCGGCACCGTTGCCTGTGAATCGTGGTTGCCGGCGACGAACAGGTAGGGCACGCGCAGCCCCGCCAGGCCGCTCGACAGCCGGGTCTCCAGGGGGTGCCGAAGTCGGTCAGGTCGCCGGTGTCGATGACCGCTGGCGTCGCCGAAGGCAGGGTCACCCTGCACGAAGTCCAGGCCGCGGGTTGTTGTGGATGTCGGAGACGTGCAGGATGCGGACGGTGTTCGCGTCCGGGACGAGGCCGGGAAGCGCATTGATGCGCCCGTAGAGCGTGTTGAGGCTGGTCGCCACGTCGCGCAGCTTGTCCCCGAGCGCCCCGGCGTTGACGAAGGCGCCTCGGGCCAGCGCGATCACCGTGCCCGCCTGCCGCAGCGAGCCGGTGTAGGTCGGGTTGTGGAACGCGCGGCGGTCGAAGGCGTGAACCGTGGCCAGCAGCGCGGCGCGCCGACGAAGCCGCCGCCGGCGAGGGCGGCCAGGAACCATACGCGGAGGCGACGTGCGCGCAGGAGCAGAGGCCCGAGCAGCCCGCCGAGCGCCCCGATCGCGACCTGCCAGGCCCAGAAGTGGTTCAGGCTGCGGCGCGCCGCCCGCTCGAAATCCCGCTCCAGCTCCCGGCGCGGCGGCGGCTTGGCGACGAGCCTCCTCCCTCAACTCCTCGAAGGAGATGTTTCTCGGGGCCGACCTTGAGCGCCACGGGGTCCGGTGCGTCGCGGCGTGCACCTCGCCGAGCGGCGTGAAGATCAGCCGGGTCCGCCCGCGCAGGGCCGGCTCCACGCTGACCTGGACCTCGAAGGCCTGCCAGTGGTAGGTCCGTGTGCCGAGCAGGCTGACGGCGGCTGCCGCCCCTGCCACACAGAGCAGGAGTAGGCAAAGCCCCCGAACGGTGACCCAGCCGCTCCCCGGGGCGCCGGGGCGACGCCGGCCCCGGCCAACATTCTGCTCTCTGGTCGTGGTGTCCACACGTGACACGAGAATACGGTCGGGGTTAGATCCTTCGTGAGACGTGTTGATTATACCCGATTATCAGAAAGTGGGTCGGTAATACCGTACTCGCGTCGGATCGGTTGTTTTTTGCGCCGCTTTGATGCGGGCCGATGAACGCCTCACCGGGCCGTGGCGAGGCGGCGGAAGTCCACGGACAGCCCATGACCGCGTGCGGCCCTTCAGGAACGCCCAGATCTCCTCAGGGCCGAGATGTCCCGCGTCTTTCGGCCCGGTCTTGTCGCCCCCGGCGCGGGGCCATCGGCCACTCGTGGCCGTGCCCCTCCATCCGGTAGAGGGCGACGGGCGCCTTGCCCGCCCAGGATTCGGCAGACACCCGGCAGCCGTCCTTCGGGTCGCGGTCCGGACAGTTCCTCTTCGCCCCTCCCTGCTGCGCCGAGCAGGTGTTCCGATCCCTCCCACGGCGGTCGGCCACGCCGCCCGCGACGAGGGCGTCGAACATGGCCTGGAAGAAGCCGGAGGTCGTCGGCGCGGCTGGTGTTGGGCCGCCGGACGGGCGGCGTCCGGGCCGCCCACGTTCCACCCGTTGGCGCCGGACGGGTACACCACCACGAACCCCTCCCGATCGGCCAGGCGGTGATCGACGCGTGCGGCCAGACCGCTCCACTGGCCGCCGCCGTGCAGAACGAACACCACCGGGGCGGGCCGGCCCCCGGACCGCGGCCGGGATGCGGGATGAAATACTCACGGGTCTCGTCCCCGACTCCGATCTCCCGCCGGTCGAGGTTGTCCGGGACCTCCGGCCTCGGCGAGTCGGGCCGGTCGGGTGCGCGCGGCGGGGACTACCGCCGCCGGGCGGTGGCGGGTCGGCGCACAGGGCGGCGAGCGGGTGCCGCGGCCAGCGCGACAGCGAACGGAGAGGAACGAGGGTGACGAAAGTCTAGTCATGGCAGCCTCCCACTGGTTCCGGGCAAGGCCGCCTGACCCGGAAGGACGGCCTTTTCGCTTCCTGTATACTAGCGCATTTGCGGGACGCATAGTACCATCGGTTGACCGCGAAAAGCAAGGCAGTTACACACTTGTTTTTCTGTGGTACTACCTACCATAATGCCTGTTGCCACAACCCGGTGGGCAAACTCGACAGGCGTGCTCGACACCGGTTCTTCGGGCCGTGTTTGGCGCTTTTGCCCGGCCCCACGTCGCCAAGACCGCAGCGGCCCTGCCCGTTGCAGCGACGGGTCAGGCGCGACCGCGCTTACCGCAGCCGGTCAGCCTGAACGCCTTCCCCCGCAGGGCCGCCCGACCAGTTCGCCCCAATACGGGTCGGTTTGCAGTCCCACCCGGTCAGCAGCTTCGGCGATGCTCTTCAGTGGAACGACCACGCGGTCCAATTCAGCCGGTGCTTCTGGATTAGCCCGAGCAGGTCCGGCGCCCACGTGGTTTGATCCTCCTGCCGGTCGGCCGGAACGAACGCCGCCTTCGACCTCGCCCTGCACTCGCCGACCAGGATCGGGTGCTTCTGGGCCACCTCCAGAAACTTATGCCACCCCGTCTTCCAGCTGTAGACGTGGGTCGCGTACACGATCCCATTCCTCCTCCCGGTCCGTCAGCGCGTGCCCCCGGAGGACGCCGGACAGGTCGTATCGCCCAATCGAGTCCGCGACGATGACCACGTTCTTCGCCCCGGCCTTCTCGGACGACATCTACCAGCCGCTGCATGCCGACCGACGTGAAGCGCTCGACCGGCTCGTTGTTCTCCGCCGCCGCGCCCTCCTTGCGCTTGTCTTCAACGGCGCCGCCGTTCCGCCAAACCTCCCAGGAGATGTCGTGCGGCTCGTTGAACAGGCTCGAGCAGGACCGCCGGGTTGTTCTTGCGCGCCGCCGCGTCCTTCCAGGAACGCGGCGTGGCCCTCGGTCGGGCGCGGTACCGGCAGGTCGAGGATCAGGTAGGCCCCGCGGGTGGAGGCCCCTCGACCGCCTGGTCAATCAGCTTGCGGGTACATGGCGCCCCCTGTCCTTCTGGCCCGGGTCGCGGCCGAACCAGCGGTCGTCCCGGATGGGAAGGCGGATCGCGTTCGCATCTCCAATCCTCGACCGCCACGACGATCGAGCGCAGCACGTTCTCGCCGGCGTTCGACCACTCCAGGCTCGGGACGTTCACCCTGGAGCCAGGCCGGTTTGCCGTCGGCCGTCTTGAGGCGTTGCCGACGACCCGCGTCCGGGCGGGCGTGGAAATGCCCGCGGATCTCCACCGGCGACGGGACGGCGCCTTTTCTGAGCGTTGCGATCGTTGCGTCGTCGGTGATCGGGGTGAGCGCCAGATCGTCCAGGTCGAGCGTCCCGCCGGCCACGTTGAACAGCGCCGGCATGACCTCCAGCGTGACCGCCCCTCGGGCACGAGGAACCTGACGGTCCGCTCCTTCCATCCGTCGGAGGTGCCCTTAAATGCGGGGGTGGCGGGCCGCCTCGAGTTTTCTTCGCCCTCCTTGTCCTTGAAATCGAGGATGATCCGGCCGTCGTGCCAGTTCTCCCTGCCGCGCTTCAGGTCCGCGTACCGGTCCGGAACCGGAACTCGAACGCTTTGTGCTCGGGCTTGATGGCAACCGCCCGGTAGACGCTCAGCATCTGGCCGGGCTTGGGCCGGCCGCAGGCGGAGGAAGTGGTTGTGCTTCTCCACCTCCCAGGTAGCTGTCGGGGTGCGGCCAGGCGTCGGGCCAGTCGGGTGAGCGGTCGCGTGTTCGAAGTCCCCGTTGGGGAGCAGCGGCTTGGCGGGCGGGCTGGCGGGCGCTCCCGGCGCCGTCCGAAATCCGGCCGCCCGTTCTCCCCGGCGTCACGGGCGGCGAAGCTGCCGCTGACCGGAGGCGACTCGAAGCTGCCGCTGTGAACGAGGTTCTGGGCTGACGATGGTGGACAGAACAGAAAGGCGGAAGCGAGCAGCGCCTCAAGAAGAACGACGAAACATGAAATCCTCTCCTCGCCGCCCCCAAGCGCAACAACCGCAAGGTGCGGCCCAACCGGTCAAGCTCTATTAGTTGTGGTACCCGTGACGCTCAAAACCTGCTGGCGACCACCTGAGTCCGCCGGCAGATCAGCGCCGGGCACCTATCCACCTTGCCAAGGCTGGACAGACCAAAGCCGCTGCCCTTGCACAAGAGCTTGCATCACAAGGATGTATTAACGGGCAAGGGCAACACTCTGTTCCACAAGGAGCCGTCATGTTCTGCGTCGACAGCCAAAGCCACGCTCGACGTGGCGCTAATCAAAGACCAGAAGGAACCGCGCCACAGGGTTTGAAGCACACCGCCGGCCGAGGCTGTCACTGCGGCACTTGCCGATGCCGGGCACAAGTCAGCCTCGTCAACCCCGCGCTGATCACGGCCTTCGGGCAGAGCCAACTCTCGCGCACCAAAGCGGATAAAGCAGACGCGCAGATGATCGCTACGCACTGTCAGATGCACCGCCCGCCCGCCCGGACAACGCCCACACCGCAAGTGCGTCAGCCCCGGTCAGGTGCAGCGCCTGATTGGGCACGACCGCCTCCACTGCAGCACTTCTGATGAGCGGAATGTTGCCGAAGCGCCGGCTGCTATACTACTCGCTTCGAACCTCGCCGGTGACCTTCCCGATCTCAGGGGTTGATACCCAGCAGCCGGAGAGCTTTGCCGTCGCGCTCGCCCCGATAGTACTTGCCGAGCAGGCGGTCGAAAACTGGAGCCCGGGGGCGACACACACGCGAACAGGGTTGTGCACGACCAGTTTCAGGTCGTCGGGGAACCGAAGATCTCGGTCGCGGATCGGCCTCGACGCGGACGACCGCCTCCGCGCACTCCAGCAGCCCGGTCCAAGGACGGGGTGATCAAGGTACGTTTCGGCCTCCTCGACGCTCTGATCGAGTAGCGCTGGAGGTCGGGCTGAAAGCCAGCCCGTCGATTTGCGGGAAGATACCACATCCAATGCGTGCGCTTCTGGCCGCTCGTGATTTCTGAGAGCGCTTGCTCGTAGTGGTCCCTTCGTGGCCTGGCGAGAAGCGGCCCAGGTCATACGGGTCGTCCGTGCTGCGAGACTCGCTTGAGTTGGACATGCTAATCTCCGGCCAACATGCCTAACACTTCACTGCAGGGGACGCGACTGCAGGCGGCAGCATGCTTCGCTCGGTGGTCAACTGCGCACGCCCCTGAGTTTGGTCCGTTAGGCGCAGCGTGCCGAGCCGGATCATGGGTGATCTCGTCTTCTGCCCCAGCGCCAAATGCGTCCATCCTCCGGGTCGGTCACCTTCGCCGGTGCGGTGCATCCCCACCTTCTCCAGAACCCCTCGCGGAAGCGTTGTGCTGGCGCAAGGGTGTGCGCGATCACGCGGCGCACGGCCGGAGCAGACCAAGCCAGATCCATCAAAACTTGCGCCATCACGCTCGGCATAACCCTGCCCTTCGTAGGCAGGGAACGTGAAGTAGGCGATCTCGGCTACCCCTCAGGAGTAGTGGCCCCTTTTGAAACCCGCAGGAGCCGACCACAGCCCGCGTCGTTGCGTCTACTGCTAGATAACCACCCTCAAATCGGCGTTTCCGAGCGGAGGGCACGGCTAGAGCGTGTTAAGGAACTTCGGAACTGCCAGCCTGCTCAAAAATGACCGAAAT
>JAUJNC010000134.1 GCA_030446525.1 Armatimonadaceae bacterium
CCCGAGCAGCCGGTGTCCTGGACGGAAAAAGAGGGCGCGGTGACGCTCCAGATAGGCGCCACGCGAGCCGCGAACGGCTCGGGTGGCGCGCAGCCCGCCGCGGGCACGTCGATCACCGGCACCCTGTCCGAAGACGGTAAGACGATGACGGTCCCCTTCGGCGCCGTCACTCTGGCGCTCGAAAAGCAGGCGGAGGCGAAATAGCGAAAGCCGTCCCTGATCGGTAGGACCTACGGCGCGAGCGAAGCGACGCAAGGGGGAGACTCAGGGACCGCTTACTCGGCCACGAGCGGGCGGTCGCGCAGGCGGGCGGTGACGAGCCTGCCCAGGGCCTGGCCGTCGATGGCCACGACCGCGTAGAGGTTCGGCGCGTCGGTGCGGGTGGCCAAGGAGGAAACGGCGCCGCTCGGGGTGACCTCGACGCGCGCCGTTACGGCGCGGAACAGGCGCAACCAGGCGAGCGGGTCCGGCCGGCGGGCCAGCAGGAACGCGGGCGGCGCGGACAGGAGGACGGGGCGATCGGCCGCCCCGTAGCGGTCCACGCCCGGGCCGCCCACCCGCAGGTGCCAGAAGAACAGCTCGCGCAGCAGGAACTCGGCCACCGGACCGCCGTCGGTGAGTGCGCCCGGCGCGGCGTAGCGCCACAGGCTGATGTCGCGCGGCAGCCAGATCACGCCCTCACCGGACGTGAGCAGCCTGCCGAACGCGGCGGCATCCCCCGCCGTGCGGGGCTCGGCCGTCCCGACAAACCGCTCCGGCTGAAGCTCGCGTAAGCGCGGATTGATCGGCAGGCGGGCACCGGCCCCGGCGTAGTCGTTCACGTGGCCGCCGACCAGAAACAGGCGCGCCACCCTGGCGCGAAACAGATCGCGATCGTGCGCCAGCAGGTCGGCGACCGCCTGGTAGCCCCCGACCGCGATCAGGCTGAGCGGTTCGGGCGCCGCGGCCAGCGCCTCCGCCAGCCCCCCCGCGCCGTGGAAGTAAGGCACGTCCCTGCCGGCGCGGACCGTGAGCGCGTCGAGGACGCGGTCCCCTTCGCCCTCGGCAGTCAGGCAGACACCCCGCAGCTCGTGCTCGGGCGAGCGCAGCAGATACGCCAGATCGAACAGGTCGGCGGGGTCGGCAAGCTCGAAGGTCAGGTCGGTGACGTAAAGGATCGGCGCGGGCCGCTCCGCCGCGGCGTCATCGGACATCGCCCGGTTCCTGCGCGGCGCCCGTGTCGGCCGCCCGTTCCCACAGCGGGACGCCGAAGTCCGCCAGCATCTCCGTCACGGTCCAGAGCGGCAGGCCGATCACGTTGGACAGGTCGCCGTCGATGCGCGTCACGAACGGGAGGGCGCCGCCCTGGATCGCGTACGCCCCCGCCTTGTCGCGCGGCTCGCCGGTCGCGACGTAGGCCTGGATCGCGGCGTCGCTCAGATCGCCGAAGGTGATCTCGGTCCCGACCACGCGCGCGTCGCGCCGCGTGACCTGGGCCCCGTCGGATTCGAGCAGGGCGACGCCGGTGTAGACCTGGTGCGTTTTGCCCGACAGCAGGCGCAGCATGCGCGCCGCATCGTCATCGTCCCTGGGTTTGCCCAGGATCGTGCCGTCGGGGGCCACCACGTCGGTATCGGCGCCGAGGATGATGCCCGCGCGCCGCCGGGCGACCTCGGCGGCCTTCTCGGCGGCGGCCCGGCGTACGTACTCCGCCGGATCGGTCCCGGACGCGGTGTCGATCAGGTGCGCCAGCGTCGCCTCATCGAACCGGCTGGTCACGACGGTGAAGCGGACCCCGAGCAGCTGCAGAAGCCGGCGCCGGCGCGGGGAGGCCGACGCGAGCAGCAGGCGGCGGCTCGGCACCGGCGCGCTCACGCGGGGCCTTCCCCCCGCTCCGGTTCCGGCGCGATGTCGGTCGCGGTATCCTCACCGGTGGTCGTGGCGTCACTCCGCTCGGTCGGCTCGTCACTCGCCGGCGCCGGCTCGTCGTTTGTCGGCCCTGCCGGCTCTTCCCGTCCCGCCGGTACTTCCGCCGGAAGCGGCGCCGCTGTCGCAAACTCGCCGTGTGCCACCTGTCGCTCCAGAACGGCGACGCGCTCCTCCAGCGCCCGGATCTCCAGCGACGCGGGGACCTCCAGCCCGCGGATCGGCTCCCACACCTCTTCGCGCAGCGTGCGCACGAGCGCTTCGCGCGCGGGACGCCCCTTTTCCAGGATCGCGTCGATAACCGCGGGCGCGTTCTCCTGGGCCACCTTCCCGCGCTCCACCAGCGCGGCGACCGCCTGCTCCAGCGCCTCGGCCGTCAGCACGGCCACGCCGAACGTGAAGTCCAAACCTTTTTCCCACGGTGATGCCATGGTGTATCTTCTCCTCACGGCTTCAGACACGCACGGCGGGCACGGGGTTGCTGTCCCTTCCCCGCAGAACCGGCTACAGCTCTTTGTCCTCTTCGGGCGCCGGCATCGGTGTGGGCGGCAAAAGCGCGACGATCTGGGCGGGCGTGACGACGTTCAGGCCGAACTTACCGAAGTCCTTTACGTTGATCGTCAACAGGTTGGGGACGCCGCTCACCCTCATGAGCGCGGCCAAACGCGCGTCATGGACGCCTCTGCCGCGGATGCCATGCGTCAGGATCAGTTGTCGCCACTCGGGATAGATGTCGGCGCGGTCCGGCAGAAAATCGAACAGGGCTTCAGCTTTTTCCAATTCCAGGAGCACCTCTGCCGAGGACATCCCGAGTCCGTTTTCCCCGGGGTTCGTCCCCGGCGGCCGCGTGGCGATGCTCCAGAACTCGATGAGGACCTGCGACGTTACGTAGAGGGTGCCGCCCTGGGCGAGCAGCGCCGCTGTCGCCTGCGTGACAACCCCGTGCTCAGGAGCATCCGGCTGAGCTGTGCGCCCGAGGATATTGGTGTCTACCAGGTACTCTTGGGGCAGTGGGAGGCTCACTCGGCGTCCCCATACAGGTTTTCCCGATCAAAGGCGGAGAGCGGAAGGACTGGTGCCAGGGACCGGTGACTGGCTGCCCACTGCAGATACGCCTCAGCTTTCTGCTGGGGCGACAAACGGCCAGGCAAACCCACTTTGGCCGCCACGATCTGCGGGACAGCTTTGAGCGCCTCCGCCTTCGAGGGATAAACCCGGACGTTGCCGCCAGCGTCGACCACCGTATACGCCTTCCTCCGCGCCTCGCCGGGGCGAGGGCCCTGTCGCGCCGGCCTGGAATGTTTCCTGGGCATCCTCGTCTCCTACTCGGCGATCTCGCCCTTCCAGTGCTCCACCGACACCGCTGATCCGTCCATCAAGGACGCGGCGTATAACGCCAGCCACTCCCCTGCCGCGATGAGAAGGGTGACCTGCTCTTTGTCTCCTTTGTGGCTAATGAGCGCCAGAGAACCGTCTGGGTTTGTCACCACCGCATCGGCATAGGCGTAGATCTCGCCGTTCTCGGATAGCTGATCGGTCACCTTGATACACCAGTAGTACCGGCCGGAATTTTCAGCGTTCGCCATATACCCTTAGTCTCCACAATGTCTATTGCTCTTGGGCGTGAGGCATTCTCCTCCGCCCTTCCAGCCGTGGTTCGCATTGCTTGCCTGTTCCGGCATTTTACCACGCTATCAACAGCAATTTTCGAACAGACAATAAATCACGCGCCTATGTGTGCGCCTACGGGCTATAAACGTCGCGCTTGAGGACCCCGACGTAGGGCAGGTTGCGGTAGCGCTGGTTCCAGTCCAGGCCGTAGCCGATCACGAACTCATCGGGGATGGTGAAGCCGACGTAATCGGGCTTGACCGGCGTTCCCCGACCGGCGGGCTTGTCCAGGAACGTGACGACGCGCACAGACGCCGGGGCGCGGTTGCGCAGGTTGCGCAGCACATAGGCGAGGGTCAGTCCCGTGTCGATGATGTCCTCGACGACCAGGATGTGACGCCCCTCGATCGAGTCGTCCAGATCCTTGGTCAGGCGCACCTCGCCCGAGGACGTCGTGCCCGCGCCGTAGGAAGCGACGCCGAGTAGATCCAACGACAGGGGGGTGTCCATGGCGCGCATCAGGTCGGCCAGGAACGGGATCGAGCCTTTGACGATGGTGACCAGGTGCGGCTCGCGCCCGTCGTAATCCCGCGCTATCTCTCGCCCCAGCTCGGTCACCCGCCCCGCGATCTGCTCCGGCGTGAAGAGGACCCGCTCGATATCGTCGTGCATCGCCCCCGGCATCTCTTTCCTGCTTTCCTGCCGTGTAAGATGCCCCTACGTTCACTGCGCGCGCGCGCGATTCCTGCGTCGCTGCGCGCCGAGGTATAATGCTATCTATGAAGACACACTTCGGCTCTTTTCCAGGGGACGGGCTTGCGCGCGTGCCCCTCCTCCTGGCCGCTTTGGGCGCCCTTTGCGCCCCAGCCTGCGCCGCTCCCATCACCGCCAAAAGCGCCGACGCGTTCGTCGACTCCATCGGCGTCAACACACACTGGTCTTACCCCTTCTACCACGACAATTACGGCGTCCTCAAAACGAAGCTGGGAGAGCTGGGCATCCGGCACATCCGCGACGGCGCCGTGAGCCGCGTCTACACGCGGGCCACCGATCTGTTTAACACCCACGGCATCCGCACCACCCTGATCACGGGCAGGCGCCTGCCCGGCCCGTGGCCCCAGCCTCTGGACACGACCCGGATCGACGCGGAGCTTGCCGAGATCAAGAACAATGCCCTGGCCGCCACCGCGGCCATCGAAGGGCCCAACGAGTACGACATCAGCAAACCGGGCAGCGAACCCGATTGGGTGGGCAAGATCAGGAGCTACCAGCAGCTGCTCTACACCAAGGTCAAGGCCGACAAGTCCTTGCGAAGCCTGCCGGTGATCGGACCGTCGTTTACTTCGGAGAACGCCTACAAGAGCGCCGGCGATCTGACCCCCTACCTCGATTACAGTTGCATCCACCATTATCAATCCAACCGGCACCCCGGCACTCCCGGATGGGGCGCCAACGGCTACGGCAGCATCACCTGGGCCATCAGTCGCCTGGCGCACGCGCAAAGCCCCGCGAAGCCGGTCCAATCCACCGAGTGCGGCTACCATAACGTGCCTGCCGCGGACGGCGTGACGGAAACCGCGGAAGGCAAGTACCTGCCACGCATGTTCGCCGAGTTCTTCCGCGGAGGCTACGCCCGCTCCTTCAAGTATGAGCTGGTGGACCAGGGGACCAGCGCGACCAACCGCGAGCAGAACTACGGCCTTTTGCGCAACGACTTGACGGAGAAGCCGTCGTACGCGGCCTTGAAGAGCCTGATCTCGCTGCTCAAGGAGCCGGGGGCTAGCTTCACGCCGGGCTCACTGGACTACACCCTATCGGGCGGCACAACGAACGTGCGCCAGGTTCTTTTGCAGAAGAAGAGCGGCGACTTTTATCTGTTGCTGTGGCAGGAGGTGCCTTCTTTCGACGTGACCAAGAAGACCGGCATCACCAACGCCGACGTTGCGGTGACGCTGACGGTCCCTTCCACGATCAAGAATGCCGTCGCGTACTCGATAGATGACAGCGGCGCACTGTCTTCCTCGGCGGCCACGATCAGCGGGGGTTCGCTCCCTTTGAGCGTGCCCGACACCGTCATGGTCGTCAAGCTGGCAACGCGGTGAGCCCGGCCATGCGGACCAGGCACTGATCCCTTAGCACGGCACCTCCGGCTTTCGATCAGCCGGGGTCTTCGTCTTCCAGCTCATACAGCAGGTCGAGCATCTGGTTGCTCAGCTCCTCGGCGGCGTCATAGTGGCCCTCGCGCCGGGCGGCTTCGAGCGCCGCCACGAGCCGGGCCAGCTCGTCCGCGTCTTCGCGCCGGTCCCGCAGGAGCCGGCGGGCGCGGGCGAGCAACGGGTCGACGTCCCCCGCCGCGACGTCCGGGGGCGCGCCTTCCAGTTCGGCCAGGTGGCGGGCTGACGCCTCCTTCGCGCTGGTGCTCAGGCGGGTGTGCGCAGCCTGCAGCGTGGTCTGCCGCACCGCCGCGCTGCCCCGGTCCGCCGCCTGGACATGGAGGATGCCGTTCACGTCCAGGTCGAACCCGACCGTGACGCGCGGCGGCTCGCCCGGGGTTTCCGGCTTCAAGTCTTCGAAGAGGAACTCGCCCAGCAGCGTGTTCTGCGAGGCGACGGGCGATTCGCCCTGGTAGACCTTGACGTTGATCGCCGTCTGCTCGGGGAACAGGGCCGAGAAGACCTGCGCGCGCGTGGTGGGCAGGGTGGTGTTACGGTGGATGATGATGCCGTAGCGGTCAGGCACGATCTCTCCGAGCTGCCACTCGGCGACCTCGATCCCTAGCGAGTGCGGCGTCACGTCCACGAGGATGGCGTCCAGCGGCTCGCCGGCGATGATGGCGGCCTGCACGGCCGCGCCCAGCGCCACGGCCTCGTCGGGGTTGATCTCGGACATCGGCTCCAGCCCGGTGTGCGCGGCCACCATCTCCCACACCAGCGGGATGCGGGTCGAGCCACCCACGAACAGCACCTTGTCCAGGTCCCCGGCACTCAGCCCGGCGTCGCCGAGGGCCCGGTCGAAGGCGCTCAGCGTGTCCTCGAGCCGGTCGGCGATCAGCTCCTCAAAGGCGCGCCGCTCGATCTCCCGGTCGAGGTGCAGGGGCCGCCCGTCCTTTTCCATCAGGTACTCTTCGCGCACCCGGGCGAAGGGCTGAGCGGAGAGCGTGATCTTGGCCTCTTCGGCGGCGCGCAGGAGGCGGGCCCGGGCCTTGCGGTCTTCGCGCGGATCCAGGCCGTGCTCATCCTGACAGGATTCGGCCAGGTCGTCCATGAGCCGCTCGTCGATGTCGTCGCCGCCCAGGTGCGTGTCGCCGTGCGAGGCGCGCACCTCCAGCACGCCCTGGTTCAGTTCGACGATGGACACGTCGAACGTCCCGCCGCCCAGATCGTAGACGGCGATCATCTGCTGCTCGTCCACGCGCTCGAGTCCATAAGCCAGCGCGGCGGCGGTCGGCTCGTTGAGGATGCGCTCGACGGTGAAGCCGGCGATCTCGCCGCCTCGCGCGTGGCCTGGCGGGCGGCGTCGGAAAAATAGGCCGGCACGGTGATCACGGCGCGCTCGACCGGCTGGCCCAGGCTGGCCTCGGCGATGCGCTTCATCTCGCGCAGGATCAGCGCCGAGATCTCCGCCGGGGTGTAGTCGCGGTCATTCAAGCGCACGGTCTCGTCGCTGCCCATCCTGCGCTTGATCGAGCGGACGGTGCGCTCTGGGTAAAGGACGTACTGGTTGCGCGCCGGCGTGCCGACGACGAAGTACGCGCCCGGCCGGCGTGAAGCCGACCGCCGACGGGACGATGCGCTCCGCGCCGTTCGGCAGGAGGACGGGCAGGCCGTCCCGGACGCAGCCGACGGCGGAGAAGGTGGTGCCGAGGTCGATGCCGACGATCGGGGTCATAGTTCTTCCCTGGCTTTCTCCTGGTCCCGCGGGACGCGGGCGACGACGACGACCCCGCGTAGCGCAGCGCCGTCGCCCAGCAGGTAGCCGCGCCGGGTTTCGCGCACGATGGCGTCCGGTTCGACCCCGCCCGCCGCGGGCACGGTTTCGACGGCCACGTGGCGGTGCGGGTCGAAGATCTCGCCTTCGGTCTCGATGGGATACACGCCTTCGGCCGCCAGTACGTCCAGCATCCGGTCCCGGACAAAGGTCAGACCCTCAGCCAGGCGGCCACCGCCTGCGGCGACAGCGCTCTCGCCCGGTGGCGAGGAGGCGGCGGGGGTGACGCCGCCAGAAGCTGGCGCGCGCGGCCGGAGGCGCGGGAGCCGGCGTCTGCCCGGCGCGCCGGAGCAGCCGCTCTCCGGACGCCAGCGCCTCGCCCAGACCGTCCAGCACGGGCAGCAGGCTTTTGATGATGTCCAGCCGCCCTTCGCGCGCGCCGGCCAGCCGTTCCCGCGCCTGCGCCAGTTCGCGTTCGCGGTAGACGTCGGCCTGGCGCAACTGCTCCATCATCGCGCTTACGCTCTTCTGGCCGGTTTCGGCCAGGGCGTTGGCCTTGAACTGTTCCTTGCCGGCGCGGGACACCTGCTTTTCCAGTTTTTCCGTGCTTTCGCGCAGCGCGTCCAGGACCGCCTGGTTCTGGGCCTGCGCGCGCGAGCGCGGCAACGGCGGATTGCAGCCCGGCCAGGTGTTCGGCGACGTCGGCCGGGATGGGGTGACGCCGAGTGACGGGCAAGGCGGGAAAGCCAGTTGCCGGCCGCGGGGCGAGAGTGTTCGATGGTCACAGGGAAACCTCGCGGAAGTCCTCCCGCCAATCGGTCCGGCCCAGGTCGCTGACGGCGCGGGCGGCGCGGATCACGTCCTCGCCGGCGACACCCGGGTCGAGCGGCGCGGGCGGCGAGCGCGCCGGTTCCGGCCAGGGCTCCGGGCGCAGCATGTCGGTTTCGAGCTTCTTCTCCGGCGTTCTCAGCCGCTCGTAGGCGGCCCGGATCTGCTTGAAGGCCTGCGGATCGCGCTCGGGCAGGTGGGCGCGCACCAGGGCGAAGTAGGCCTGCTTGATCTCCTCCGGGCCGGCGGAGGGCGCGAGGCCCAGGACCGCGTACGGATCGGCGGCGCGCGGGTCGGCGGGTGCGGGCATGGTCATCTAAAACAGGTCCTCCAGATCCTCCTCATCCAGATCCTCCAGGATGTCCGGGCCGAAGCGTGACAGGAGCGATCCGACCAGGCCGAAGAGGGGGGAACTGATCTCGGCGCGCAGGTTGACGATCTCGGCGACAAGATCCTTCCCGGCCCTGCTTCCGTGCCAGGCGCTCGGCGCCGCGCAGCGTCTCCTGGGCGGCGGCGTTGTCGGGCTGCATGGCTTGCAGGATGCTTCAGGCCCATCTGCAGCTTCAGGTCCTCGGGTTCCAGCGCGGCGAGCCGGCGCGCATACTCGACGGCCAGGGCGGGCTGTGCCGAGCTGAGGGCGGCGACGACGTGTTTCAGGATCTCGGCCGGGTTCAGGACGCCGTTCAGCGCCTTTCGATCAGGCTCGTGGCCCCACCGCTCCCATTCCGTCTTGGCTTTTCGTTTTGGGTTTCGCCGGCGAGCGCGGCGGGCCAAACAGCGCCGGCGATGGGGCGGGGGCACGCCGTGGGTGAGGCAGGACACGCCCACGTCGATATAGAAGTGAGGGCGAGGCGACCCCGGCGGCCTCGGCGCGGGCCAGCACCTGCCGGGCTTCGGCTTCGTTTTTCTGTTTCGCCCAGCAGTCGAAGACGCGCGCGTAGGCCTCGACTTTGCCGGTGGCCAGCGCGGCTTCGAGATGCTCCCCCGCGCCGCCGCGGCCTGCTTGAGCGCCAGGCTCCGTTTCGGCCAGGAAGACGAGCACCTGGGTATCATCCGGGGAAAATTTCAGCGCCTCGAGGTACGTTTCCCGCGCCCGTTTATAGCCCCCGAAGTTGAAGGCGTCGACGCCGCGCTCCAGCAGCAGGCGGGCAAGGCCCCGCCGAGCGGTATCGTTGCCGGGATCGATCTCCAGCACACGGCGCAGCGATTGTTCGGCAGCGTCCTCGTCGTCCGCTCTTTATGCACCGTCGCCTGGAGCAGAGCGCGTCGACCTGCCTGGGGTCTTTGTCGAGGATGCGCTGGATCTCGTTGCGCGCGGCGATGGTCTGGTCGTTGGCGAGCAGCGCGCCAGCCACCTCCAGGCGCAGATCCAGGTTGTCCAGGTCGGCTTTGATCGCCTGTTTGTAATAGGTGATGGCCCGATCCGGCTGTCCGGCGCGCTTGTAGTTGTCCAGGATCCGGCGGCGCAGCCAGGCGCGCTGCTGGTCAAGCGGGATGTTTCCCGGGTACCCGCCGGGGGCGGGCGCTTTTGTTTTTGCGGCGCGCCGGGCAGCCTGCCCAGCAGCGCGGCCCATGCCTCGGCGGCCGGCTCCCACTGCTCCAGCGCTTCATGGGCGATGGCCAGATTGCGCAGGACGGGCGGCAACGGGCCGAGGCCGGGGTGCGACTCCAGGATGGGGCGCATGGTCTGCCAGCGGCCGATGGCGGCGCCCGGCCCAGTCGCCCGCCGCGCGCGCCGTCTCGGCCAGCCAGGCCGGCGCGGCGACGAACTGGCCTGGAGCAGCCAGGTGTCATCCGGGGCCAGCGCCAGCGCGGCCTGCCCCGCCCGGAGCGCTTCCTCCCACTGGCCCGCGGTTTGAAACTCGTGAATGCGCCGCGCGTGAAGCCGGGCGATGCCTTGCCGCAGACGGGAAGGATCGAGACGTTCGTTTGCGCCGCCACGCGGGCAGCCTCCCGTCCATTCGGCCAGGCGGCTTGCGAATCCCCGGCCGCGGCCGCCGCCAGGCCGTGATAGAACACCCGCACCTCCTCCGCGCCCGCGCGCAGCCGCCGGCCCTGGGGGAGCGCCAGCGCGGCGCGGGCCGCATCGGCGTCGCCGCAGACCAGGCTGGCCAGCCCCCGCCACAGCGCCGCCGGCGCATCCGCGCTGCCCGAAGCGGCCGCCAGGGCGGCCTGCGGCTCGCCCCGGAGCAGGGCGGCAACCGGCGACAGGGCGGCGCGGTCTTCCGGGTCAAGCCAGGGCAGCGTCTCCAGAGACAGGCCAGGGCAGCGTTCGATCTCGGCCAGGCCGCGCGCGAAGCCGAGACCCCGCCGGCTCAGGCCCAGCTCGGCGGCGCGGGCATAGGCCGAACGGGCCTCCTCCAGCTGGTCGGCCAGGTGCAGCGTCAGGCCCAGGTGGTACCAGTAGCGCGCTTCGTCGGGGAGCAGCTCGGTGGCGCGCCGCAGGTCGGGCAGCGCGTCGGACGGGCGCCGGCGCGCGGCGAGGCCCCGGCGGAAGTGCGCCTCCGCCAGCGCCGCGCGCGCGGCGTCACTCTCCAGTCCGAGCTTGTCCCACTGCCGGATCGCTTCGGTGTAGTTGCTCTGGCGAAAAAATTCGAGACCCAGCTCCCCGGGGGACACGGCACGACGGCCCGGCGGGACGGGTTTGCGATGGGGTTTGTCATGACGCTTGGGCATGGTCTGAACCCATTCTACCTGGCTCGGCGCGAGATGTAAAGCTTTCCGGAGTCCGGAACCTCCACGAAGCGTGGTAGACGCCCATTAGCCGTCGTGCTATAATAGGGGCATGTCCTCCCCCGCCTCATCGGTGCGCCTCATGCACTTCGGCGACGTGCATCTGGGCGTCGAGACGTATGGCAGATACAACCCGGAGACCGGACTGAACACGCGCCTGGAAGACTTCTCGGCGGCGCTGCACCAGGCCATCGACATCGCCCTGGACGCCAACGCGGACCTGGCGGTCTTCGCCGGCGACGCCTACAAGGCGCGCGACCCCAACCAGACGCACCAGCGGGCGTTCGCGGGCTGCCTCAAGCGCCTGACCGACGCGGGCGTGCCGGTCGTGATGCTGGCCGGCAACCACGACATCCCCAACACGCGCGGCCGCGCCCACGCCCTGGAGATCTACGGCCTCCTGGGCGGGGCGGGCGTCACCATCCTGCACATGCCCGCCGTCATGCCCATCAACATGCGCAAGGGCGAGGTGCTGGTCGCCGGCATGCCGTACCTGACCCGCTCCCGCGTCATCGCCAAGGAGGAGGTGCGGGCCAAGACGGTCGAGGAGGTCGCGCACTACATCCGCGACAGCTACGCCAACTACATCGCCGATCTGGCCAGGCAGGTCGCCCAGAGTCCCGAACATATCGCGATCCTGACCGGGCACTTCACCATCGCCGACGCGCGCGTGGGCACGCAAGGGTTCCTGCTCAACCCCAACGAGCCGCAGGTGCCGGTCTCCGACGTCGCCCTGCCCGCCTTCGACTACGTGGCGATGGGCCACATCCACAAGCATCAGGAGATGAACAAGGGGCAGGCGCCGCCCGTGGTCTACTGCGGCTCCATCGACCGCATCGACTTCGGCGAGCGCGCCGAGGCCAAAGGCTTCGTGCTGGCCGACGTGCAGAAGGGGCACGCCCAGTGGAAGCCCGTGCCCCTCGACACCCGCCGCTTTCTGGACATCCACGTGGACGCGGGCGACGCCCCCGACCCGACCGAGGCCATCGCCGCCGAGATCGCCCGGCACCCGATCGCGCGCGCCGTCGTCAAGCTGAGCTACAAGGTTGGGCCGGACCGGGCCGCCCTCGTGCGCACGGACGAGGTGCGCAAAGCCCTGGGCGCGGCGCACCTGGTGGTGGCCATCTCCCGCGAGCTGCCCCCAGCCGAGGCCCTCGTGCGCTCCCAGGTGCTCACCGAGGCGCTGACGCCGGAAAAGGCGCTCGCCACGTACCTCGATCTGCAGCCGCGTCTGGCCGGGCGCAAGGAAGAGCTGATGGAGTACGCCCGCCCGCTGATCGAGACGCTGGAGCAGGGGGGATAGGACATGATCCCCGTCCGCCTGCAGCTGAAGAACTTCATGAGCTACGGCGAAAGCGTGCCCCCGCTGGAGTTCACCGGGATGCGCATCGCCTGCCTGTCCGGCGACAACGGCAGCGGCAAGACCACCCTGCTCGACGCCGTCACCTGGGCGCTGTGGGGCGAGACGCGCGCGCCGTCCGAGGACGACGTGATCCGGCTCGGGGCGTCCGACTGCCGCGTGCTGTTCGATTTCTCCATAGAGGGAGTCAAGTATCGGGTCCACCGGGCGCGCGGCCGGCGCGGCGGGTCCGTGTGGGAGCTGCAGATCTGGCAGGAGGACGGCACGCTCCGATCGCTGTCGGGGACCAGCGCCCGCGAAACCAAGCAGCGCCTGGAGTCCCTGCTGCGGATGGACTACAAGACCTTCCTCGCCTCCGCCTACCTGGCGCAGGGCCGCGCCGACGAGTTCACGCGCGCCCCGGTCGCCGAGCGCAAAAAGGTGCTCGCCGATATTCTGGACCTTTCCCGCTACGAAGCCCTGGAGCAGATGGCCAAAGACAAGCGCGCCGAGGCCGAGGCGCGCGAGCTGGACGCCGAACGCGAGATGCGTGCTATCGACAGCGAGCTGGCGTACGAAGCGGAACACCGGAGCGCCCTCCAGGCCGCCGAGGCGACACTGGCAACCCTGACCGCTGAGGTCGAGGCCCTTCACAAGGACCGGCAGGCGCTGGCGACGCGGATCCAGTACCTGGCGGAGCGCGAGGAGAAGGCACAGGAGTACGAGGCGGGCATCAAAGAGCGCGAGGAGTGGGTCGCGCACGCGCAGGAAGAGCTGCGCGACGCCGAAGAGAGCATCACGGGGGCGGAGCAGATCCGGTCACGCCGCGGCGAGATAGAGCAGGCGTATGCGGCGCTGCAAGCTTTGCAGGCGCGCATCGGGCCGCTCGAGGCGCAGTATGCGACCGTGCTGGACCTGGAGCGCACGGCGGCGACCCTGGACAAGCAGATACACGACGAGCAGGAGGCCCTCGACCGGGAGCGTTATCGCCTGCAGTGCGACGTGACCGGCCTGGGGCAGGAGGCGCGGGAACTTCCCCGATGGGATGCCGAGGTCGCGCGCCTGGATGCGCAGATAGCGGACCTGGGCGACCCCGAGCGGAGGCGACAGGACGCCGAGCAGGAGCGCCAGCAGGCCGAGGACGCGTTCGTCAAGCGGAAGGCGGAACATGAAACGCTGAAGGCGCAGATCGAACGGCTGGCTAAGCGCATCGACGCCCTGCAAAGCTCGGACGCACCGCTCTGCGACTGGTGCGGTCAGCCGCTGAGTCCGGCGAAGCGGCGGCAGGCGCGGGAAGAGGCCGAGGCGGAACAGCAGGCGCACCAGGCCAAGCTCAAGGAGTGCGCCGCCCGCGGCATGGAGTGGAAGAAGCGCGGCGAGAAGGCCCGGCAGGATGCCGAGCGGGCGCAGGCCGAGCTGCGGACACTGGCGAAGCTGGAAGCCCAGCGCGCCCAGGCGATGCAGGAGCAACTGCGGCTGTCGGAGCGATGCAAGACCCTACCCTCCCTGGAGGAGCGGCTGGCCCGCCAGGAGCAGCGCCTCAAGGAGCGCGACTACGCGCACGAGGCGCAGGAGCAGCTCATGCAGGTCTCGGCGCGCCTGGAGAAGCTGGAGCGCGTCGTGCAGGAGCTGGCCGACGCGCGCGCGGAGCGGGAGCGGCTGTCGGACGCGGAGCGCAACGTCCTGCTGCTGGAGGCGGCCGACAGGACGCTGGCGAGCGCGACGCAGCAGGCGAACAAGGCGCGGGAGCGCGTCGAAAAATGGCAGGCGCAGATCGCGAAAGCCCAGGCCGCGATCGCCAAGATACGCCAGGAGACCGAGGCGCTGCCCGCCCGGCAGGCGGAAATCGGCGCGCTGGACGCGCAGATCAAAGCCAGGCAGGAAGAGGTGCAGGGCGCGCAGCGCGAGATCGGGCACCGCACGGCGCGCCTGGCCCACTGCGCCGATCTCAAGGTGCAGCGGGCGCGCCGGCTGGAGGAGCAGCAGGCGGCCGCCAAAGAGAAGGACGTCTACAAGGAGCTGGTCGGCGCGTTCGGCAAACGCGGCGTGCAGGCGCTGATCATCGAGAACGCCCTGCCCGAGATCCAGGACGTCGCCAACGAGATCCTGGGCCGCATGACCGACGGCGGCATGCAGGTGCAGCTTCTGGCGCAGCGTGAAGCCAAGTCCCGGGGCGCCGGGGCCATCGAGACGCTCGACATCATCATCAGCGACGACATGGGCACGCGCCCCTACGAGATGTACAGCGGCGGCGA
>JAUJNC010000135.1 GCA_030446525.1 Armatimonadaceae bacterium
GCTACCGAGATCATCACGCGGGCGTGCTGGCGCACCGTGTCGGTGAGGCGCGGCCCGCCCAGCATCCGGGCGATCTCCTCGACACGCCCGTCGGTGGCGAGCGAGGTCACCTGGACGACGGTGCGCCCGTCCCGCACGCATTTCTCGATCGAGAAGTGCGCGACGCCGCGCGCGGCGATCTGCGGCAGGTGCGTGATGCACAGCACCTGGGCGCTCGCGGCCAGGGTGGTGAGCTTGTCGGCCAGCACGCCGCCCGTGCGCCCGCCGATGCCGGTATCGATCTCGTCGAAGACCAGGGTCGGAACGGACTCGATGCGCGCGAGGACGGATTTGAGGGCCAGCATGACGCGGCTGATCTTCCAGCCCGACGCGATCCTGGCCAGGGGCTTGAGGGGCTCGCCCGGGTTGGGGGAAAGCAGGAACTCGACGTGGTCCGCGCCCCGGGCGGAGGGGGGGCGCTCCTCGAGGGCGACGGAAAAGCGCGTCGCCGTCATCGCGAGATCCGACAGCTCCTTCATCACCGCGTCGGCGAAGGGGCCGCAGGCCCGCTTGCGCGTCCGGGTCAGCTTCGCGGCGCGGGCTTGGAGCTCCCCCTGCGCCGACTGCGAGAGCGCCTCCAGCTCGGCGATGCGCGTCTCGGCGTTCTCCAGCGTTTGGAGTCGCGTCTCGATCTCCTGGCGGTAGCGGAGCACCTCTTCGAGGGTGTCGCCGTACTTGCGCTTCAGCGTCCGCAGCACATCCAGGCGCGCCTCGATCTCCTCCAGGCGTTGGGGGTTGAACTCGATCCCGTCGCGGTACACGCGCACGTCGCGCGCCGCCTCCTCGGCGGCGTACAGGGCGTTCTGCAGCGACTCGAGCAGGGGGGCGAGCCGGTCGTCCAGCCTGGCGGCGTGCTCGATCTCGGCCACCGCCGTGGTCAGGCCGTCCAGCGCCCCGCCGCTTTCGGCGCCGCCGGCGGACGACGCCCGCCGTCCCGTCGTCCCGCCGCCGTGCAGGGCCGCGTACGCGCCCGACGCCGCCTCGCAGAGCTTCTCGGCGCTGGCCAGCCGCAGCCGCTCGGCGACCAGCTCCTCTTCCTCGTCGGCTTTCGGGGCGGCGTTGTCGATCTCGTCGCGCTGGAACTGGAGCAGGTCGAGGGTGCGCGCGCGCTCGCGGGCGTCCTGCTGGAGCGCCGCCAGCTCGCGCGCCGCCGCCTGCGCCCGGGCGTACGCCTCGGCCACCGCCGCCCGCAGCGACAGCGCCTCCGGCCCGCACCAGGCGTCGAGGATGTCCGCGTGGCGCTCGACCGCGAGCAGCGACTGGTGCTCATGCTGGCCGTGGATGTCCACCAGGGCGTCGCCGATCGCCTTGAGCGTGCCGATCGTCGCCGGCCGCCCGTTGATGCGCGCCGCCGACTTGCCCGCGGCCGACAGCTCGCGCCCCAGCAGGAGCAGGCCGTCCTCGGGCTCGACCCCGGCCGCCTCCATCGCCTCCGCGAGGCGGGGGCTGGCTCCCGCCTCGAAGACCGCCTCGACGCGCGCCTTGTCGGCGCCGTGGCGCACCACCTCGGTGCCCATCCGCTCGCCCAGCACCAGGTTGAGCGCGTCCATCAGGATGGATTTGCCCGCGCCCGTCTCGCCGGTCAAGATGTTCAGGCCCGGGCCGAAGGTCAGGCGTAGCTTGTCCACCAGGGCGAAGTTTTGGATGGAAAGTTCGGTCAGCATACCCGCCCCATTATACCCCGCCGCGTCGGGGCCGCGCAAACAGCGTGTTTGAACCCGGGGCTGTTGCCGGTTGATTTGACAATCGGCGCGAACAAGCATACCCTGGGGGAAAGAGACGCGTCGGGAAGGGGACAAAAAAATGGTAGCAGCGCCAGACGCCCGCAGGATCGCCCTCTACATGGATGAGAACGTCGAGGGGCAGATCGTTCGGGGGCTCAGGGCGCGTGGTGTCGATGTTGTGACCGCGGAGGAGGACGGACGGGGTGAGACGCCCGACCCCAGCCTCGGCGAGTGCATTGAAGACCTGGAGTACCTGGCTCAAGCGGGTTCCGCCGAAGATTTCGTCGGCGGGGTATATTTCCCGCCGCTGTAAGCGGAGAAAAAGCGTTGACGGACGTGACAAGGCAAGGGCGCGGCATCCGCCGCGCCCCGGCTTTTGTAGAGAACAGGTCATCCGGCCTGGTAGCGGGACAGCATGTCGTCCAGGCGCTCCACGAAGCTGTTGAGCCCGCGGTGAAGGGTCCGCACTATGGCCGGGTGCATCCGGCAGATGGGGTACAGGTCGGCGTCGAAATGTTCCAGCAGCGCCTCGGCACGCGCCAGCGTTTCTCGGGTGATGCGGGCTTCGGCCTCGGTCCGGACGACGACTTCCTGGTCGTGGCACATGGTGGCACATCCTTCTGCGCGGTGGCGCGCATCTTCGACGGCGCGGGCCTACGGCTCGGATCGCAATAAGCCCGGCGGAAAGAGAGAAGCGGTTATCAAGGATATGCCACACAGGGGGCGTAATTTTGATATAGCAGGAAAACTATTTTCAGGAAAGTCGTCCGTGTGTCTGACTGTCTTCGGATCGCGCGCGGATGTCGATGACGCCGATGGGGCGAAACGAGCCGGAGGAGAGCGGAGTCGCCGGGACGGGCTAAACCGGGAGGCGCTCGCCGTAGTGCCAGCGGGCGCGGATCTTGTCGTAGAAGTTGGGGCCGCCCACGGAAAGCAGGCGGGCGTTATGGGGCGCGCGGCGCACGGTCACGGTGTCACCCGCACGCAGGGGCGCCTCGATCTGGCCGTCCACGGTCGCGGTGAGGACGTCGCGTTCACCCCCCTCGACCGTCAGGTGCACGGTCTCGGTGTCGGGGATGACCAGGGTGCGCGCGTTCAGGGTGTGCGGCGAGATCGGCGTGATCAGGAGCACCGGCGTGGACGGGTGCACCAGGGGGCCGCCGGCCGAAAGCGAGTAGCCCGTGGACCCGGTCGGCGAGGCGACGATCACGCCGTCGGCGGCGTACGTGGCGAGCGTGTGCTCGCCCACGCGCGCGCGGATGTGCGTCATGCGCGTCGCCTGACTCGCCACGACGACGTCGTTCATGCCGAGCGGCGTTTGCTGCGCCGGCCCGCCATTGTGTACGGTGCAGGCGAGCATCATGCGCTCGTCGACGGCGCACTCGCCCGCGAGCACCTTGTCGACGGCCCGCAGCAGCTCGTCGGGGGAAGCCTCGGCGATGAACCCGAACCGACCCAGGTGGATGCCCAGCATCGGGGTGCCGTGGGAGGCGAGCAGACGCGCGGCGGCGAGCAGCGTCCCGTCGCCGCCCAGCACGACGACGAAATCCGATCGGACGATCTCGGCCTCGTCGGCGCAGCAGAACTCCTGCGCGATCCGCTCGGCCATCGAGGCGCGGGCGCGCACGGTCACGCCGCGCTCGTTGAGAGCCTGCACCAGCCCTTTCGCCGCCGCGAGCGCCTCCGGCTTGGCCTCGTTAATCAGCAACCCGACGGTCGGCATCCTATCCCCCTGACCTAAAGGTCACTGCCCCTTGCGGAAGCGCGACAGGTTGTGCCGCGCGTCCTCGAGGGCCGGGTCGAGGGCGAGCGCCTTTTTGTACTGGGCGACGGCCTCGGCGAGCTGCCCGCGCCGCTCGTAGACGACGCCCAGGTTGTTGTGCGCGTACGCGTACCGGGGGTTGAGCGCGATCGCCTTTTTGTAGGCCGCCCGGGCCTCGTCGAGCTTGCCGGCCTGCTGGTAGGCCAGACCGAGCGCGTTCTGCGCCTCCGCCGATTTGGGGCGCAGGGCCGCCGCCTGCCGGTAAAGGCGGATGGCCTCGTCGGTCTTGTTCTGGGCGAGCAGGTGTGCGGCCAGAAAGGCGCGGGCGTCGTAGTCCTTCGGGTCCAGGGAGGCGGCTTTGCGCCACGCCGCCGCGGCCCCCGCCGCGTCGTCGGCCTTGGACAGCGCCGCACCCAGGTTGGCCCAGGCCAGCGCCGAGCCGGGCTGCAGCTCCGTCGCCGCCTTGAAATGGGTCGCGGCCTCGCCCGCGCGCCCGGCCCGGTAGGTGAGGGTGCCCAGGTTCACGAGGGCGTCGAAGTACTTCGGGTCGAGGGCGAGCGCCTGTTCGTAGGCCGCGACGGCCTCGTTGAGCCGGCCCGCCTTGGCCAGCAGGACGCCCTGATTATAGCGGGGGAGTGCGGCGTCCGGCCTCGCCTCGGCGGCGGCGGCGAAGACCCGGGCGCCCTCAAGACTGCGGCCCGCCTCGGCGTAAGCGCGCCCCAGGCTGAGCAGCACGTCGTACTGGTCGGGTGCGAGCTGGCGCGCCTTCTCGAGCGCCGCGACCGCCGCCGCCCGGTTGCCCCGCGCCAGCTCGACCGCCCCGAGGTTCGCCCACGCCCCGGCATCGCCCGTGAGCCGCGCGCCCTCGCGATACGCCTCGGCCGCCTCGCCCATCTTGCCCAGGCTCTGCATGGCGGCGCCCAGGCTGGTCCAGGCTTTGGCGTCCTTGGGGTTGAGCTCGATGGCCCTGCGGTACGAGCGGACGGCCAGGTCATACTGCGCGCCGCGCGCGTGGGCCAGGCCCAGGTTGACGTGCGCTTCCGGCGATTTCGGGTCGGCCTCGACGGCCTTGTTCAGCATCTCCAGGGCTTGCCGTGTCTGCTTTTTTTGCAGCAGGGCGTTGCCCAGGTTGATGTAGGTGTCGGCGACACCGGGCCGGAGCGCCGCGGCTTTTTGCAGGTAGGGGATGGCCAGGTCCGGCTGGTTCTGCTTCACCAGCAGGAAGCCGAGCCAGCCCAGCGCTTCGGCGTCCTTGGGGTCGGCGGCGACGGCGGCCTCCATCTCGCGCCGGGCCGCGTCCAGGTCGCCCTTTTTGTAGGCGCTCAGGCCCCGGCGGAAGGCGGTGTCCCCGCCCGGCGCGGCCGCCGGCTGCGCCGCGGCGGGCGGCGGGGCCGGCGGGGGTCTCCTGCACCGCGGCGGGCGGCGGGGCCTCCTGCGCGCGGCCGGCGGCGGGGAAAGGCTGACGATCAGGGCGGCAAACGCCGCAAAGCGAAGGACTTGCATGGCAGTTCGTGGTGAAAGAAAAAGGGCGGGATGTTAGCTGCGGAAAGCTCCTGCTCGCGGTTCAGGTACCCGCGCATGCGCACCACCGCCTGGGTGTGGCCTGGTAGACGCGGGACTCGGAGACCGTGAGCACCTTGCCGATCTCTTTAAAGGTCAGCCCCTCGTAGTAGTACAGGGCGATCACCAGCCGCTCGCGCTCCGGCAGGCGGTCGATGGCGCCGCCTTGGCTGCTGGCGGATCCGCTCGCGCACCTCGACGTCGGCGGAGGGGTTGGACGACTCGTCGGGGAGCACGTCGACCAGGTGCAGGTTCTCCGACCTTCGCCCCCAGGAGCAGGTCGTCGAGCGACAGCACGCTGGTGCGGCCCGTGTCGGCCAGGGATTTGGGCCAGATCATCCTGCGAGATGCCCAGGTGCTCGGCCACCTGCTTCTCGGTGGCGGGGGCGCCGTGGGTCACCTCCAGGTGGTAAAAGGTGCGCTCCAGCGTCTTGGCGCGCTCGCGGACGGAACGGGGGACCCAGTCTTCTTCGCGCAGGGACTCCAGGATGGCGCCGCGGATCAGGGCGATGGCGTAGGTCTCGAATTTGACCTGGCGGTTCGGGTCGAACTGGTCCACGGCCTTGATCAGCCCCATCGAGCCGGCCGTGTACAGGTCTTCGCGTTCCAGGTTGGGGGAGGTTGGTGACGACGCGTCCGGCGGTGATCTTGACGAGGTAGGCGTAGTTGTCGATAATCACCTCGCGCGCTTTGGGGTCTTTGTTCGTCTTGAAGCGCCGCCAGGCGTCTTCCATGGATCGGGCGGGCATAAGTCCTCGTACTACTTGTCTTCTGCGTTGTCATCCCGCAGGAGATCCCCGATGGGCGTACCCCGGGGCAATGACATCCACGTTCTTTCCCGATGCGGGCGCGGCGTCCTTTGTCTGCCGCGCCTGTGGGTACGGATCGCCGGGAGAGGACGGGTCGCCTCGCCCCCCAGCGAAAGTACCAGCCGGCGCACCACCAGGCCCGCCATCAGGAGCACCACAAAAGTAACACCGATGCGCCACGCGGACACCCAGATCGATACCGTTCCACAGGCAAACCACGCCGACCAGGGCGGCGACCGCCGCCGCTAGACGCAGCGGCAGCGTGTCCACGAAGTCGCGCATCAGCTTTCAGACATTATAGCACGTGCCCCGACAAATGGAAAGGTGTGGCGGGCCTCTCCTAGCGCCTCCCTCATGGGGAGCGGGACATGCTCTTCATCCTGCGGCAGAACCCGGACTCGGACACCGGGGGCCGGCTGGTGCCGTCGGTGGCCCACATGATCCGCATCGGGTAGAATACCCGTAACGTCGCGTGACGCGGGGGCGCGCGCCGCTCGCCCCCGGTCCACTTGTCAGGAGGATTACACATGCAACGAGCCATGCAACACGCGCTGCGGCGCCTCATCGTTGGCGCGCTCGCCCTGCACGCTGGCGTGCGCCGGGGCAGCCGCGCGCCGGCGCCGAGGAGATCTTCGCCGTCACCGCGCGCACCGCCGGCGTGGTGCCCAGCGTCTTCCGCTTCGACTCCGCCGCGCCCAGCGCGATCAGCACGCCGCTGCCGCTGACGGGCATACTGGGGGCCGAACAGATCCTGAGCGTCGACTTCCGCCCCCTCCACCGGGCGCTCTACGGCCTCAGCAGCCAGGACCGCCTCTTCACCATCGACCCCGCCACCGGGGCCGCCGCCCGGGTCGCCAGCGTTCGTCTCCGCCGTGGGGCTGGGCCTGGACTTCAACCCGGTCACCGACGAAACCTGCGCGCCTTCGTGCGCGGGTCGAGGGCTTCCGCCGGGTCAACTACCGCATCGACCCGGACACGGGCCGGACCACCGTCGACAGCCCGCTGGCCTACGCGCCGGGCGATGTCAACTTCGGGCGCCTGCCCAACGTGATCGGCCTGGCCTACGCCAACAACGTCGCCGGGGCGGAGGCGACCCGGCTCTACGGCATCGACGCCACCCTGGGCGTGCTGGTGCGCGTCGATCCCGAGAACCAGGGGGTGCTCACCACGGTCGGCCCGCTGGGCGCCTTCTCGGGCGTGGGCGACCTGATCGGCTTCGACATCTCGGGGTGAGCGGCGCGGCCTACCTCACGTACACGCCGACCAGCGGCCCGGCCGCGTTCCTGCCGCAGTTCTACACGGTGGACCTGGGCACGGGCGCGGCCAGCCTGGTGGGCACGATCGGCGACGGCAGGACGCCCCTGCCGGTGATCGGCATCTCGGTGGCGCCGGAGGTGATCCCGGAACCGACGACCCTGCTGCTCGTGGGCACGGGGCTGCTGGGGGCGGCGCGGCGGCGCGAAGGCGGCGCAAAGCGGGCACGAGCGCCCGAGCATGAGACCGCCCGCATAAAGCAGTCGGCCCAACTACCAGGCCACCCGCGAGCTACGCTACGCTCGCGGGTGGCTCGGTTATGAGCGGCGCTGGTGCGCGCCGACACGCAGATGCACACCGCCTCTGCAGTGTATAATGATGCGGGGGTTCGGCTGCCCCGGCCTTTTCAGCTTGAGATTGTTACGTGGGAGTGACCAACCCCGATGCGACTGCCCGATGTGGACGGCGTGGAGACGCCCCGGGCGAAGTTCGTGGACTACCCCGCTGGACGCCGTCGATGAACAAGAAAGGGGCGGGACATGATCCGTGGTCTGGACACCGTCGTGCTGACGGCGGAGATCCCCGAACAGGGTTTGCAGCCGGGCGACATCGGGACGGTGGTGCTGGAGCACCGCGGCGGCGGGGGCTATGAGGTCGAGTTCACCGCGCTCGACGGCGAGACCATCGCGGTCGTGTCGGTCTTGGCCGGGCAGGTGCGGCCCGTCGCCCGGCGCGAGATCGCCCGCGCCCGCCGCGTGGGGGCTGATGCCGCTGCCGCCTGACCCGCGCCGCCACGCCGCGGGGCGTACGGCAGGCTGACGGCACTCGCCCCCTCCGTGCGGGCCAGGGGCGGCGCTGCGAAGGCGGCGCAGCGCGAACAGACTCGCGCACACGTGAGCTACGGACGCAAACACAAAGCCGCCCGCGAGCACAGGATAGCTTACGGGCGGCTTTTTTATAGAAGAAGCGCGAGAAAACCTGCCCCGCTTGTCGGGGCGGATGAGTCGCGTCCCGTTTCCGTCGTTGAGGGTTGTAACCGGGCAAACAAAAAGTCAACGCCCGAAGGAGATGGCTTGAAAGGTGGGCCTAGAGGATCAGCAGAGCTGCGTTAGCGGAAAAGTAGCAAGCAGCGGCGTGGGGACAAAGGAAAGCGACTGCCCGAAGGGGATGGTTTGTCGAAAGGCTCGTTGAGAACGGGGAGGGGCTGGTTGGCCGACTCTCCAGGTTTCCTCAGATGCTGCCCATGGCTCGCAATGTTTCTTCGAACTTGTTTCGCCTTTCCTCGGCCCTCTTTGCCTTTTCTTCCGCAGGGGCTATGACCTTATCTGCTAGAGAAGCGAGCAGGTCTTCGATATCCGTGTACAGGTGAAACTCCGAAAACCCTGGGAAATCCGAAAAGTCCGTCAGGACAACGTTAGCGTTCGAACCCTTCATCAGTAGCGGCTGGACAGGGAGAGAGGGAAGTTTCGAAAATACACCCAACATCTCTTCCAAGATAACCTTCGGGTCTGTCACGTCAGCAATGACAAACCGTACCAAATGGGCCAGCGTAGTCACGGTTTGAATATAGCTCTTGCTGTCAGGCCTCGGGAAGTCGAACATGATCGGTAAATAGTCATGGTGCCTCCGCAACTCCTCGCGAATAGCATCCAAAACCGCCTTGCGTTCTTCCGTGAAGCGGCCTAGTATCAACACTGCCTTGCGCCCGACTGTGTCAATAACATCGCGGATTCGTTCGTTGTTGAGTAGCAGGTAGATGAACTGAGCAACCTCCAGATTGTCCACGGTAATCGTTGGTTCACCTTCTGGAGTGATGACAAGCGCTTGTTGCTCGGCCCCATCTAGCTTTAAGTTCCAGGCAGAAATGCCGTAAATGCGACATTCGTTCAGCTTCGCCTTCTCAAAATTCACTTGGACTAAGTTGGCTTCTGTAAGGTTCGCTCCTGAAAGGTCTGCCCCACTGAGATCCGCCCTACTCAGGATGGCATCACTGAGGTCTGCGCCAACAAGTTTTGCCCCGCTGAGATTAGCCAAGAAGAGAGATACTCCACCCAGGTCAGCACCAGTAAGGTCCGTTCGGCTGAGATTCGCGTCGCTAAGTTTCGATTCGCTTAGGTTTGCACCCGCCAGATTCACCTGGTTTAGATTTGCGCCATGGAGGTCCGCCTTGAAGAGATTCGCCCGGCTAAGATTCATCCCGCTCAGATCCGCTCGATAAAGGTCAACCAAAGCAAAACGATTGTGCGTTCTCCACCTATTCCAGGCGGCGACTCCCTGCTTGATGATAGCCAGTTGTTCTCTGTTCGCCATGAAATCTTGCCTGAATGAACTAGGAAACATTACCACATCCTGGTTTATCGCTTGGCCAGGTTCTTCAGCACGTCCAGCAGCTTCGAGAACTCTTTCTGGTGCGCGTCGTGGTCCTTCCAGCCCGAGAAGTCAAGGATGTGATAATCACGCAGGTACGTCAGCCAGTCTTCGCGGCGGTGACGCGGCGGCAGGTTGAAACCCTGGATCCTCTCTTCAATGTCGCTTCTTCAATGTCGCTACTGTAAATGAACCTGTCGAGGGTGATGGGAAACAGCTTCTGAATCCCGGCCTTGCGCTCCTGCTCGATGGCGGCGACGATCTCTTCGACCACCTCGGTGTGCGATAGGGACTGCTCCGAGCAGACGACGATCAGCTTGTCGTGCTTCTTGATCGCCTCGCCGATCTGCGCCCACCAGAAGTCGCCGCTGCGTATGTCGTGGTCGTCCTTCCAGCAGGGCACGTTCTTGCCTTGCAGGTCGGTGTGCAACCCCTCCGCGAAGTCGGCGTTGACACGGGCGTAGGAGATGAAGCAGGAGAAATACTGGGGAGCTTTGTCAGCGTAGAGCGCCCGCAGGTGCTCGATCTCCTTGTTTGTGTAGCCCACGCCTTGGAGGAACACGTCAGGAAGGTCGTGGATGCAGGCGCGCAGGGTGCGCGCGTCGAGGGTGGAGGGGCCATTAGGCACGACCTGGGCGAGGCTGACGGACTCATGTAGGTCTGAACAGTCAGTGAAGTTAGTTTCGAACAGTTGCGCGCCGCTCAGATCCGCGCCGGCTAGGTCCGCGTCTTCCAGTGTGTCCGCATCTACCCGGTGCAGAACCTCGCCCGTGTCCCTGTGCTTGATCTCGATCACTTAGGAGCGGGCCTCCTGCTTCTCCTTCGACTCTCGCACCAGACGCCTGACCAACTCTGAAAAACCTCCAGGCTGCCTTTTCGCCCATTCGAGTAGATCAGGCTCAATCAGCACGTTTTTCCTGACCGTTTCCGGTCCTGCTACCGGCCCTGGCCTCTTCCGCATCTCGTCTGTGTCCATGTCACCTATCATACGCCCGTTCCTGAAAATCAGTTACACAATGTTTTTACGAGCCCCTTGCATCCCCTTGCATAATGTTATAGGCGTTTCGGTTTAGCATTGCACCCCGCACTTCCTGAACCAGTGCGGGGCGAAGGCGGGCGGCAACGCCGAGACCGCATGAACGAAGACGGATTCGTTTCCCTGTGCAGGTTAATCGCATCGCGCCTCGATTAGCTACAGAGACGTTAAACGCCGGTGGAGCCGGCATAAGACTTGCTACGGCAAGCGGTTAGCGTCGAAACCAGAAGCCGCAGGGCTTGTCCCCGCGTGTAGTTCACGCCTCGGCTGATCGCGAAAGGGTTCTTGCCGAAACGCGGCGGAACATCTCTTTTAAATTACAGGTATAAAATGTAGGGTTAGAACACGCGGAAGACGGGAAAAAATAGATGGGGAACCGGGCAGGGCGGTGACAAGCCGGCCCGGTGGTATCCGGCAATAAGGAGGTTTTGTTGAACATGAAAAGCACAATCAAGACCCTGGTCGCGGGGGCGATAGCGCTGGCGGTGACGGCGGGGCCGGTGGCGGCGCAGACCGGCCGGCAAAAAGACAAGAACAACATGCGGAACCTGGGCGCGGTCCTGGGGGCCGCCGCGGCGCACCAGGCGGTCAAGGGCAAGACCACGAACGCCCTGGTGCTGGGCGCGGGCGCGGCGTATTCGGCCAAGAAGTACGAAGACGCCCGCAAGGCGCAGAGCAAAGAGAACGCGCGGTACTCCGACTCGGGAGGCAATTACCGCGTGTACCGCTACAGCAACGGCCGCAAGGTCGGCTACTACAAGTACGTCAACGGCAAGAGGGTGGGCTACTACCGCCTGGCGAGCCGCTAGGCTTCACCGCGAAACAGCATCGGTCCGGGCCGGGGTCTCCTACGAGACCCCGGCCCTTTTCGTTTGCGCCGCTCCGGCCCCCTCACCCTCGGCGGGGGAGGGGGCTAAAAATTTGTTGGATAGTTTGCCCCGCTTTGTGGCACGACCTTACCAGTAATCAAACACAAGTTTGAAAATCAACCATGTGTTTGAGGAAAGGGGCTTCACGATGCAGGGGATGACGCCGGACGAGGGGATCCGGCTCGTCGCGGTGGTCGCGCCCGTCCTGATCGCGCTCTTCGGAGTGCGCCAGGCGGGCGCGGCGCAGCGGGCGGCGCAGGAGGCGGCGGATGCGGCCGCGGCGGCGCACGCCAAGGCGGAGGAGCGTCGGGCGCGAGCAGATACAGATGGCGCGCGCGCCCGCGTCGCACGGACGGAGGAGGTGTCCTGATGGAGTGGCTGAAATCGGGCGGCGACGTCGCGTTCTACGGCGCGGCGGCATCCGCCGCCTCGCCCGCGGCGGGCGCGGGGGACGAGCAGGTCGTGTACCGGCCCGCCAAGCTGTTCGAGGCGGGCGCGTACCCGGACAAGAACCTGGAGGTTAGCGAATCGGACCTGGACGGCATCATCGCGCGCTTCAACGCGGCGCGGGCCGAGGGCGCGCCCGCGGTCCCGGTCAAGGTGGAGCACGTCGACACGCCGCTCGACCCGCTCGCCGAGGTGGTCGCCCTCCACCGCCGGGGGCGGGAGCTGTTCGGGATGGTGGCCGTGCCGGCGGACGTGGACGCCCTGCTCCGGCGGCGCGGCATCGAGTCGCTGTCGGTGGGCTTGTCGCGCGAGCCGCTGGCGCTGCGCGAGGTCTCGATCGTCGCCCGGCCCCGCGTGGCGGACGCCGCGTTTCTGCCGGCGCGGGGGCAGGAGCGGCTGGCGCGCTGGCAGCAGGAGGGCAAGGTGACGCCGGCCACGCACGAGCCGGCGCTCGCGCTCCTGTCGGCCGCGGCCCCGGTCACCTTTGCGGGCGGGCAGACGCTCGACGTGGCCGAGACGTTCGAGCGGTTCCTCCGGGCGCTGCCGGTCGTGCAGCCGCGCGGCGCGCAGGTGCCGGCGGGCTTCGGCGGCGGGTGGAGCGACGAGGCGGCGGGGGCGCCGGTGTCGCCGCTGGCGGGCAGGATCGCCCAGGCGCTCGGTATCGATGCGGCGCGGCTCGCCGAGCGGGTCGCCGGAGGCCACGCGGGGAAGGGACCCCCCGCAGCGGGAAGGAGGGCGTAAGATGGCGCTGACACAGAACACGGACGCGCAGGAAAAGGCCGGGCAGCTGATCGCCTACCCGGTCGCCGGTAACGTCCACATCTACAAAGGCGCGCTCGTGTGCCGCAACGGCAGCGGCTACGCCGTGCCCGGCGCGGACGCGGCGAGCCACGCCCTGCTCGGTGTGGCCGAGGAGGAGGTCGACACGACCGGCGTCGCCGCTGGCGTCAAGACCGTGCCGGTGAAAAAGACCGGCACCTATCTGGTCAAGAAGGCGGCCGCGGCCACCGCCGACATCGGCCTGGCGGTCTACGTCACCGCCGACGACACCGTGGCCGCCACCGGCGTCAACAGCGTGCTCGCGGGCTACGTCGCCGAGGTCGTCTCGTCCGGCAAGGTCCGCGTCCGCATCGACAACGCGGTGAGATAAAGACCCCCCTCCTCTCAGGAGGGGCGGGGGAGGTTTCAAAGGAGGTATCCCATGGCAGTTATGCCCGCGGAGGTTTCCGCGTTTTTGACGGAAGGTTTGAAGGTGGTCTTCGAGGAGGCCTACGCCGCCCAGACGCCGCAGTGGGCCCGCATCGCCATGCGGGTCGATTCGAGCAAGGAGTCCGAGGACTACGCGTGGCTCGGCGCCACGCCCGGCCTGCGCGAGTTCACGGACGAGCGCGTGATCCGCGGCCTGGGCGCCTACGAGTTCGCGATCAAGAACCGGACCTGGGAGGCCACGATCGGCATCAAGCGGTCCGCCATCGAGGACGACCAGTACGGCCAGCTCCGGATGCGCGTCGCGCAGATGGCCAGCGACGCCGGGCGGCACATGGACGGCCTGGTGTTCGGGCTGCTGGCGGGCGGCTTCGGGGGCGCGGGCTACGACGGGCGGCCGTTCTTCGACGCCGCGCACAGCCAGGGCGAGGCGGGCAGCCAGAGCAACCTGGGCTTCGACCCCCTTTCGGCCCAGGCGCTCAAGGCGGCGCTCACGGCGATGCGGCGGGTCAAGGACGACCGGGGCCGCCCGATGAACGTCACGCCCGACGTGCTCGTGGTCCCGCCCGAGCTGGAGTGGACGGCGCGGGAGATCCTGCAGTCGGCCTACTGGCCGGACACGCTGCTGGGCGCGGACGGGTCGCAGAAGCTGGCGTCCAACGTGCTGCAGAACAGCCTGACGCTCCTGGTGTCGCCGGAGCTTCCCGACCCCGACAACTGGTTCCTGCTGGACACCACCAAGCCGGTCCGGCCCCTGATCGCCCAGGTGCGGCTCGAGCCGGAGTTCACCAGCCTGGAGGCGGACTCGGAGACGGGCTTTTTGCGCGACGAATACCTTTACGGCGTCCGCGCCCGCCACTCGGCCGGCTACGGCCTGTGGCAGTACGCGTTCGGCAGCCAGGTCTAGCCCTCACCCCCGGCCCTCAGCAGGGGTCCGGGGAAGGGGGAGTAGCAAAGGAGGCGTAACGGATGGCAACCGTGCTCACGATCGACCGCGACGCCGTGCTGCGCGCGGCGTCGCTTCCGGCGTCGGATGCGGCGAGTCAGGCGGACGCGCTCGTCGGGGATAAGCTGGCGGGGATCGAGGCCCAGCTGTCCCCGGCGGCGCTGGCCGATGCCACGCTCCGGGATCTTCTCACGCTGGGCGTCACCGAGCTGCTGGCGGCGGAG
>JAUJNC010000136.1 GCA_030446525.1 Armatimonadaceae bacterium
GGATCGGGAAGTGATAGTCCGCGCGCCCGAGTTCCCGCCAAACCTGGAGTGGATGATCACCCCGCGCCCGCTGAGCATCGGGGGGCTGCGCGGCAAGATAGTGCTGCTGGAGTTCTGGACGTTCTGCTGAATCAACTGCCACCATAACGTCCCGCAGTTGCGGCGACTCCAGGAACAGTTCGAGGGCGCGCTGGTGGTCATCAGCGTCCACTCGGGGAAGTTCCCCGGCGAGAAGCGGACGGCCGACATCGGCGAGGCGGTGGCGCGCCACGGCATACGCAGCCCGGTCGTCAACGACGCGGACTTCCGGGTGTGGCAGAGTTACGCCGTGCGCGCGTGGCCCACGCTCGTCCTGATCGATCCTTCGGGTAGGATCGTGCGTACGCAGTCCGGCGAGATCAGGGCGGAGGACCTCGCGCCCGTCATCGCCGGGATGGTCCAGGAGTTCGACGCGAGCGGGCAGCTCGACCGGCGGCCCCTGGGCGGCCTCCGGGCCGACGCCCTGGCCCACCCCGACCGCCCGCTGAGCTACCCGGGCAAGGTGCTGGCGACCCACGACGGGCGACTGTTCATCGCGGACACGGGCCACCACCGCATCCTGGAAGTCCGGCTGGACGGCGAGGGCGCGGCCGGGGAGGTAGTGCGCGTCTTCGGCAGCGGGCGCGCGGCGCTCCGGGACGGGCCGGGCGCGGAGGCGGCCTTCCACAGCCCGCACGGCATGGCCCTGGGCGGGTCCACTTTGTACGTGGCCGACACGGAGAACCATGCCGTGCGCGCCATCGAACTGGAGGGCGCGACGGTGCGCACCGTCGCGGGGACCGGGGAGAAGGGCCAGGGGCGCGCCGTACCCGGCGCGCCCCCCGAAACGCCGCTGCGCTCGCCGTGGGCCCTGCTGGCAGCGGATGACCTCCTTTTCATCGCCATGGCCGGGTCGCACCAGATCTGGGTGCTGCTCGGCGAGGGGCGGATCGGAGTGTTCGCCGGGAACGGGCGTGAAGCCCTCGTGGACGGCCCGCGGGGGGAGGCGAGCTTCAACCAGCCGAGCGACCTGGCGGAAGGGTTCGGGTACCTGTTCGTGGCCGATGCCGAAGCGAGCGCCGTCCGCGCCGTCTCGCTGGACGAGGCGCCGGCGGTACACACCCTCGTCGGCCAGGGGCTGTTCGAGTGGGGCGACGTGGACGGGGTCGGGGCCGAGGTGCGCCTGCAGCACGCGACCGGCATCGCCGTCCACGGTGACCTCCTCTACATCGCCGACAGCTACAACCACAAGGTCAAGACGCTGGACCCCGCCACGGGCGCGGTGCGCACACTGATCGGCACCGGGCAAAGCGGCGCCGCCGACGGCGCTTTCACCGAGGCCGAGCTGTATGAGCCGGAAGGGCTGAGCTTCGCGAGCGGCCGGATGTATATCGCGGACACGAACAACCACCGCGTGCGCGTGGCGGACCTCGCCACGGCGACGGTGCGTACGCTGACGCTGCGCGGCCTGGAACGTCTGCCGCCGGCGGCGCCAAAAACGTGATCCCTCGCGCCGGGCGGACAGCTCTTGCCGGCCCCGGGACACGGTTCCCGTCGCCACCGGCTCGTCGCCGACCCAGGCGCTGATCCCGCCCAACGATCGCATCCTGTTCGGCGCGACCAGTTCGAGGAGTGCGGGCACTGCGAACGCTGGCGCGAAGACCTCCTGCATTATTTCGGCGGTTCGTCGCCGGCGTGGAACGGCGGTCGGTGCAGGAATCCGTCGGCCCCCTGAGGAACATTGCGTGCGACACGCTCCGATAATGCGGCAGAGAAGGAAAGTCTATCATGCCTACCCCCGACGTGACACAGCAGTTCGCCACTCTGGATGAGAAACCAAGCCCGGGCGACTACAACTTCGAGCACTTCCGCACCAAGCACCTGCTGAGCGACGCCGAGGCGACGGTGGCAAAACGCGGCATCGCGCCCGGCCAGGTGGCTCCCGAGTTCGAGCTGCCCCGCGCCGAGGGCGGCTCGCTGCGCCTGGGCGACCTGCGCGGCAAGCCGGTCCTGCTGCACTTCGGCTCGATCACCTGACCGGTCACGACCGGCTCGGTCGAGCCGCTCAAGAAACTCTACGCGCGCTGGGGTGATCAGGTGCAGTTCGTGGACGTCCTCATCCGGCAGGCGCACCCCGGCCCCGACGCGCCGCCGTATCGCAGCTTCGAGCAGAAGCTGCGGGACGCGAAAGCCTACCAGGAGGAGGGCATTGGCTGGCCCGTGCTGGTGGACGACCTCCCCGGCACGGTCCATCAGGTCTACGGCGGCCTTTCCGACCCGACGTATCTGATCGATGCCGAAGGGCGCGTCGCCTACTACAACATGTGGACCCACGCCCCCACGCTCCACGACGCCGTCGAGACGCTGCTCGGGCAAGGCGGGCGCGGCGTGGTCCGGGGGGAGGGCGTGGACCGCGTACCCCACTTCCTGCCGGCGATCACGGACGGCTGGAAAGGGCTGCGGCGCGGCCTGCCGCAAAGCTTCGTCGACATCGAAATGGCCTCGCCGGGGCAGGGCAGCGGCATCTGGCTCGGGCATCAGCTGCGCCCGCTTCTGGCGCCGTTGACGCTGCGGGCCCAGGCGTTGCCCGCCCCCGTGCGGCTCGGGCTGGCCGCCGGCGCGGCCGCCCTGCTGGTCTTGGCTGCCGGCCGGCGCGGCCGGAACAGGGGCTAGCGGCGGTGCAGCTCAAGCCGATCACGTGTCGCGCCGGCATAAAGTGCGAACCCGACCGTGTTCCTTAGGAAGCGGACGGAGAGCTGTCTGGTGGCGATCTGGCTGGCGCTCCCGATCGGCGGCTGCGCCGATCTGCCGCGCGACCAGTACGGCTGGACGGAGCGCATCCGGGAAAGCGGGGTGATGACGGTGGGCGTCTCGCACGAAGGCGCGACGCCCGCGGCTTTGGGGGAGCGCGAGAAGCGGCTCGTGGAAACGGTGGCACGTCGCTTGGGGGCGCGCGTCGACTGGCGGCGCGGCAACGCGCACGCGCTGCTGCAGGAGCTGGAAGAACGGAACCTCCCCCTGGTGGCCGCGACCGTCCCCTGCGACTCGCCTTTCGCCCCGCGTATCGGCATGTCGCAGCCTTACCTCAAGAAAGGTCCGCGCGAAAGAGACTACTGCCTGGCAGTCGCGCCCGGCGAGAACCGCCTGCTGCTGCTGGTGGATCAGGTGATCGCCGGGGAGCGCCGCCGGGAGGGTGACCGATGAGCAAAGACACGGCGGACGCTCACGAATCACAGGACGAGGCGGCGCAGAACACCCCGCGGTCCAGTCCGGAGTGCCCCGAACACACGCGCGGCCCGTCCAAAGAGGAGCTGCGCGCCGGCTTCGCGAAGATGCGGCGGCTGAGCGGGGTCACCCTGTTCTACCAGGTCACCGCGGCCGCTCTGCTCGGCTCGGTGATGGGGGGCAGCCAGGTGGTCAAGACCGAATGGCTGGAGAACGCGCTGGCGATCGTGCCGGCGGCGGGGGTGCTGCTGACGTACCGCGTCGAAAACAGGGGGGCGGACCAGCGGCGCCCGTTCGGCTACCACCGCGCGGGGACCATCGCCTTCCTCGCGGCGGCGTTCGTCCTGGCCGGCATCGGCACCTACCTGTGTTTCGATTCGCTGATGAAGCTGATCCGCGGCGAGCGCCCGGCGATCGGCGGCTTCACCCTGTTCGGCCACACCTTCTGGCACGGGTGGCTGATGATGGGCGCGATGTTCGTCACGGCGATCCCCCCCGTCCTGCTGGGCCGCGCGAAGCTGCCGGTGGCCCGGCTGATCCACGACAAGCCGCTGTACGCCGACGCCGACATGAACCGCGCCAACTGGATGACCAACGGAGCGGGCATCGTCGGGCTGAGCCTGGTGGCCTGGGGGCTCTGGTGGGGCGACTCGCTGGCCGCGCTCGTGATCTCGCTCGACATCCTGCGCGACGGCGAGGCCGACGTCGCCCGCAGCCTGTCGGACGTGATGGACCATCACCCCGTCGACATCGAAAGGGACGAGGAAGATCCGATCACCGGGGACGTGCGGCGCGCCGTGCGCGCCCTGCCGTTCGTGACCGACGAGCGGGTGCTCCTGCGCGAACACGGTCGCTACCTGTATGCCGAGATCTTCATCAAGCCCAACCGGCGCCTGCCGCCCGCGGCCGAGGCCAGCCATCAGGTGCGCCAGGCGGTCATGCCGCTCGACTGGCGCCTGCGGCACATCGTGATCGAGTTCAACGACGACATAAATGGCGCCGCGAGCGTGCCGACCCGCGAAGAGCTGGAAATCGAATCGGGCTGATCGGAACACCTCTGTCAGGAGCAGACGAAACATGGCAGCAAATGCCAACAAGGAAACGCATTACGACGTGTTGATCATCGGCGAGGTAGACCGCCTCCGCGACGCCGTCCACATCCACCCGACCCTGTCCGACACGGTGCAGGGCACCGTGTCGTCCCTCGACTGAACCCGGGATCGGTCTACGCGGCGGTCCATGCCAGCGCGCGCAGCTCGCCGAACTCGTGCCGGCATTTGCGCCAGGTCGCGCCGCCGTCTTCGCTGCGGTACAGGTAGCCCAGGACCGACGCGCAGAAGACGAGATCGGGATCGGCGGGGTTTGTCGCGAAGCTCCAGATCGTGCTGTTGGGCGCCGGGGACAGCTCGGCCGCCTGCCAGCTCGCGCCGCCGTCGCGCGACATCTGGACCGCCCCGGCCGTGCCCGGCGGGCCGTTGCCGTTGCCCAGAAACAGCGTGGCGGGGTCGTCGGCTTTCTGTGCGAGTCCGCGGCAGTAGGCCCACGGGAACTGTTCCTTCACCTTCTGTGGCTGCCAGGTCGCGCCGCCGTCGCGGCTCAGGTTGATGTCGTTGTTGGTGGCCGCGACCAGCGTCTTCGGGCCGCCCGGCGCCACAAGGAGATCGTGGATGTCCGGGCTGCTCAGGCCCCCATCCCGCCGCTCCCACGTCGCGCCGCCGTCCGTGCTGACCCGCACGCCGTCCAGCTCGATGCCCGCCCAGACCGTGTCGTCGTTGGCCGGATCCGCGACCAGGCAGGTCACGCGCATGTAAACGAGGTCCGGGCTTTCGCGGACCAGGCCGGCTTCCAGCGGCTCCCAGGACGCCCCGGCGTCCTCGGAACGGTACAGCGCGGCCGGGCACGTGCCCACGAACAGGGTGTCGGGCCGGCGCGGGTGAACCAGCAGCGACCAGACGCTGGTGCCCGCCTCCCAGCCCCGGCCGGGGTCGAACGGCGCGGGCAGGCGCTCCCAACGCCCGCCCCCGTCTTCGGTGCGATAGATCCCCGCGTTCGTGCCCGCGTAGAGCACCTGCGGGTTCTGCGGGTGCGCGGCGAGCGCGCGCACGTCGGCCTCGAGGAACATCCCCGCGCACGCGCGCCGGAACGTTTCCCCGCCGTCCGTGCTGCGCCACACGCCCTGCCCGATCGTACCGGCATAGACGACGGCGTTCATCGCTTCACTTGCTCCCCGTTCTCCGCCGCGGCGCCCCCCAGGGCGCGGCCGTCGGGCAGGGTCACCGTGACGGTGAGCGTCGTCCCTTCGCCGGGCAGTGCGGTCGGCACCGTCTGCGTTTGTCCGGTTGTCTCCACCGTCACCTCGTAGTCGCCCTGGAAGCCGCGCACCGTGTACTGTCCGTACTCGTCGGTCGCGCCGTCGGCATTCGTCCACCACTGGTTGAAGACCAGGTCGCTGTACACCTCGCCGTTCGGCTTGATCGACCAGTCGCGCCGGTACATCGCCCCGTTGGGCTTCCAGTGCGCCCCTTCCCAGAAGCCCCACATGAGGAAGCTGTCGACCGCCGGGTGGCTGAAGACCAGGGTCAGGAAGTCGCATGTGTAGTCCGCCTGCAGCGCCTCGTCGGTGGTGTCGATGTCGAACTCGGTGACCTGAAGCGTCTTGCCCATCTGCGCGAACCGGTCGAGGACCGCGAGCAGCGTTTCGGGCGGCGTCACGTTCGGACCGAAGTGCCCCTGGAAGCCGAAGCCGTCGATGGGCGCCCCCAGGCTTTCCAGATGCGGGATCAGGCCGAGGTAGTAGCGGTGCTTGAAGTAGTCGGCGCCGCCGACCGCGAGGATGTTGAAGTCGTTGAGGAAGAGCCTCGCGTAGGGATCCGCCTCCCGGGCGCGCAGGAGCCACTGCGCCATCTCGTCCCGCCCCAGGATGTTTATCACCTGGTTGTTGGTGTAGGGCTCGTTGATGACGTCCCAGTCTTCGAGCTGGCCCTGCAGCGCGCCGGCTTCCTCCGTGATGTGGCTGTTGATCCGGTCGCGCAGCCAGGCGTCGGCCGCCTCCTGGCCCTGCGTCGCCTTGATGTCGTCGTACGTGATCTGGACGTTGGCCGGCATCCATCTCCAGCCCGGCCAGATCAGGTTGTGGCCGCGCACCCTCCCGATGCCGTTGTCCCGCAGCCACTGGAGCGCCTGCGGGGGACGCTGCCGGTTGGACTCCCACTGCGGCCACTTCAGGTCGTTCTCGAACACCACCTTGTTGAAGAGCTGCTTGACCCTGTCCTGGTAGGTCTGGTTGTCCGTCCCGGCGCCCAGCTACCGGCCGGCGACCACCGCCGACCCGAAGCCGAACGCGTGCCGCTTCATCCGCACCGCCACGGCCGCGTCCGGGACCGGGTTGCCGTCGGTCCGTCACCGTGACGGTCAGGTCGCTTCAGGATCCGCTCGATCCGCTCCGCCGCCGCGGCACGCCAGGGCGCGTCCTGTTCCTGGCCCCGGTAGGAGGGCGGGTCGACGGGCGGCGCGGCCGTCCCGTAGTCCACGATGGAGATGCCGCCGATCTCGATCTGCTGGAGGTCGTAGCCCAGCCAGAACTGGACGCTGGCCGCCCCCGCGGCGTAGCTCTCGGCCATCGAAAGGGGATCTGGAACTGCCACCTCCGGTTGACGTGGACGATCCGGTCGCCGACTTGGTCCAGGGAGACGTTCCTTTCCACGATCAGGCGGGCGAAGGTGTACCCGCCCGCCGGTTCGACGCAGCGCGCCCAGAAGGTGGCCAGCATCCGGTCCCCTTGTCTCACGGGCGTGCTGAGTTGGCCCGGATCCGTACCTGTATTCCGCGCCCGAGGAGCCGTCGTTTGCGGTGGGGGTGCACAGGCGCTGCGCCCGCGAGAAGGGCTGACCCTGCACGTCCACGACCTGCCGGTTGCTCGCGGCGGCGCCCGAAGTACGCGAAGGCGTTGACGGTGTCCTCGGGCAGAACGGAGCTGGGGCCGTCTGCGCCCGGGCCACCGGAGACAGCAGCAGGGGCGCCGCGCCGCACAGGCCGAGCCGGGCGCCCCAGCCGTGTCGCCAGGCGACGCCCGGAGCGAGGGCACGTTCGCGAGCGCCCCATCGTGTCCGAAAGTGAACCAAACTTCATCGGTGGCATCCTTTCAGCGTGGACAGCGAAATGCCGCGCCAGCGTGCTCCCCTGCCAGGGAACTCCTGCCGGAACGTTGCAGTGGCGTCACTATACCCGCGGGAGAAAGGGTTGTCAACACGTTGCCGTGGGCTTCGCCTCGTGCGGGGGTCGCTGCGCGGAGTGTCACGACAAGGAAAGGGTGAACCTTCGGTCTGACTCCGGCGCGGCGGAACGCGATACTCGTCCAGCGCCAGACCGAAGCCGGGCGCGTCCGGTACGGACACATGGCCTTCGTGGAGCCCGTAGCCGGAAGCGTCAGCCCTGGCGTGGTCGCCTCGTCCCACTCGACGTAGGTGAAGCCGCGCAGGGCGCCCGCCAGGTGGCAGGCGTATAGTTGCCGTAATGTCCCCCGTAATGGTGCGGCGCCGAGCGGGCGCCCCAGGCGTCGAGCGCCGCGGTTTCCAGCCAGCGCGTGAACCCGTGGCCGAAGATGTCGTACTGGATCACGTCCACGATCCCTTCGCGCGCCCAGTCGAGCAGGCCGGGCGACGCCTTCGCCGTCTGCGATCAGGACGGGAAGGTCCCGCCCCTGCAGCCAGACGCGCAGGTCGCGGTACAGGACGGGGTCTTCGTGGAACGCCTCCTCCAGCCAGAACACGCCGCAATCAGCCGTTTCATCGAGCACGCGCTTGGCGAGGTTCAGGTTATAGCCGTTATTGGCGTCCAGCAGGAGGGCGGCTCGGGGCCGACGGCGTCCCGCACGGCGCGGACGATCGCGATGTCGCGCCGCGTTCCCTTCTCCAGAGGGAGATGGCGTGCGCCGCGCCCCACCTTGATCTTGAACGCCCGGTGGCCGCGTTCGTACCCCGCGCGCCTCGGCCGCGATGGCCGGGCCGCGTCGCGCCTGAAGCGAGGTGCAGGTCGTCGAAGTAGAGCGACGTGTCGTAGCGCAGGGCGCGGTAGGGCTTGTCCACCCCGGCCCCGGCGATGGCCCGCCGCGAGCGCGTACACGGGCATTCCGGCGCGCTTGCCGGCCAGGTCCCCATAAGGGATATTCAAAGGCGAGCCACGGCCCGGCCACGCCCCGCTCGGCGGAGAACAGGTCGCCCAGGCGCGCCCCCGAGCACCGCCGCCGCCGCCGCGCCGCGCTCACGACCTGCCCCTCAGCCGGTCGAACCGTCGTCGGCGGTGACGCGCGCGATGGGCACACGAACGACGACCCCGTGCTCGCCCAGGCGGGCGTTGCTTCCGGCAGTACGCGGGCGCCGGCCTTCCAGGCGACCCCACTCGATCAACACGATGCGTGTGTTATCCAAAGTAGTGGTTCTTAACCTTCCAGCGGTTCGAAGCGTACGTCGCGGTTGTGGCGGTCTTTGGGCCACTCCAGGCCGACGTCACGGACTTTCACCGCGAGCAGGCGCTGCGCGAGGAGGAGCGTGAGCCGGGCCTGGACCTCGCGGCAGTCGGGGTCGTCAAAGCGGTTGACGAGCTCGTGGGGGTCGTCGGCAAGGTGGTACAGCTCAGGCCGGTCGTCATGGTAGACGGACAGCTTCCAGTCGCCCTCCCGGACCATGGCGCCGGGGCCGAACGAGGTGGGGGCGGAGGGGGCTTTGATCCGCAGGCCGGGGATCGGCTCCTTGCAGGTGGGCGCGCCGCCGCCGGCCTCGCACAGGATGCTGTCGCGGCCGGCGTCGTCACCGCGATCGAGGGCCCGGAGCCAGGAGCGGCCCACCATCGTGGGGGGTACGTCGACGCCGAGGATCTCCAGCAGGGTGGGCGCCAGGTCGACCTCCTCGATCAGGCCGCGAAATGTCGTGCCGGCCCAGCGGCCGTCCGGGTGGCGCAGGATCACGGGGATGCGCGCGAGGCAGTCGTAGAAGGACGGCAGCTTGTGGGTCATGCCGTAGTCGCCGAGCAGCTCGCCGTGGTCCGAGAAGAAAAGGACGAGGGTGTTCCGGGCCAGCCCCTGACGCTCCAGCGCAAGGAGCAGGCGGCCGACCGAATCGTCGACGTAGCGGATCTGACCCATGTACGTCGCGATCGCGCGGCGGATCTCCGCCTCGCCGCACTCGTCCATCTGCGAGTGGGCGCGCCAGCTCGCGTTGCGCAGGGGCTGCGCATCGGCGTCGTAGTGTTTCCAGGCTTCCGGCAGCTCGACGGCGCCGGGGTCGAACAGGGCGTCGTAGGGCGGCGGGCAGCAGAAGGCGGGGTGCGGGTCCTGGTAGTTGACCCAGGCGAGGAACGGCGCATCGCCCTGTGCGGCGCGCGCCACGAAGTCGATCGTCTCGTCGGTCAGCCGGCCGGTGATGTTGTACGGGTGGTCCGGCTCCAGGGGGAACGCGTCGAAGGAGCGCCGGTATTCGGGATGGCGGTCGTAGTTGCCCAGGCAGATCTCGTCGAGCTCGTCCCAGACTTCGGGCAGCCGGCGGTACGTGAACAGGTGGTTCTTGCCGAACATGCCGGTGCGGTACCCTGCGCCCTTGAGCGCCATGACCAGGTTCGGCACGTCGGGGCTGACGGTCGAGCCGTAGTTGCGGTGGCCGTGCTCGCCGACGTACGTGCTGGTGGCGAAGCTGATGCGGCTCGGCCCGCACAAGGGCGCGTTGCAGTACGCCTTTTCGAAGCGCACCCCCTGGGCGGCCAGGCCGTCTATGTGCCGGCTGCCGATCGTGGGGTGGCCGTAGCAGCCGAGATAGTCGGCGCGCATCTGGTCGGGGCAGATAATAAGCAGGTTATAAGGCTTCATCAGGGTTGTCACCAGTCGAGGATCGCGCCGTCCGCGGCGCGGATGGTGTTGCTGTGGATGACCTCCTGCCGGAAGGGGTGCCGCTTCGCGGCCGGCTCGTCCACCTCGATGCCCAGGCCGGGCGCGTCGCTGGGCAGCCAGTGGCCGCCCTCGGTCCGGAGCGAGCTTTGCACCACGTCCCAGCGCCACGGCACGTCGGTCAGCATGTCCTCCTGGATCAGGAAGTTCGGGGTGGCGAGCGCGAAATGCAGCGCGGCGGCGTTGGCGACGGGGCCGAGCGGGTTGTGGGGGGCCACGCCCATCTGGTAGACCTCGGCCATGGCCGCGATCTTGCGCGCCTCCCACAGCCCGCCGCAGTGGCACAGGTCCGGCTGGATGATGTGGCAGGCGCGCTGCTCGAAGAGGGGGCGGAACTGGTGACGGCCCACCAGGCGCTCGCCGGTCGCGATCGGCGCCCGCACCGCCGCGCGCACCTCTGCGAGAGCCTCGACGTTCTCCGGCGGGACCGGCTCCTCGCAGAAGTAGGGCGCGAACTCCTCGACGGCGCGGATGTACTCGATCGCCATGGCCGGGTAGGTGCGGCCGTGGAAGTCCACCATGATGTCGATCGCATCCCCGACGGCGCGGCGCAGCTCGCCCATCATCCGCGCGAGCTGCTTCACCTTGGCGATGCCCTCGAGGGGCTCCGAGTAGGGGACGAAGACGACTTTGACGGCGGTGTAGCCCTTCTCAACCACCTCGCCCGCGAGATCGACGAGGGGGCCGACTTCGAAGGTCTCGTACACGGCGTTCATCTGTCCGCCGCCCAGGTGGGTGTACATGCGCACCCGGTCGCGCACCCGGCCCCCCAGCAGCTCGTAGACGGGAACGCCGAGGTGCTTGCCCTTGATGTCCCAGAGCGCCTGCTCGATGGCGGAGATCGCGCTCATGCCGATCACGCCCGGCCGGAAGAACGACTGCCGGTACATCTTCTGGTACAGGTGCTCGATGCGGCGCGGGTCTTCGCCGACCACCATGGGCGCGAAGTCCTCGACCGCCCCGACGACCGCGCGCGTCTTCCATTCGAGCGAACCTTCGCCCCAGCCGTACAGGCCCGGCTGGTCCGTTTCGACCTTGACGAACACCCAGTTGCGCATCTCGGCGTTGACAACTACGGTTCTCAGTGCGGTAATTCTCATGTCGGATCCCTTTCAAGGATACGCCGCGGCGCGGGCGATCCCCTTCTGGCGGCGAAAAGGGAGTAGATGGCCTCGGATGTAAACGCGGTGCCGATGGGTAAAGAAGACCGACAGCCGGCGGGCCTCAAACGCGGAGAAGACCTGATGAACCAAACCACAACGGACGTGATCCAGTTTCTTACCGATCCGGAGCTTGACTTCGGCGACAACCTTATGGATGTCGAGCTCCTCGAGGCGCCGGAGATGTTGCGGGAAACCGTCTCGAACCTGCTCGCGTCGGCGCCTTCCTTCATGGCGAGCCCGGAAGCCGCGGCGGAGCTGCGCGCGCGCTTAGGTGAGGCGGACTGGCCGCTGATCGCCCGGGAGTTCCAGGAGCGCGTGAAGATGGCCCGGCGGTTTTTCGAGAACGGAACGGGGGACGCGGCGGGCGCCGCTCGCTAGGACAAAGTCACCGCGGATCACCTGTCGGACCGCGACGTGGACAGCCGGACGCCTTGACTCCCCCGCCCCCACGTGGTGCAATCACCAGGAAACAGTCGTTCGATTACCAGTAGATCTCACCACCGAGTGCGTTACGAGTCAAAGCATTCTTGAGTTTTGTCTTGGAGAACGATGATGGCAACTGTCCTCAGTCCACCGGAGCAAAAGGTCATCCTGCAGGGCGTCAGTTGGGAGACTTACGAGCGCCTGCTCGCCGAGCACCCGGAAAGCGCCGGGCCGCGCTTCACCTACGATAACGGATGGCTGGAGGTCATGGTCCTTTCCCGGAAACACGAGAAACCGAACCGCACGCTGGCGCTGCTTGTGGAAGTGTTGGCGGAGGAGATGGGCATCGACATCGAGCGGGTCGGTTCGACCACGTTCCGGCGCGAAGATCTGGGCAAAGGCTTCGAGCCGGACTCCGCCTTTTACATCCAGAACGCCACGATCGTCAGCGGCAAAGGCGAGATCGACCTGAGCGCCGACCCGCCGCCTGACCTCGTCATCGAGGTGGACGTGACGAGCCCATCACTGCCTAAGTTCCCCATCTTCGCGGCAGTGGGCGTTCCCGAAGTCTGGCGCTGCGACGGCAGCCGCGTGCAGTTCTTCCGGCGCGAGGGCGACGGGTACACGGAAGCCGAGCACAGCGTCGCTCTTCCGCCGCTCACGAGCGAGGCGGCGACCCGCTTCCTGGAAGAAAGTGAGCGGTTAAAGAGCACCGCCTGGCTGCGCCACGTGCGCGCGTGGGCACGGGAGGCGACAAACGCCCCTCCTAACGTCGGGGAGAGATGACGGAGATGAGTGCCCCTGACGTGGCTATGAAAGCCTCTTACGCCGCCATGCGCAGTGCCACGGTGACCACACCCTGGATCGGACAGGAGGGCGGCAGCGTCTCCTGCC
>JAUJNC010000137.1 GCA_030446525.1 Armatimonadaceae bacterium
CGTCGCTGGCCTTCACAGGCGGCGCCTACCGGATGGTGTCTCCCGGCGGCCCGCGCGCAAGGGATGCAGTTCGGTCTCTGGTTCGCGCCCGATTCCACGGACGACTTTGCCCGCTGGGAGCAGGACGCGGACACGCTTCTCGGGCTGCACCGGTCACTCGGCGTCCGTTATTTCAAGATCGACGGCGTCAAGCTGCGGACACGGCGCGGCGAGAGGAACCTGCGCCGCTTTTATGACAGGGTCCTGGAAGGCTCGGACGGGCGGGTCGTCTTCGATAACGACGTAACCGCGGAAACACGTCCCGGCTACTTCGGCGTGATGCACACCGGTCCTCTCTTCGTCGAGAACCGTTACACGGACTGGCACCGCTACTGGCCGCACCAGACGCTGCGCAACCTGTGGAAACTGGCCCACCACGTTGACCCGCTGCGCCTGCGGATGGAGTTTCTCAACAACCGCCGCAACACCCACCTGTACGCGGGCGACCCGCTGGCGCCCTCGTGCTACCGCCCCGCCTATCTGTTCGCGACGACGATGTTCGCGAACCCGCTGGGCTGGTTCGAGGTGTCCAGCCTGCCGGATGACTATTTCGACGAGGTGGCGCCGCTCGCCGGCGTCTGGAAAGCGCACCGCGAGCGGATCTTCCGGGGCCGCATTTTTCCCATCGGCGAGGCGCCCGACGGGACCTCCTGGACCGGGTTCGCCTCCGTCGGCGATGGGGGGCGCAGCGGCTACGTGCTCCTTTTCCGCGAGCTCAATGACCGCGCGCAATGGGCCGTAGACCTGCCGATGTTTTCCTCGGGTACGTTCGCGATCTCTGTTCTGGCGGGGCAGGGGTCCTTGGGCCTGTCCGAGGGGCGCCTCATGGCGGAGATACCGCGGGCGCAGGAGTTCCTTTTCGCGCGTGTCCTACCCCCCCTTCCCTCCGAGGGAGCGGGGCAAGGGGGGTAGGGAAAGGAGCCCAGGGTGGCCGACCGACCGAACATCGTTCTCATCTGTGTGGACCAGTGGCGCGGCGACTGCCTGAGCGTGGCGGGGCACCCGGTCGTGCACACGCCGTATCTGGACCAGATGGCGCTGGAGGGGGCGCGCTTCGACCATGCCTATTCGGCGACCCCCACCTGCATCCCCGCCCGCGCGGCGCTGTATACCGGCCTGTCGCAGGGAACGCACGGGCGGGTCGGGTATCAGGACGGCGTGCCGTGGGACTACCCGGTCACCGTGGCCGGCGAGTTCACCCGCGGGGGCTACCAGACCCAGGCGATCGGCAAGCTGCACGTGTATCCCGAGCGCTCGCAGATGGGCTTCCAGAACGTGATCCTGCACGACGGCTTTCTCCACTTCGCCCGCCGCCGCGACCGGAGTTACGACCTGGTGGACGACTACCTGCCCTGGCTGCGCGAGCGTTACGCGAGCGGCGCCGATTACTTCGACCACGGCGTGAACTGCAATTCGCAGGTCGCCCGCCCCCGGGACAAGCCGGAGCACCTGCATCCGACCAACTTCCTCGTCACCCAGGCGATCGACTTCCTGCGCCGCCGGGACCCGCGCAAGCCGTTCTTCCTGTACCTGGGGTTCCACCGGCCCCACCCGCCGTACGACCCGCCCGCCTGGGCCTTCGAGCAGTACGTGGACGCGCCGATGCCCGACCCGCCGGTCGGGGACTGGGTGGACATCCTCGCGCCCTACGAGACGCGCCACCGGCCCGACCCGCAGGCCGGCACGCTGGATCCGCGCGTGCTGCAGCGCGCCCGCGCGGGCTACTACGGGCACATGACCCACATCGACCACCAGATCAACCGCTTCGTGGAGGTGCTGCACGAGTTCCGCCAGCGGGACAACACCTACCTCTGCTTCGTATCCGACCACGGCGAGATGCTCGTCGACCACCACTGCATCCGCAAAAGCGACCCGTACGAAGGCGCGGCGCGCGTGCCCTTGATCTTGAAAGGCCCGCCGGGCGGCGGCGTCAAGGCCCATGCCGTGCGCGACGAGGTGGTCGAGCTGCGCGACATCCTGCCCACGCTGCTCGAGTGCGCGGGCCTGCCGATCCCCGAAGGCGTCGAGGGCCGCAGCTTTCTGCCCCTGGCGCGCGGCGAGGGTCGCCCGTGGCGCCCGCACCTGCACGGCGAGCACATCGTCTTCGGACAGTCCCTGCAGTGGATCACGGACGGCCGCGAGAAGTACGTGTGGTGGAGCGGCACGGGCTGCGAGCAGCTTTTCAACCTGGACGACGACCCGCAGGAGCGGCGCGACCTCGCACGGGGTGGGGAGGCGGCCCCGCGGGCCGCCCGCTGGCGCAAGGCGCTGATGGAGGAGCTGGCTGGTCGGGAAGAGGGCTTCACCGACGGCGAGCGTCTGATAGCCGGCCGTCCCGTGCGCCCGGTTCTGTCACACCTGCGCCGCAGCGCCGGTAGGGATGAGTGAAGGGAAATACGATGTCGATATCCAACAAACGCCGTTTCGACGCGGCGCTGCTGTGCCTGCTGATCTTGGGGCTGCCGGGGCCGGGTCCGGTCCGCGGGCAGGTGGCGCCGGCCGCCGCCCCGGGGAAGCCTCTGCCCGGGGGCGTGTCGCTGCTTCCCGCCGATGCGCTCGGGGCGTTCGCGGTCACGGGCGCCAAAGATCAGGTCGAAATGCAGGCGGTGTCCGTTTCCGGGCAGCCGTTTACGCGGGCGCTCCGGCTGCGCACGAAGACGAAACCGGAATCGGAATACTCGTACCAGCTTGCGGCGACGCCGACCGCGCCGGTGAAGAAAGGCGATGTGCTGCTGGCGACCTTCTCCGTGCGCGGCGTGGAAGGGGGGCAGGCCGAGACCGGCGAGGCGCGAACGCAGTTCGTCTTCGAGCGCGCGACCGACCCGCACACCAAATCCGCCACCCAGGATGTCGCCATACCCCGGGGGCAGTGGCGGCGGATCGACGTGCCGTTCGTGGCCGTCGAGGACGGCCCGGCCGGGCAGACCCGCATCAGCTTCCGGCTCGGTTACGCGCCGCAGGTGATCGACATCGGCGGCGTCTCCGTGGTTAACTACGGCGACAAGGTCGCGCTGGGGGATCTGCCGCGCACCCGGGCGACGTACGCGGGCCGCGAGCCGGACGCCGCGTGGCGCAAGGAGGCCCGGGCGCGCATCGAGAAGATCCGCAAGGCCGATCTGGCGGTCACGGTGACGGACAAGAACGGCAAGCCCCTCGCGGGGGCGAACGTTCAGGTGCGGATGAAGCGGCACGCGTTCCCGTTCGGGTCGGCAGTCGCCGCGGAGATGCTGCTGGGGGACAGCCCCGACCAGCGCAGATACCAGGAGATGGTGCCCAGGCTGTTCAACCGCGTCGTGATGGAGAACGATCTGAAGTGGCCCGGCTGGGAGGCGAACCGCGAGCGCGCCCTGCAGGGCGTGGCGTGGCTGCGCGAGCGCGGCATCGAGGTGCGCGGCCACACGCTGGTCTGGCCGTCGTGGCGCTGGCTGCCCAAAGACCTGCCCACGCTGAAGGACGACAAAGCCGCTCTGGCGCGGCGCGTCCGGGACCACATCACGGACGAGGCCGGCGCCCTGCGCGGCCAGCTCGTCGAGTGGGACGTCGTCAACGAGCCGTACCGCAACCACGATCTCATGGACATCCTGGGCTATGACGCGATGGTGGAGTGGTTCCAGCTCGCGCGCGCGGCCGACCCCAAGCCCAGGCTGTTCCTCAACGACTACCCGCCGCTCGACGGCGCGGCCACGGCGAACGCGCACCTGAACAACTTCGAGAAGAACCTGCGCTTCCTCCAGGACGGCGGCGCGCCGCTGGGCGGCGTCGGGTTCCAGTGCCATTTCGGGGGCAGCGTCATCCCGCCGGCCCGGGTTCTGTCCGGCCTGGACCGGTTCGCCAAGCTGGGCCTCCCGATCGCCGTCACCGAGCTCGACATAAACACGACCGACGAAGAGCTGCAGGCCGACTACCTGCGTGATTTCCTGACCGCCGCGTTCTCGCACCCGAGCGTGAACAGCATCATCATGTGGGGCTTCTGGGAAGGACGGCACTGGCTGCCCAACGCCGCGCTGTGGCGCAGGGACTGGACCATCAAGCCCAACGGCCAGGCATGGCTCGACCTGGTGCAGAAGGCCTGGTGGACCAACGCGGACGCAAAGACGGACGGGCAGGGCGCGTACCAGACGCGCGGCTTTCTGGGCGACTACGAGATAACCGTGACGGCGAACGGCAAGACCAGGAGCGTGCCCGCGAAGCTCGCGACCGGCGGCACGAAGCTCACCGTCGCCCTGGAGTAACGACATGCGGCGGCCCAACATCCTCATCCTTTATACGGACCAGCAGCGCTGGGACGCGCTGGGCGTCAACGGCAACCCGGACATCCGGACGCCGAATCTGGACCGGCTGGCAAGCGAGGGGCTCAACTTCGACCACTGCTTCGTCCAGAACCCGGTCTGCATGCCCAGCCGGGTGAGCTTCCTCACGGGGCAATACCCGTCGACGCTCGGCATCACGCACATGGGCGTCCCGGTCCCCGAGGGCACGGTCACCCTCCCCCGGCTGCTGCGCAACTACGGCTACACGAGCGCCAACATCGGCAAGCTCCACTTCCTGCCCCACGCCAACCGCGACCACCGGGAGATCCACCCCGATTACGGGTTCGACCGGCTCGAGATCTCCGACGAGCCCGGGTGCTACGAAGACGCCTACCGCGCCTGGGTGCGCGCCCGGGCGCCGGACCAGATGGACCACATCAGCTGCGGCCTGCCGCCCGCGGCCGCGGTCTGGCACAAGGCGATGAGCGTCAGGGATCCGATCACGCACCCGGACGAGCGCTGCCCGAACCGGGCCCTCCCGTTCCGCGGGCGGGGCGATCTGACGCACACGGCGTTCGTCGCCGAGCAGACGATGGCGTTCCTGGAGCAGAAGCGCGACGCCCCCTTCCTGTGCATCGCCGGGTTTTACTCGCCCCACTCGCCCTGGATCGCGCCCCAGGAGTTCCTGGACCTTTACGACCCGGGGGCGCTGTCGCTCCCCGCCTTCCCCCCGGAGGTGGAAGAAAAGAGGGCCGAGGGGTTCTTCGGGGATGAGGAGCTGCGGTCGGTGCGGCAGGGCTATTACGCGATGGTCAGCGAGGTCGACCACCACGTCGGCCGCATCCTGCGCCGGCTGGACGAGCTCGGCCTGGCCGAGAACACGGTCGTCGTGTTCACCGCCGACCACGGGGAGTGGCTCGGCGAGCACCTGCGCTACGGCAAGGGATACCCGGGCCACGACTGCGTCAGCCGCGTGCCGCTCCTCCTGCGCTGGCCGGCGGGCGTGCCTTCCCCGGGCCGGACCGTCCGCGGGATCGTCGAATCGATCGACGTCGTGCCCACCCTCCTCCACGCCGCGGGCGTCCCCATCCCCTATCACCTGCAGGGAAGCTCGCTGCTGGCCGAGGGGGCGGGCGAAACGGGCAAGGGGTCGGCCTTGATGGAGATGACGGGCTGGAAGGCGCTGCGGACGGGCGGGTTCCGGTACGTCGCCGAGGCGAGCGGCAAAGAGACCCTCTTCGACCTGGCGCGCGATCCGGGCGAGTACCACGACGTGGCCGGCGACCCGGCCTACGCCCCGGCGCTGGCGGAGCTGCGCCAGGAGCTGCTGAAACGTCTCATCGGAAGCGAGCGCCCTTTTCCCAGGCATTGGCCGTATTGAGGCCGCCGGAAAAGGGCGCAAGATATTCCTGCCGATACGCCGGTGTTTCTGACCGAGTGGGAGGCGAACGAGAAGCTGCGGATCGGCCTCGCCCCGAGGTAGCGGTGTGATCAGGAACTCGCCGAGGTGTAAACGCGCGTGGCGTAACGCCAGAACAGGGCGGCGGCGGTGAGGAAGACGGTGGCGACGAGGACGGCGGCGAGGAGCCACGAGCCGCGGACGCCCTGTTTCAGGGCCAGGGTGGGCACGGCGGCGAGGAAGGCGAGGGGCAGGAGGTAGGTGAGAACCCAGGCCAGGTACTTGCCGAAGATGTCGGGCGGGTAGCGGGCGGTGAAGACGACGGTGTCGGTAAGCGCGGTCAGGTTGTCGAGCCGGATCAGCCAGAACGACAGCGTCATCAGCAGAAGCTGGATCGCGTAGAAGATCGCCAGCCCGCAAAGCGCCAGAAACCCCCAGGCGGCGATCTGGGCGAGGGTGGGGGTGATGCCCGCCTTGGAAAGGCCGTAGGCGAGGATCCCGGCCGCGCCCAGCAGGCTGCCGAACTCGTCCAGGGAGACGTAGCGCGCCGAGACGAAGAACTGCGACGGGACGGGCTTGGTCAGCACGAAGTCCATCGTGCCCATCCGGACGAGCTCGGGGATCTGGCCCAGGTTCTGGGTGAACAGGATGTCCATCAGCGAGCGGGTCAGCATGAAGGTGCCGATGAGCAGGAACATCTCGCCCTCACTCCACCCGGCGACCGACCGCGTGTTGGAAAACAGGATCTTGAGGAGCAGCACGTACAGCAGGAGCCAGCCGAGGTTGGTGGCGACCTTGGCCCAGAAGTTACCGCGGAACTCCATCTCGCGGACCAGATTGTTGCGCGCGAAGACGCGGTACAGGCGCCCGTAGCGGCGCAGCGCGCCGATCACAGCCCCACCCCCGTGAACCGCTTCAGGCCACCCCTCCACAGCAGATGCCCGATGCCGTAAGCAAGCACGATCCAGGCGAGCTGGCCGGCGAGCCCCTGCTGGATCTGCGCCGGCGACAGGCGCCCGAGAAAGATCTCCGTCGGCAGCGCGATGGTGTAGCGGAACGGCAAAAGGTTCGCGAGCAGCCGCGCCTGGGCGGGAACATCGCGATCGGGGCGATCTGCCCGAGAAGATGATGAGTGGCAGGTACCAGAAGTTGAACAGCGAGCGCGTCTCGACGAAATACAGCGCCAGCAGGCCGACGCTGTAGGTGACAAAGAACGAAACGAAGTGCCCCAGCACGACCGAGACGAAGAACGGCCAGCCCACCTGATAGTCTCCCAGCGCAGGTAGTCGCGGAAGAAGAACGCGGCCAGCAGGAAGATCGGTGAACAGGCCGTCCGCATCGCGCGCCAGGCGAGGAAGCCCAGGTACTGCATGGTGCCGTAGGAGAAGGGGCGGATGAGGTAGGCGGAGAAGCGCCCTCTTTGATGTCCTGCGCCATCTCCCACATCACGTGGCACTGCACCAGGTTGGTGACGAATAGCAGCACCAGGTAATAGGCCACGATCTGGGTCGGCGCGAAGCCCGCGATCTCGGCGCGCCCGTTAAAGGAGGCGAGCCACAGCAGCGGCATCACGGCGCCGGGGATGGTGTCGGTGAGGATCCAGACGACGGCGACGGCCCGGTAAGCCAGGGCGTCCTGCACGAAGACGAATAGATGCGCGCCCACTTGCGCAGACTGCGCAGCGGGGCGAGGAGGCTGGCGGGTGGGGGTGCGGTCTTGGGAGAATAGGGGGCGCGGTTGCGGTCATACCCCTATTCTACCCTAACGCACGAACAGAAGCAGGGATATCAGGGAGATGGGCCACCGTCCAGAGGGCGGGTCGCTCGAAAGGTGGCTGCGAGCGCGGCGGCTGACCCGCTCGGGGGCGCCGCCGTACGCGAGCGTCGCCGCCGTCGCGAGCGCGACCAGGTGGCCGATCAGGGAGCGGGCGCAGCGTTTCGGCCCACACGGGGCGGGGACGATCGCCGCGGCCGCCCCGTAGTGCGTCGGGGCCGCACCGCCCAGGGCCACGGCAAGCGCGGTCCAGAAACCGATTCACGGTGTCGCCGTACATTGGTGGCATCCCCCGGGTCGCGGCTTGGTGCGCTTTGCCTGCTTCTTATACTACATTTTACGCTCCTGGCTGCCGCCGGGTTACCGGCATTTGGACGGGTTTTGCGCGCAAAAAGCCACGAGGGCGGCCGCACCACCCGGGTGCGGCCGCCCTCGCGCTCGGGTCGGCGTCGGCTCCTTGTCAGCCTTGCAGGTACTCGCGCAGGCGCCGCCTGCGCGCGCGGCTGGAGTTTGCGCAGCGCCTGCGCCTCGATCTGGCGGACGCGCTCGCGCGAGATGTTCAGGCTCCTCCCGATCTGCTGCAGCACGTAGGTGTCCTCGCCGTCGAAGCCGAAGCGCTTGCGCATGATCGATTCTCGCTCGCGGTCGTCGAGGGTGCCAGTATGGAGTCGATCTCTTGCATCTCGGCGTCGATCGCCTTCTCCTGCGGGTCCGGTGATGTCTTGTCATATAGCAGCGATCCCAGGCTGGTGTTCTCCTCGTCGCCCACGGGCATGTCCAGGGAGATCGGCTCCTGCGTCGTGTTGAGGAGGTTCGACACCTTGCGCGGCGAGATGCCGGTGCGCTGCGCGAGCCTGCTCGGGCGTCGGGTCCTCGCCCTGCTCGCGGCGCATCTCGGAGCGCGCCTTGTCGATCTTGCGCAGCGACTCGGAGACGTGCGCGGGGAGGCGGATGGACTTGGCCTTGTTGTCCACGGCGCGGCCGATGGCCTGGCGCATCCACTGGGTGGCGTAGGTCGAGAACCGGTAGCCGCGCTTGGGGTCGAAGCGCTCCGCCACCGCCGTCATCAGGCCGATCGCCCCCCTCCTGGATCAGGTCCTCGAACGGGATGCCGACGAGCGGTACGCCTTGGCGATCGAGACCACCAGGCGCATGTTGGCCTGACCAGGCGCGCCTTGGCCTGCCCGTCGCCCCCGGCGATGCGCCGCGCCAGGCGCACCTCCTCGTCGGGCGTCAGCAGGCCGCGCGCGTCAGCCGGTTGATGTAGGACTGCAGGTCGTCCGAGCGCGGCTCCTGCGCCGGCTCCTCGGCCCCCACTCCTCCACCGCCGCCATTCCCATCCTGTCTCGTCGCCACTGCCATTTCCACGCTCCTCCCGCGTTTTCCCCGCCCAACTTCCTGCATCAGAGACGCGGAGAGCGGCCGGCGCCCCGCAGGCCGCCAGGAAACTCAAACCGGCTATCCCACAAACTACAAATACGCAAACCTGTTATACCTGGTTCCGGGAAATTCGCCGCTGCCGCCGCGAAAAATCGTGCTGGAAACGCCCTATCGCTATTTTCGGTCGCGCGCCGCCAGCGCTGCATGGTAAACGTCATGGAGCGCGACGCCGTACTCCTGTGCCGCCGACCGACAGTCCTCGAACTCGGGGGCCGCCGTCACCTCGCGCCCCGCCCTGCGTCGCCACCTTCACCCGCACCCGGCCGAACGGCGTCTCCACCGCCTCCCAGGTGCGGTCGAGGCAGGTGCGCCGGGCGACGGTCGGCCGCACGCCGAATGTCCCCGTCTCGGCGAAGACCACCTCGGAAAGCCGGGACGCGTCTTCGGGCGCGGCGAGAACGGTGAGCAGGGTCCCCGGACGGTTCTTCTTCATCTGCGCCGCCACGAAGAACACGTCGAGCGCCCCCGCGGCGAGGAGCCGCTCCTGCACGTACCCCAGAACCTCGCCGGGCGCATCGTCCAGGTTCGTTTCCAGCACCGCTACCGTGGCCGGGGAGCTAACGGCGGCCTCCCGCAAGGAATGCACGTCTTGTGCCTCGCCGATCACGGCGCGCAGCAGATTGGGGAACGGCGCGCCCCAGTCCTTCTTCCCCGCGCCGTAGCCCACCGCCTGCGGCGTCATCGGGGGCGGGTCGCCCACCCGCCCCTCGCTCAGCGTGGCGACGATGGCCGCGCCCGTGGGCGTCACCAGCTCCCCGCTCACGGCAACGGGGTAGGTCGGCAGCCCCAGGAGCAGTTCCATGGTCGCCGGGGCCGGGAGCGGCATCCGCCCGTGCTGGCAGTCCACGAAGCCGCGGCTCATCGGCAGCGGCGACGCGCAGACCGCCTCGACCCCGAGCATCTCGAGCAAAATGCACGCCCCCGTGATGTCCACGATGGCGTCTACCGCCCCGACCTCGTGGAAGTGGATCTTGTCCGGCGTCGTCCCGTGCACCCTGGCCTCGGCCTCGGCCAGGCGCGTGAAGATCGCCAGCGCCTTGTCGCGCACGCCCGGCGACAGGCCGGAGGCGGCGTAGATGGCCTCGATGTCGGCCAGGTGCCGCCCGTGCCCCTGGTCCGTTTCGAGCAGCTCCACGTCCACGTCGGTCGCCATCAGCCCCTCGACCTTGCGCCGGCCGATGTGGAGCCGGTAGCCGGGCACGTCCAGCCGGGCCAGCGCGTCGCGGAACGCGGCCTCGTCCGCCCCGCACGCCAGCAGCGCCCCCAGCGTCATATCGCCCGAGATGCCGGAAAAACAATCAAAATACGCGATTTTCATTTGGTAAAAGAGCCTTACTCCGAGAACCATCTGCGCAGGGGCAGCGTGAAGCCCGGCAGCACCTCCTCGCCGGTCAGCGTGTCGTCCGGGCCGAGCGGGCGCGGCTCGGCATCGGGGCGATGTACCGTAAGTACGCGCGCCTTCAAGTTCAGCTCCCAGACGAGGCGAACGCCTGCGTCAAGCCACTGCCGCACCTTATCGGCGACCTCCTGAGCGCTGTCACTCGGCGAGCGGGTTTCGAGAACGAGGTCGGGGATGACGGGAACGTAGCCGCGCTTTCGGACAGGGACGAGGCGGGCCTTCGTGATAAAGGCGAAATCCGGCGCAAGAACCGTGTCCGGGTCCTGCGCCAGGAGGAACCCGGTCTCGGCCGCGTAACCCCGGCCCAGGTCTTTGCCGCGCAGAAAAACACCCACTTCAACCCCAAGATCGTACGTTGTGCTTCCGTGTTCGTCGCCGGCCGGGGGGGGCATCGGGTGCAGTTCTCCTTGGATCAGCTCGTAGCGGTATCCTCGTGCCGAAAGGTCTTCCAGGTCTTCGGCAGTGTAGGCGCGTCTGGTTTCCAGCTTCGCTACGCTCATGTTCCCTCACTTCTCCCCTTGGTGCGCCACGAGGTGCGCGAAATAGCCCGCGCCGAAGCCGTTGTCGATGTTGACCACGGCGACGCCGGTCGCGCAGGAGTTGAGCATGGTGAGCAGGGCCGCCTCGCCGCCGAAGGCCGCGCCGTAGCCGACGCTGGTGGGCACCGCGACCACGGGGCAGGCGACTAAACCGCCCACGACCGAGGCGAGCGCGCCCTCCATGCCCGCGCAGACCACGACGGCCCGCGCCCCCGCCAGCACCTCGCGCCGGTCCAGCAGGCGGTGCAGCCCGGCCACGCCGACGTCGTACACCCGCACGACGCGCGAGCCGAGCGTTTCCAGCGTCACGGCCGCCTCCTCGGCGACGGGCATGTCCGACGTCCCCGCCGAGGCGACGGCGACGTACGCCCCGCCTGCCGGCGGCTCCGGCAGGGCGCCGACCACGATGCACCGCGCCGCCTCATAGTACGTCGCCTGCGGCAGCGCGGCGCCGACCGCCGCCGCCACTTCGGGGGAGGCGCGCGTGAGCAGGATCCGGTCCGCGGTTTCGGACAGACGCCGCGCGATGACCACGCACTGCTCCACGGTCTTGCCCTGACAAAAGACCACCTCCGGGTAGCCGGTCCGCAGCGCGCGGTGCGTGTCCAGGCGGGCGAACCCGAGGTCCTCGTAGGGGAAGTCGCGGAGCGCGTCCATCGCGCTCTCGACGCTGGAGGCTCCACTTTGCACCTCGCGGAGCAGGCGCTCGAGGCGGGCAGTGTCCATCTAACGGCCCGGAAGGTTTGCGTTCATGCTGCCCGACCGGTACCCCGCCAGGTCGAGGGCGACGTAGGTATATCCCAGCTCCCGGAATCGCGCGGTGACGGCGTCCGAGACCCCGGGTTCCAGAAGGCGGGCGAACTCCGCCTTGTCGATCTCGATGCGGGCGATGGTGTCGTGGTGGCGGACGCGCACCTGCCGGAAGCCCAGGTCGTGCAGGAACTCCTCGCAGCGGTCCAGGCGGGCGAGCAGGTCAGCCGTGATCCGGGTGCCGTACGGGAAGCGCGACGACAAGCAGGCGAGGCTCGGCTTGTCCCAGGTCGGCAGGCCCATGCGCTTGGACAGGAGCCGGATCTCCGCCTTGCCCAGCATCACCTCCTGCAGCGGCGCGCGCGCGCCGTACTCCTCGGCGGCGACGGCGCCGGGGCGGTGGTCGCCCAGGTCGTCGGCGATGGCCCCGTAAGCGATCCAGCGGATGCCCGTCTCCTCCGAGACCTGCTTCAGGTGCGTGAAAAGCTCCTCTTTGCAGTAATAGCACCGGTTGGTCGGGTTGGCCGCGTACGCCTCGTTTTCCAGCTCGTTGGTGCGCACGGTGCGCAGGCGTATGCCGATGCTTTCGGCGAGCTCCAGGGCCGCGTCTTTTTCCCGCGCCGCGTAGGACTCGGACAGAGCCACGACGGCCACGGCGCGCTCGCTTAGCTCCTCCTGCGCCACCTTGGCCAGGAACGCCGAGTCCACGCCGCCCGAATAGCCCAGGACAATCTCGCCCATCTCGCGCAGCAGGGCGCGCAGCGCGGCAAGCTTGCGCTCCGCTTCTTCGGCGTTGGCGGAGGCGGTCTGGAGTTTCAGCAGAGGTTGTGTTGTGCTCATGGGATTGTTCGTGACTAGTATACCCAAAACGGGGGACATATCGGACATCAGGGGGCGCCGCTTGCGGCGCCCCGTCCCGACCCGCTACTGCCCGCGCCGCAGCACCCTGCCCGCCCGCGCGCCCGTGGCTTGGCCGCCGGCCACGGCGAGCGTGCCGGCCACCAGGACGTACCGGACGCCCACCGCGAGCCGGTGCGGGTCGGCGAACGTCGCGGTGTCGGCGACCTGCTGCGGGTCCAGGGCCACGATGTCGGCGACGGCCCCGGGGGCGAGGCGGCCCCGGTCCTCCCGGCCTAGCCGCGCCGCGGGCAGCGAGGTCATGCGGCGGATCGCTTCCTCCCAGGTCAGCAGTCCCTTTTCGCGGACGTAGCGCGCCAGGACACGGGCGAACGCGCCGTACGAGCGAGGGTGGACCCGGTCCTGGGACCCGGGCCCGGCGGGAAAGGACGCGACGGCGTCCGAGCCGACCATGACCCGCCTGTCACACAGGACGCGCTCCACGTCGGCCTCGGAAAGGGCGTAGTGGACCGCCGAAACGAACACTTCCTCCTCGGACAGCAGGTCCAGCACCCAGTCGCGCGGGTCCTTCCCCCCCGACCGGGCGAGCTCGGCTACCGTGCGCCCCTGGTACTCGCGGTGCGACGGGCAGGACGCGATCTCCACGGCCGCGAAGTCGATCTCCCCCATGGCGGCGGGGGGGCGGCCGCCCGCGTCCGGGGGGGCAACCCTTACCCGCCGGGCGGGGGGCCGGGCGGGCCGGGGCCACGCGGGGCGCGGCGTGGTGGGCCCCCGCGGCAGGTACGCACTGCTCGGGGAAAGGTCCCCAACACCGAGCGAGCCGCACTCTGCTCTCTCGAAGTGTTGTGATTCTGTGTG
>JAUJNC010000138.1 GCA_030446525.1 Armatimonadaceae bacterium
TCCCGCCAACTGGCCCCGCGGCAGTAAGCCCTTTCCATTAGTCGCAAAAAACCCTCGTTTTTGAAACAGAACAAAAGGAGTTCACATGGGCAAAAAGCGCGGGGCGCCACTCCTCAACAGCACTGAGGAACACGGGCCGGCTCCCTTGGCTACGGAAGAGCCGGCCGTTGTTCCTTCACTGCCTTTGGCCCCGCCGCACTACGGCAGGGCGGTCTCGGTGCCGTTCTGCTCGGCAGGCCAGGCAGCAGCCGACGGCGGCTGTGCCTGCTTGTGTCGGAACAGCAGCTCCCCTTGGGGCTGCACGTCCAAAACGATGTCACCGCTGAGCACTCCCGAAAGCAGCGCCTGATCGAGGGCGTGGCGCAGACGGCGCTGCTCCAACTCCTTCTGCCTTTCCTGCTTTCCTGCCGCTGCTGCTTCTGGCGCGTGGCCGCCGCCCCGCTTGTTGTGCGTTCTGCAGGCATCCAAGACCGTGACGGAGCCAAACTGGTGCTCGATGCCTGCAAAGAGCGCTACCCGCGCCTGGAGCATATCTGGGCCGATGGCAGTTATCGCGCTCAGTTGGTGGAGCGGGTCAAGGACGAGCACGGTTGGACGCTTCAGATCGTGGAGAAGTTGCCCGGCCAAAAGGCTTCCAGGTGCTGCCCCGCCGCTGGGTTGTGGAGCGCACCTTCGCCTGGCTGGGACGTTACCGCCGATTGGCCAAAGACTACGACCTACTGCCGGCGACCAGTCAAGCCTGGATCTACCTGGCGATGACCCACATCATGCTCAAACGCTTGGCTGCTTGAGACTTTTTCTAAACGCTCTCAGGCCGCCCGGCCCTTGGGGCGTCACCCCAAGTCTGTTACAAGGGTAACACATAGGCCACTGCAGCCGTTATCTTTTAACGCGCCAGCGCTTGACAAAGGTGCTTTCTACTTGGTACAATCCGCAGATAGAAACGAGGCACCCGTTGAGCACGGAACGGGACACAATGGTTCAGGGATTTACACCTGAAGAGGCAGCAAGCCGTCTTGGGGTAACCACAAAGACGCTTCGGAACTGGGAAGCGTGGGGCTGGATTGCCCCCGCCGACCGGACTGGTGGTGGACGGCGCCGCTACTCCGAGGATGCTTTGCGACTGATTGAAACCTTGGGCGTGACGGAACGAGCACGGAAGGCGAGGATGGCAGGACGCCAACAACGGGAGGATGGAAAGAAGGCGGCGGTCATCGCGGTTGTCAACCACAAAGGCGGCTCCGCGAAGACAACGTCCGTCATCAATCTCGCAGGCGCCTTTACCGTCGAATTTGACAAGCATGTGCTGGTAGTGGACATCGATAGTCAGGCCAACTGTACGATTGGACTTGGGTTCAGTCCCTACCAACTAACGGCAAAGAAGCAGATCTTCATCTCGGATGTTCTGCTGCCCGCCGGGGGCGCGCAGGGCAGCAGCGGCGCCTATCAAGCTCTCGCTAGTGTGCGCGATGCTATCTTGCCGACAGTCATTCCCGGGCTAGACCTAGTTCCCTCCTCTCTACAGCTTTCAGATGTCGAGTTCCCGCTTATCAACCTCATGGCACGCGAGACGATGCTGTCACGCTCGCTCTTACCCGTCCGCAGCGATTATGATTTGATTCTTATAGATTGCCCGCCTAGCCTCGGCATATTCACTGCGAACGCTCTCTGGGCCGCTGACTACGTGCTCGTTCCCGTGGAGGCCGCGAACTACGCCGTCGCGGGCTTGACCGCCATTGTGAATGTGGTCAAGGTTGTCCGCGACTTGGGGCGAGACGTCAACATCCTGGGCGTGTTCAACACGCGCGTGCCCGCGCCACTCACCAATACGGCGCGCGAGGCCATGGAAAACACGCGCCGCATCTTCGCCAGCTCCTACATTGATGTGCCGATCACGAATGCCGTCGCCTCAGAGAAGGCGGTGGACGAGGGCCAACCGCTCATCGTGAGCGCCCCGAAGCACAAAGTCGCCATGGCCTACCGCGATCTCGCACAGGAGGTACTCCGCCGTGCCGGACTCTGCGGATAGAGCGCCCGCCGCGCGCGGCAGGCGGGCTCGCCCCGCCCAGAAGGAAGCATCGAACGTGATGGCGACCATCGTCGCCCAGGGCCAGGAGAACGTCGCCCGTTTGGAGGAGAGTTTCAATGGGCCGGTGACTGAGCTCGCAACGGATTACTTGCGGCCTAACGCGGCCAACCCGCGCCGGCGCATCAGTGCTGCCTCTGTGGAGGAGATGATGAACGGCATCCGCCAGGTCGGCGGGGAGATCCTCCAGCCCCTTCTGGTGCGGCCGATCTCCCCCGAGGCGGATGGGAGCCGCTACGAGGTGGTGTGCGGTAACCGCCGGCTGATGGCGGCGCGGAACCTAGGGATGCCGAAGGTACCGGTGCGCGTGCGGGAAATGGACGATGAGCAGGCGATGCGCTTCGCTCTCTGGGAAAACCTAGCGCGCGAGGACCTGGATGCGATGGATCTCGCTGAGAGCATCAACGGTCTGCGCATGATCGAGCGGCTGTCCTGGGATGAGATCAGCGACCGGTTCGGGTTCTCCCGTCAGTGGGCCTGGAAGCAGCAAAAACTCGCCGAGCTGCCGGAGTTGGTCAAAGATATGGTGCGCGAGGGAAAGCTGTCACCTTCCAAAGCGATGCTCCTGTCCCAGATCACCACCGGCGTGGAGGATGTAATCGCCATGGCGAGCCAGGCCGTAACACGCGGCCTTTCGCATCGTGCGCTCCAGGATGAGGTAGCTACCCTGCGTAAACACGTGTTAACATCATCGGACGTCCCGGCCACACCTGAAGGGTCTCGTAAACACGTGTTAACATGGGTAGCGCCCGCAGGCATCCCACGGCGGGGCCATACTCGTCTCATAAGAGCAACGGAGGAACTGTTGGACACGCTGAACGCTGGCGGGCTTGACCCCGAGTACGCGCGCTCGATGCGCCACATCGCCCAACGCATCCTGGAGATAGCTGACACGGGCGAAGCAGAGAAAGAACCACCCGATGGCACGAGACGGAACAACGCGAAGATACTCCCCGCAACGTGAAGGCAATTGCGGGGAGTTCGCATTTTCTGGGGTGGTGTAATTTGTGGAATCAGAGGCAATACTTTTCTAAACCGTCCCATTCGTGCCGGAACGTACAGGCAAATAGCGCATTTAACAACTGCCACGGCGCTAAAGAGGAGCACACCGCGATGCAGGTGAGACAGCCGACCACTTTCCGGTGCATAACCGGAAAACCTACAATGCGATCGGACACCTTAACAAGGGCTACTTGGGGGATCGGAGAAAGGGTACCCTCGCCCAAACCCCAGAGCGGGAGAGATGCCGGCCATGACAGATGAGGAGAGTGAGCGGATGATCTGCGCGGAGGCGGCGCTCGATGAATTGGGCGGCAGCCGTATCGTCGCGTATCAAGTTGTGCTGGCGCACGCCGTCGGTAGTGCCACGGCAGGCCTGCTCCTGTCACAGCTCTGGTACTGGTCCAAGCATCTGCCCGATCAGCGCGGTGGCTGGTTCTTCAAAACCATGGACGACATCGAGGCGGAGACCGCGCTGACGCGCTCCGAGCAGATGACAGCCCGCAAAAAGCTAGTCGAGCTGGGGGTGCTTCAGGAAGAGCGACGTGGGCTACCTGCGCGCATGTGGTTTCGCATCGACGTAGCTGCCATCGCACGGCTACTCACCGATAGCGAAAACAAGATTGCAGGAAATCGAAAACTGGATGTAGGAAAATCGAAAACTGGTGTTCGAAATCCTGCAAACCAGTCCACGGAGAACCTGCAATCTGTTGTTCGAAATCCTGCAGACAGGTTTGCTGAAAACCTGCAAACTATATCAGAGAATACAGCAGAGACTACGCATGACATTACAGCAGCAAAAGGTGCACGTGTGGAAACCCCCTCGACTTCGCCTCCCAATGACCTTGCTGCTGCTGCTCTGATCGCTTCGCTCGTGGGGGAAGGGGTCAACCGCGCCGACGCCGCGCGCCTGGCCCAAGAGGCGCCCGACGAGTGCCGTCGCCAACTCCAATACCTCCCGTTCGTCGCCGCGTTCAAGAGCGGCAAAGGGGCCTACCTGCGCAGCGCCATCGAGCAGGGCTTCGGACCGCCCAAGGGCTACGCCCAGGCACAAGAGCGCCAAGCGCAGGCGGCCGAACGCGCCCGGGCGGCTCAAGCCCAGCGAGCTGCGCGCCGGCAGCAGGAGGAACGCCAGGTTGCCCTTCTGGCCGCCCGTGCCCGGCTGGAGCAGGACCCGAACCTCTGGGCGCGCATCCAGGCCGAGGCCGAAGCCGAGCTGCCGGCGCTCTTGCGCGGCAAGCCCGGCCACGTGGCCTACAAGCCGGCGCTGGAAGCGCGCATCAACGAGATCGTGGCCGCCCGGGCGGCGGCAGGGGCCTGAGATGACGCCCGAAGCAACCCCGTCCAGGAACGCGTGCCGCTGCGGCAGGCAAGCCGCCTGGACGTTGGCCATCGCCGACACGGGCGCGGACGACTTCCGCATCCGCCCCGACCTGTGCCAGGAGTGCTACCGCAAGCTCCCGCCCGAGCAGGCCGCCGGCTGGCGCTCTTCGCTCTCGGGGATGCTGCGCACGCTCTGGGGGCAGGGGATGCGCCTGCTTGAGGCCGCGCCGAGCCGCGGCCTCAAGCAGTACGTGCTGGTCGTGGAAGGCCGCTTGGTGTGGGTGGGCGTTCCCGTGGGCCCCGAGGGCTCGCCGGAGAACACGACCGGTGAACTGACGGAGGACATGGTGCAGGCGGTGATCGCCACCACTCAGCACCGGATCGCCTCCCAGCGCGAGCGCGCCCAGCCGGGCCCGGTCGGCGCCGTGGTTCAGGTGGCGCAGGTGAGCGCGCCGTTCATCTCCCGGGTGCTGACGGACGGGGAAGCCAGGAAGGTGCTCCCTCCCGAGCAGTACGAGGCGTTGCTGGGGCAGATACGCCGGCAAGAAAGGCGCTAATGCTGCGGATCAGCGCCCCGGCGCCAGGCGCCTGTGGGTTCAGGGAGCGGCGCGTCGACTCGGCGAGGACGAGCAGGGGCCAAGGACAGCGTGCGCGGTGAGCGCCGGGAAGGCGAGACGGCCCGCCAATGGTTCGAGCGGCAGCCCTACGACACCAAGATCCGCCTGTCGGCGCGCGAGCAGGGGGAGGCGCTTCCCGCGGAGCTGGTCGAGCAGCTCAAGCGCCGGGCGCAGTCAGCGGAGGCGCTCGCCGCAGAGCTCAGACGGCGGGCCGAAACGGCGGAAGCGCAGATCGGGGAGCTGCGGCGGCGGGTAGCCGAGCGGGAGGCAGAAATCCAGCGGCTCCGGGACCAGCTCGCCCGGCCCTGGTGGAAGCGGCGCGGGTGAGCGCTCGCCCTGCCGGTACGTCACGTCCGGCAGGTTACGGGGTGTTCCGTTAGCCCAAGAGGACGCGCGCCAGGTCCTTCCTGATAGCCTGGGCGCTCCAGCGCTGCTCGGTGTGCATCTGCCAGGCCCAGTCGAGATCCTCCTGGACGCTCTCCTCCCCGAGTGCCTCGATCAGGAACCGTGAGAGCTCCTCGCGGGTGAGCGGCACGTACGGCGCCGGTACCTCGGTGATGTTATAGCTGGTCTGGCCGCAATGCGGGCAGCGGCAGACGCCGCAATCCAGGAGTGCGGGGTGGACAACGTTGCCGTAGTCGAAGCCGCAGTGCTCGCAGCACGCCCGGAAGGTTCCAAAGTAGTTCATGGTGCGGGGTTAGGGGTAGGTCAGAGTGGAGGGGCCGCAGGCTCAGTAATCTTCCGGCCGCAGGATCGTGGTGGCGGAGCGGTCCGCCTCGGTGATCACCCACAGCCGCTTGCCGGTGGGCAGCACGTAGACCGAGAACAGGCGGCTGCCGTGTTCGAGGGCCGCTTCGTTCTGGCCCCGGTCGTCAGGGTGGATCTGTCCCCAATCGCCGCGCACGTGCCGCTGCAGGAGGTAGGTCGCGGGTAGGCGGGCTTCTTCCAGGTCCTGCAGGGCGCCGGGCGTGGCAAGAAGTTGTCCGAGGGGGAAGCATGGTGTGGTCACAGCAGGGGGGTTACGGATCGGTGAGGGGGCACTAGAGGCCCAGCGTGGCGTGCATCTGGCGCAGGAGCGCGGCGGCATCGGTGATGGCGACCTGGTAGTGGCTCGGTTCGCGGCGGAAGTACTTGGCTTGCAGCAAGTCGCCCTCCAGGCAGACCAGGATGGAGACGAACTGGGTGGTGGTCAGCGTCAGGGTGACGGTAGGTTCCATGGTGCGGGTGATTACGGGTAAGGGGTGGTCCGGGGCGAGCGGGGGTTAGTTGCCCCGCTCCTCTTCCAGCAGCTCGGCCAGGCGCTGCTTGTAGGCGCGGTAGCCTCGGGTGCAGCTGGGGGTGTCGGCCATGTCCCACCAGGGGTCGACGTGGTTGCTGTAGAGGGTGGCTTCCCGGGTGAGTTCGGCGTAGCGTTCTCTGGTCATGGGGTGATGCTTACTTACTTGTTTGTTATCCCTATATAATCATATTGGTGAATGTTTGTCAACAGTCTGATTACCCCTTTCGCATGTTCGGGTCGCCTTTACCCTGGAAAACCGAACATTTCTTTCAAACCAACAAAGCCGCTTCGAGAGCGGCTTTGTTCGTGACAGCAGGCGGCGTTACCCTTCGAAGAAGAAGTTGATGGGCTGGCCCGTGGCGTGGGCGATCCTCCACAGGACGGTGGCGGACACCTCGCGCTGCTCCGATTCCCAGAGGGAGACGGCTTGGGCCGACGAGAACCCGATGATTTGGGCCAGCTCGCGCTGCGAGAGGCCGGCCTGTTCCCGGGCGGCGCGGATGCGCTCGCCGATGGAGAGCGGCGGCGCGGGGGTGGTGCGCGGCAGAACGGTCGGGATCACGGGGCGGCGGGTTACGGGTGATTTGCCAGCCATCGTTGCACCTCGGGAACGGAAAGTCAACAATGCGTTGCGCACCCGGGGCTGCCGCGGCACCTCCATGAAGCGGATCGCCCGCGCCCAGGAAGAAAGAAGACCAGGACAGCGCGCCTGGTCTTCGTGAGTTAGTACTCCTCGGGGAGCATCATCGTGGTGCGCGACCGATCGTGCTCGGTGATGATCCAGATCGTGGCGCCGGTGTGGGGGAGCGTGTAAGCAGAGAGCACGCGTCCCCCCTCTTCGAGCGCCTGGTTGTTCGCGTCCCAGTCCTCGCGGTCTACGTCGCCCCAGTCGCCGCACAGGTGCCGCCCCAGGTAGATCCCGGCGGAGAGCATCGCCTCCTTCAAGGCCTGAATCACGCCGGGGGTTGCGTAGAGCTCCCCCAGGGCAAAGCGCGGCCGCATAAGCATTCCTGCCACCTCCGTTTTTGGGAGGTAGCGTAGCACAGCGCCCGCCCCCCTGCCACGCATCGTGCGGGAGGTCACGGGCGCGCCGCTGCTCGCCGACCCGGAGGTGATCGGCGCGGAAAAGCAAGGGCTAGCCGTCCTGGTTGTTCGTACCCGGCCCCTTGCTATACGCCGGGTATTCTGCTGTACTGCGGCGGCAGGCAGGCACCCTGTGAGCCCCTGCCTGACGACCCTACACAAGGAGGGTGCCGACGTGGAGAAAACGCTCGACACCATGCACCATTTCCGTGCCCAGTACACCCGTGCCAGCGGCCGCTGCCGCATCCGAGTATACCGGCCCGCCTTTCACAAACTCACGGACTACCATCCGGGGGAACCGGGACGACCGGCACTCGTGGTTGCCACCCACCCCTGGATAGACGCCGGGGTGAGCGTCACCAACGCGGCGGAGGAGCTCGCCACCTATTTCTTCCACCAGCTCGGCAGACCTGCCTCGTTCCGCTGGATCGAGCACTACCCGGCCAAGAAGGGGTTCCCGTATTCGCTCATATTTTGGGAGACGTTCGATGACGTGACCTTCACCCGGACCTCCGGCGACACGCTCGTTGATCCCCGGTGGCGCAGTATCACACGAGACGAGCTGGAGGCCGTCATCAAGCAGCCGTTCCCCCCCGAGACCGTCACCCCCCAACAGAACATAGAGGTGCCCTGATCTCCACCCCCTACCCCGCTCTACTCCCCTCCAGAGCGGGCTTTTTAAGCCCGCAATCGTAACTCCTGCTTACGGCGAGTACGACACCGGCCACGCAGCCGAGCGTAGCACGGCGAGCGTCTACCACTCTTCGGGTGAGCGGTTCCTCACGCGCCGCTGGTGGGCCTGGAGCTCTGCTTCCGCCCGCCGCGCTTCCTCGTCTTTGGGGGTGACATTGCGAGTGATCTCCACCTCCGCGCCGCCAATGATCTTCTTAAAGGTGACCTTCGTCTCGCCTCCCCCCCGTGCCACCGTTTCGAGCAACCGCGCGAGCTCTTCCTCCTCCTGGAGTTTCCTCTTCGCTTCCGCATCCTCCCGCTGACGCAGCGCCAGTGCATGGCGCTCTTGCTCCTCCTGGCGCTCACGTTCCATCCGTTCCAGTCGTTGCCGCTCTGCTTCCTGCTGCTTCCGGGCGGCCACTACCCGTTCCGCTTCCTGCTTACGGGCGGCTTCCTCATCCTGGAGCCGCTTCACTTCCGCCTGCTTCTCTTCTTTAATAAGCCCGCCAAGGATCAGGGAGGTCGCGAGTGTGAGGCAGCCGATGAGGATACTCACAACTTGCATGCCTTGCAGTTTCTCGGTTATCCCGTTTACCGGGGAAGACAGCCACGTCACGATGACGAATCCAAATAGCGCAATCGATGCTATCCAGGAAACTCCTGCCATAAAGCCAAGCACGATTACCCGCCTCCTTTCGCCCCATCATCGGGGCACGAACGAACTACACGACCCATCAGCCTTGCGCCACACCGAACTGTACACATCACTCCCTTCCAGATCCCCCCGCACCGCTATCCAGGTGTCAGCGGCAACGGGCGTTCCCGAGAGCCGCCGCAAGATCCACTCCGCCCGCTCCCCGTCCGGCACGGTCACCACGAGCCGGGCGACAGGTGCCCCGGTAAGCGCTTGGAGCTTTTCCCAGTTCTCCTCCTTGAAGAGCTCGCTGTAGGCGGCGACCTTCGTTGCCCAGCGGTCTGCCCGGCTGGTACTCGTCCCCCGCTCGCTGCCGAGGTCTGCCTCCACGATGCCAACCACCCCCTTGCCCCCGATATCGTACGTAAAGAGCGCGTCAGCTTTTGTACTCCCCACCTGGAGCCCGCCTGAGCAGTCCCAGCGGGACACGCTGTGGCCAAGTTTACGGGCCGATAGAGAGAGCCAGACGAGCACGTCCCGGACGCTCAACTCGTGGGCGAGGAACTGGTACTGCTCGGGGCCGTAGCTTGGGGGACGCTTCGCCTCGGGCGGGAGCAACCCCACCTCCTCCAGGACCCTCAGGCCCTCCTTGCGGGCGACGTAGATGGTGGGGCCAACGAGGGCGCGCATCCCGAGCGCTACCCCCGGCACCCCCACCGGCCGCACGAGCTGCATGTCGAGGAGGTCGCGCAGGTGATCCCTGGCCGACTTCAGCGACACCCCCAAGAGCCCCGCCACCTGGGGGGTGGAGAGGAAGCGCGACTCAGCCACCAGCCGCAGGGCTTCGAGCTTCAAGGGGGTGAGCCCGTGGGCGGGGGTGCCCGAGGGCTCAAAACGCTTGCGGCGCTTAGCGGATGAAGTAGTCAGCTTTTGGGCGCTCCTTTTGGGCAGGTGTTGCGGCTCGATTCACCGGTGGTTTCTCTTTCGGGAGGCAGGCCGACCGCGAAGCTTCCACGTACTCCGCTGGGGCGTCCGCCGGCGGGGTGATGTGCGTGATATCAACGGGTTCCGGGGGATCTTCCCCGATCATCATCACCGCCTGGCCCGGCTCAAGCTTCCGCAGGGTCAGCAGCCAGTTCGGCTTCGGGGGTGGCGGCAAAGCTTTCGGCGGGTCGATCACCAGGTACCCCTGCCGCCCGCGCCACTGGAGGTAGGCTACCCCCTCGGGAAGCCCCCGCAGCGCATCAATCGCACGCCTCCCGTCCTGCAAGTAGAGGGGCGGCTCGACGTGCGCCGAGAAGGAGCAGAACCGCTTGAGGGAGACCCCGGGATTATACGGATCAACATAGAGCGGCTTCGTCGGAGGGTCCCAGTCGGCTGCCACCTGGAAGAGCCCGTACTCGCCGATCCTCCCCGCAAGGAGCTTCCCGTAGTACGGCGTGATCCGCTCCCCTTCGGCCTCGGGCTCTTCCTGTTCGGTGTGGCTTTCCAAAAACCTGGCGGTAGCTTCCGCCGCACTCCCCGATGTCCCGAAGAACGCTTTGACCTTCGAGCTCGTGTCGATGTCGGCCCGGAAGGCCGGGGGCAGTTTCCCCGGGTGCTGGGTGGCCACCACGAGCCGCAAGCGGTACTTCCTGGCCATGTTCGCCACGTTCTCCAGGGCGGTCGAGAGGAAGCGGCTCTGTGAACCCATTTCGTCGAGGCAGAGCACCACGTTTCGGTTCGCGTTTTCGCCGTACTCGGTGGCGGCGGCCATGACGAGGTAGGCGAGCATCCCGCCCAGGAGCTGGACCTTGCTGTCGCCGATCTGCAGGGGGTTGAGGATCGCCAGAACCACCCGCTGCTCGCTGAAGAGCTGAGGGAAGCTGATGCAGCTCTCTGTCTGGCCGAAGAGCCGGGAAAAGAAGTGGCTTCCCAGGAGCTCGTGGAAACGGTTGCCGATCGCGTCGAGGGTTTTGCGAAGCGTGCGGAGTTCGGGACAGAGGCTGAACAGGGGCCGCTCGAACGCGTTGGCCAGCAACTGCTGAGAAGGAACTGTCGCCTCTCTGAGCAAGGACGCAGCAAAGTCGATCCGGCTGCCGTCGGAAAAATCCCGCTTTTCGAGCATCCCGTACAAGGTGGTTGTCTTGTTCGGAATCGTGATTGCCGGATCGATC
>JAUJNC010000139.1 GCA_030446525.1 Armatimonadaceae bacterium
ATTCGGGCTTACCGGATAAGGTGAATGGGAACTGTGGCGAGCAGTACACCAGCCGGCACATGAGCGGCGGGAACCTGGCGTACGCGGACGGCCACGCCAAGTATCGTCCCTTCAAGTCGCTGCGTAGCGGCGATTTCGGCCTGCTGCCGGACGAGCCGTACCGGCCGGACCTGACCCAGTCCTATTGCAACTCCGGCGGGGCCTGCGGCGGCACCAGGTATACCGCCGCGTTTTGACGGGTCTCGTCAGAGGCGTTCGGGCGCTCGCTGCCGTCATCGTCGCGCGGCGGGCGGTTTTTCACACAGGCATCGGAAACGTTGGTCGTTTCTAGCAAAGGCGATCCGGCCAAACAAAGCAGAATCGGTCGGGCACAGTGACGGGCCGGGAAGAAACCGGTGGCAGTGACTCAGGACATAGCAGTAACGAACGGACCGGCTCCGGCCGTACCACGACAGTCGGCTCTGCGTGCCGTGCTCGTCGCTGTGCCACTCCTCGTTCTGGTCGCTGGCGATTACCCGAATGCGGGCGGAACTGGGGCCGCCCGTCCATGATCTGCCCTTCTCTGGTCCCGACTATATGCTGCCGCACTCGCTGGGCACCCCGGCCTTTGCGGCTCAACAGCTCACGGCGCTGTCGTTCGTCTACTGGTTCAACCGCGCCTACCGCTCGCACCCGATGCCCTTCGGCGTGGAGGGGCTAAAAGCGGCGCCGCAGACCTGGGCGGCGCAGCGGGCGATGTTCTGGTCCGTGATGGTAGCTGTGCTGGTGGGAACCGTCTCCGTGTTCTGGGCCTACCTGCACCTGGCGTACACCCTCGGCACTCAGGTCGGGTTCGCGGGCAAGAGCTATTTCGCCAATGAGGCGTTCAACCGCCTGAACGGCTGGGTCCAGACGCCGCAGCCGCCGAACGGCATGGCTGGCACCGCAATGGGCGTGGGGTTCGTCTTCTGCGCCCTACTGATGATCGCGCGGGCCCAGTTCCCGTGGTGGCCGTTGCATCCGTTCGGCTACGCCATCTCGTCGTCCTGGTCGATGAACAACGTCTGGCTGCCGCTTCTTATCGCCTGGGTCGCCAAGGGCCTGATCCTGCGCTATGGCGGCGTCCGGCTGTACCGGCAGGGAATGCCGTTCTTCCTGGGCCTGATCCTGGGGCAGATGTTCGTCGGCTCCGTCTGGCACCTTAGTACTCGTTTCCGGTGCAAAACCTCTGGCGCATGTGGGTATTTTTTGGTGAGTCCCTACCTCGGAGGTGAACCATGCTCCGCGACCGCTACGAGCCGATCAACCTCTTCGATCTGGTGCCCGCGCTCGGTCTAGCTATGGAACCTGTGCTGACCCGACTCGACAAGCTACTTGAGGACGACTGCCTGTTCCAACTCGTCAAGGCGGACCTGAGCCGCCGCTTTCCGCGCACCCGCCTCGACGGGCGGCCCTCCACCCCCGTCGAGGTCATCCTGCGCCTGCTGATCGTCAAGCACCTCTATGGCTTCAGCTACCAACAGACCGAGCACTACGTCAGCGACAGTTTGGTCTTGCGCCAGTTCTGCCGCCTGTATCTGCAGCCGGTGCCCGATGACACCACGCTGCTGCGCTGGGCCAACCTCATCCAGCCCGAAACCCTGCATCAGCTCTTGGAGCGCGTGATGCTCCTGGCCCAATCGCTGAAGGTCACCCGCGCCCGCAAGCTGCGCACCGATGGCACGGTCGTCAAAACCGACATCCACCATCCCAGCGACAGCACGCTGCTGGGCGATGGCATCCGCGTGCTTTGCCGAACGCTGGGCAAAGCCAAGCAACTGCTGGGTACGGCCACCGATCTGGGGCGGGAGGCTTTTGGGGACCGCACCCGCAGTGCCCGGCGTCTGGTCAAGCGCATCATGGAAGCGGCCCGAAAGCGCGGCAGCGAGGCCGAACAGCAGATGCAGTCGGCCTATCAGAAGCTGCTCCATCTCACCAATGCGGTGGTGGCTGGGGCCCAGCGGGTGGAAACGGCGCTGGAGCAGCAAACAACCGACTTGGCCAGCCATCTTCGCCAGCAACTGACTACCTTTGTTCCCCGTGTCAAGCAGGTCATCGCGCAGACAACGCAGCGGGTGCTGCAGGGACAGAGCGTGCCGGCGACGCAGATTGTTTGAGCTGCACACTGCGGTCATCCTGCAAAGGTGAACCGGTTCCGCCCAGTTCGAGCCTGGCGTGTCAGTTCGACGAAGCCGATGGCGGTCATCAGGCCGCCATGTTGCCAGCGGGCAATCCACCGAGCAGCAGATCAAACCAGCCTGATCTGTTCATCTCAGCCTTTTCCAGAGCTGCCGCGCCTGCTGGCGGCGATAGTACTTTCCCGGCTGTAGAACTGCGCTGCCGAGGTAGGCGTCAGAACAGGAAGGTAATCCTGCACCATGTTGCCTTTGGCGGCGTGAACAGCATCGAACGCCAGTCGATGGTTGGGCTGAACTTTCGCAAGTGGGTATTGAGGGCGCATCCGGGTGCTCAAGGCACTGGTCAAACGCTGCCGCTACCACGGGGAGTAGATGGAGCGCCGGTGGGCTGGGGCGTTCTCGCCCATGATCTGCGCCAGACGTCGGGTCACGAAGAAGCGCAACGATCATGTCAAGGTGCAACGAGCCCTCGGGAGGGGTCAAGCCCCACAGTGGTCGTACGTCCCAATCCTTGCCGAGCGAGCTTTACAGAGCGGCACCGGGTAATGATGAGCAATTCACACGCATAAGGCAAGCGCGACGCCCAAGCCCATCGGACGACGATGCAATGGGAGTGGCGGCGGTCCGGCTGCGCATATCTTCGGCTCCTTCCGCCTAGCTGACGATCACGTAGACGCTGACGCGCCCCAAGAGCCTTGCCCGCGCCCCTGCGGTATTCCTGTTCAAGCGCCCGGGCTGTAGGCGGCCTTCGCCCTGGGAGGGCGGTTACTTCGCCGGCACGGGCCGGGAATGAGGTGAGCGCCGACATCATCGCTTCTCATCTAGGCGCATCGGGACGACCTGAGCACGGCCCGGCGCGACCTGTTCTAGCTAGACCCTTGCAAAAGTGGCTTTACCATGATGAAATGAGGCAAGGACTCTACTCACCGTTTACCTACCTATGTCTTCGGCGTAATGACATCAAAGAGCGTGTCCCAGCGACTTCAAGGGCCTCACCAAGGCCACCAGAAACCTTCCGAACCGCGTCGTTGACGTGTTGGCCTGCAGACCAGGCCTTGGCGACCTGCCAACGAAATGAAGACCGTCTTGATGAGCTTGACGGGCCAAGGAGTACCACGCAGTTTCCTCATCGCCCACCGCAGTGGCGTCATGAAGCCACCAAGGTCTGCCGCACCTCGTCAAAATAGAGGAACGTTCTACCCAGTCTGCCGGTTCCATCGTCTGGCAAGAACAGCGGCAACTCTAGACAATGGTCTGGACGGTAGTACTGACGCGACCGAGTGCTGTGGAACGCCCAAAAATACCCACCAAGAAGTATGCAAGAAGGGCCACAGAAAGCCAGGTGATCGCGGACAAGAAGAAGAAGAAGGATAATAGCTGACGGTATTTTCTGCGGCAAGACGCATGATATGACGTTCTTCAAAGAAGTTTAACGCAGCTCCAGCCTGACGTTTACGCTCAAGACTCGCTATCATACCTTGGTAAGCAGCATTGAGCACCAGCCATATCCCCCAGCAAGACGAAGCAACATCGCTTGAGCCAGGAAGAGAAAGCAGCCACCTGCCATTGTCCCGGAGCGTCTGGCACTGGCTATCACTGGTCGTCTGAAGGTGGTTTCTGGCCTCTTTCCGAGCGCTACTGGAAACGGCGCGCTGCTGGCTGCGCTTCAATCTCTTCGCGGCCATCGTAATAACATGGAATGCACGACTAACGGCGTGGCAGGTCACAGGGCATCCCGCGCAGACACAGGCGTATCCTTTACTGCCCACTTCGTGGAAACAAACTTCCTGATCAGTGGCTGAAGTGGAGTGAACAAACGGGGCGTAACCTGGCGTCGAATTGCGGACTATAAAGGTATATTTGTCAGTGTCGATTAATCGATTTACCGCAGCTGAACCTGTAAAGATAAACAGGCGGCAATCGGGCCGCTTCCAGTTTGCTCTCCAGGCCTTTGCCCCACGGCTTTGCGGCAGCGGTTAAACAGCCGTCGTGGGCGAAAGGTCAATGCACCCGCGTCATCAAGGCCGTGTGCATTGCAGGCGGCAAAGTGCAGGTTTACCAGACCGCGCCCAGTCGGGGAAGGTGGCGGACGCCGCAGGCGTCCGCCTGAACCCGTGGTGGTGCCCCAGTAACCTCATCGATCCTGGCCTACGATGCGAGCGTCGTAACGGCAACGGGCGCAGAACTCCGGCATTTTGCGCAGCGCTTCCGCCTGACCACCGCAGTTCGACCGGTCGGCACGACGAACCTTTGACACCGACCTGATCAACGATGCTGACGACCTGACCCTGACTTCCTCATACCGAGAAGTCGGAAGGGGATGACGGTTCTTTCCACGGCGGCGACACGTCGGCCTCGAACACGTTGTAGGGCACGATCGGCGGCGCCTGGTTGGTCACCTCATGCGTGGTCGTCTCGGTGGGCCGATAGGCCATGCCAGGTAGTGAACCAAGTCCCCCAGGGGGAGGAGCGCAGGCGGGGGACCCCGGCGCGACGTGGCGCTGCAATGGCGCGAAACGCTCTCCCCCAAAGCCTCGCTCAGCTTCGGCTACGTGCGGCGTGACGACGCCAAGGCGGACAACAGCGTCTGGCAGCTGCAAGGGGAAACCCGGAGCGCCGGCTGGGAAGGCCGCTGGAGCTACGCGCGCTCCCAGGACAAAAGCCGCAGCGGCAAGCGCGAAAAGGTGAGCACCGGGGAGCACTGGAACCTGAAGGGCGGCTACGCGAAGAGCGGTTTCCGCGCCGGCCTGCGTTACGGGCAGACGAGCCCGGGGTTTGTGGTGCGGAACGGCCTCGTCTCGTCCACCGACGTCCGCGAGATGAGCGCCCGTCTGTCCTACGGCCGCGAATGGAAGGCCGGGCCGGTCCGGCAGCTCGGCGTCTCGACCGTCGCCTACCGGGCGACCCGGCCGGACAAGTCGTTCTACCGGCGCAACCAGACGCACAGTCTGGCCGCACGCACGGCCGGCGGTTTGAACCTGCGCCTGAGCTACCGGGCGGAGCAGTTCCAGCAGTATCGCGACCACGTCACGAGCGTCGGCCTGATCTGGCCCGCCTCCGGCCCCTTCCAAAACCTGGGCCTGCGGTACTCCTTCGGCACGCGGCGCGGCAGCGCGTACCAGTTCTTGTCTCCGGTCGTCTCCTGCCGCCTGGGCGGCAAGCTGGCGATGAGCGCGTCCAGCCAGCTCGTGCGTCACAGCAAGAACAGCGACCTGGAGACCCTGGCGCTGAACTACAACCTGGGCAACCGGCAGAGCCTGGGAATCCGGGTCGAGCACCGCAACAACGACACCCGCTGGCTCCTCGCCTTCCGCCAGAACGGCCAGGGGAGCATCTAAGCGCCTGTCAGCTCCACCTGCACGCCGCCGGTCGCGGCCCGGTCCAGGAACAGGGCGCGCTTGCCCTGCGTCCCCTGGTGCGGCCGCGGCTCGCCGGGCGATAGCCCGAGCGACGGCAGGTCCGTGAACGCCCCGCCGACGTCCTCCACGCCGAGACAGAAATGGTGCAGCCCCGGACCATGGGTTTCGAGCCACTCCCGGAGCGGGTGATCGTCCGTGAGCGGCTGCACGAGCTGCAGGTGCGTGTTGCCCAGGTCCAGGTGCGTCAGGAGGATCGTCCCGTCATTCACCGCCTCGCGGAACAGGACCGGGAAGCCGAAACGGTCCCGCCAGACCTGGAGCGCTTCCTCGGTGTCCGGCACCACGATCGCCAGATGGTCAAGCCCTCGGAACATGCGTTGCTTCAGCCTCCGTCACGACATCGTTTCTGAGATATTCCCCGGAAGCCCTCCGCTTCCCTGCGCGCGAAAAAAATCGAGGGTCGCGGCAGACAAAGAGCTTGACGTGGCGCATCATTACGTGCTACGATATGCAACGATGCATAAGCGGCACGGGCTTTTGATGACGCCGATCCCGCTGTGCCCAGAGGAGACGCCGTTCGTATGCCGCCGACGCTGCGCGATATCGCCGCGAAGCTGAACCTGTCACCGAGTCTGGTGTCGGGCGTGCTCAACGACCGGCCCGGCGTCTGGGCCTCCGATGAAACCCGCGGCCGCGTCCGGCACGCCGCGCGCGAGCTCGGCTACCGGCCCCACTCGGCGGCGCGGGCGCTGCGCAGCGGAAAAACCCGGACGGTCGCGCTCGTGTATGTCCGTCTCAAGGAACCGCACCGCACCGCGTACAGCAGCGTCATCGAAGCGATGGCCGACTTCCTGTACGCCCACGGCTACCAGCTCATGGTACAGCCGCTTGGGAACCAGGGGGAGGTACTATCGCATCTGTCCGAGCTTGCCCGCACGCGCCTTTGTGACGTGGCGGTGCTCTGGGGCGAGGAAGCCGAGCTGGAGGAGCAGGGCCTCCTTCTGGAGCGGCTGGGGATCCCTTTCGTGGTCAAAGGGCACCACGAGGAGCGGCGCCCCCACTGGCCGCAGGTGGAGTTCGATCACGAGGCCATGATGGCGCGGGTGGTGCGGCTGCTCGCCGGGCGCGGCAGGGAGCGCATCGCTTATATCGGTTACGGGGGCGGACAGGTCTACGTCACGCGACTGATCGAGGGCTTCCGGCAGGCGATGCGGTCGGTGACGGGCGAGGCGGTGCGGGAAGACTGGGTGGCGCGGATCGACGCCTACCCCGAGGGCGTCGAAGCGTGCATGGCCCGCTGGATGGCCCTGCCCGAAGACGCACGGCCCACCGCCATCGCCCTCGGCGCCGGGGCAGCCGCCTGGGAGGCGATCGAGATCGCGCTGGCGCGCCGGGGACAACGCATCGGCTACGGCCCGTCGGATGTTGCGGTGGCGGGCACGAGCAATATCGACGTGCGCCTGCTGTTCGGCGAAGGCCACGTGTATCGCGGTCTGGATTTCTTTGATCTGGCGCGGGCGATGTGCGAGCGGCTTGTGTTGCCCCTGATGAGGGGGGAGGCGTTGGAGGAGCCCGTTCTGCACGTCTGTCCCGCGCTCCATCCCACCAAAGGCCTGCACCTGCTGGAGCAGGGCATTGTCCGTTTTCCGTAACGTTTTTGGTTTCACTCACCGAAAGGAGTGCTCAGACAATGATCTCGTCGTTCTCATCCCGGCGCCCTCGAACGGATCGGGGCTTCACGCTGATCGAGCTGCTCGTCGTGATCGCGATAATAGCGATCCTGGCCGCGATCCTTTTTCCCGTCTTCGCCCAGGCGCGCGAAAAGGCGCGCTCGATCTCCTGCCTGTCGAACCTCAAGCAGATCGGCACGGGCACGATGATGTACGTGCAGGACTACGACGAAACGTTCCCCCTGTGCTGGGGCAACGTGGCCCCGGTCGGGACCTGGTTTGAGGCGGTCAACCCCTACATCAAGAACGGCGTCAAGCAGAATGCCGACGGTAAGATCAACTGGGGGCAGAGCGGCGGCATCTGGCGCTGCCCGTCCGACTCGGCGGCCGGCTCCGGCATCAGTTACACTGCCAACGGCAACATCGGCGGGGCGGCCAACAGCCAGGACGTGAACCCGTTCGTCCATGCCAAGAGCCTGGCGGCCATCCAGCGGCCCGCCGAGGTCCTGTGGGCCGCAGAGGCGAACAAGCAAACGAACGCCCAAGGTCAGGTTACCGGGACGCCGACCGACCTGGTGCGCGTCCACCCGACGTATGGCGACGGCATCTATAAGGTAAACGAGGAAAGCGAGCAGGCTGCCCAGCTGCTCCGGGCGTACTTCAAACAGAAGGACTGGTCCGAGAAATCCTGCAACGTGGGCTGCCCGGATGGCGCCTGGGCCTGCAAGTACCCGAACTTCCGCCACAGCCGCTCGGGGGAAAGATCGGGCTTCGCCAACATGGTGTTCGCTGACGGCCACGCCAAGGCGATCCGCTACGGCACGCTGAGCGCGGGCAACTACCTGCCCCTGATCTCGGAAGACCTCGCCAACCGCTACAAGTAAGTAACTCTTCGGCCCTCACCCTGGCCCTCCCCCATCCCTGGGGGAGGGCCGACCGAATTCCTCGGCGGCACGGAAGCACGGAAGGAGATGCACGCCCGGCTGCCGAACTCCCGTACAGGGAGAGACCATGAAAAAACAACTATGCCGGCGCCAAATGCTGGCGCAGACGGGCGTCGCGCTCGGGGCCGGGTGCCCGATCGTGGGTGTGGCGGCCTCGCTGACGTCCCTGGCGGTCGCGGCCGAGCCCGCACGGCGACTGAGCGCGTCCGACGCCCTGGCTTCGCTGACTTCCCTGGCGACCGGCGCCGCCCCGGAGCGCCCGAGGACTGACCCGCGTCCGGAGCCGGAGCCGTTCCGCTACTGCTTCAACACCAGCACCATCCGCGGCCAAAAGCTGCCCCTGGCGGAGGAGATAGAGATCGCCGCCAAGGCCGGCTACCAGGCGATCGAGCCCTGGATCAAGGAGATCGAGGACTACCGGCAGGCCGGCGGCTCGCTCAAAGATCTGGACAAGCGCATCCGCGACCTGGGGCTGACGGTGGAGAGCGCCATCGGGTTCGCCGAGTGGATCGTCGACGACGAGGCGCGCCGGGCCAGGGGGCTGGAACAGGCCCGGCGGGACATGGACCTGGTCCGCCAGATCGGCGGCATGCGGATCGCGGCCCCGCCCGCGGGCGCGACCGAGCAGACCGGCATCGACCTGTTCAAGGCGGCCGAGCGGTACCGCGCCCTGCTGGAGCTGGGCAGCGAGATGGGCGTGGCGCCGCAGGTCGAGCTGTGGGGCTTCTCCAAGACGCTGAGCCGGCTGGGCGAGGTCGCCCTGGTCGCCATCGAAAGCGGCCACAAGGACGCCTGCATCCTCGCGGACGTGTACCACCTGCGCCGGGGGGGCTCGCCGCACACGGGCCTGGCCCTGCTGCGGGGCGCGGCGATGCACGTGTTCCACGTGAACGACTATCCCTCCGACCCGCCGCGCGAGCAGCTCACCGACGCCGACCGCCTGTACCCCGGCGACGGCGCCGCGCCGCTCGCCGCGATCCTGCGCGACCTCCGGCAGATCGGCTTCCGCGGCGCGCTGTCGCTGGAGCTGTTCAACCGCGACTACTGGAAACAGGACGCCCTGACCGTCGCGCGGACCGGCCTGGAAAAAACGCGCGCCGCCGTGCAGAAGAGCCTGGAATAGGGGACAGGGCTTGCCCTGCCCCCGCATCCCTTGCTTTAGGCGCCGTAGCGGCGCTTGACGATCAGCAGCATCACCAGGGGCACCAGGATCGCGCCGGCGAAGGCGAGGAGGAACGATTCCACGCGGACGGAAAAGGCGCCGATGGCGGCGTAGACCAGGGAGATGCCGAGGTTGGAGGAGAGGGCGAGCAGGAGGAACCGGCTCAGCGGCATCCGGGTCAGGCCCGCGAAGAAGACCGAGGCTTCCGCGAGGACGGGGGCCGCGCGCAACACGATGATCACGCCGTCGCCCCAGCGCGCCGTCGCCCGCGACACGCGTTCCAGCTCCTGCGGCCCGACGAGCCGCCGCGCCGCTCGCTGGCCCGCGCCCCGACCGAGGAAGTACCCGACGAGGCAGCCGGCGCTCATGCCGGCCCACGACACGAGGGCGCCGCCCCAGAGCCCCAAAAGTCCGCCCGCCGCCGTGCTGACCAGCGTCGACGGGACGGGGAGGACGATGTCCACCGCGAGCAGGCCGCCGAGCGCCGCGGCGACCACCCACCGCGGGTAGCCGGCGCCGAGCACACGCCGGGTCAAGCCCGTGATCTGCGACTCGTAGAGGGAAAACGGGATCAGGATCGCCAGCAGGAGGAGGAGGCAGAGCGCCACCCAACCGCCATATCTCCGCGCGTTTGTCACCCACCTATTATACAACCCGGGGCCGTGCGTCGATACAGCAGGGGGGAGTGATCCCCACAGGCAGCCGGGGATATGCCCAATCCGTGAGGTGGGACGCATGGACGCTTTGCTGGGAAAGATCACCGACATCACCGAAGGCGCGGCGGGCGATTCGCTGGAGATCCGTTTCAAGGAGGCGGGCGTGCTGCCGCGGAGGACGCGGGCGCCGGAGTGGCTGAAGGACCAGGTTCTCACCGTGCGGCGCCACGCGCCCGACCCGCGCGAGGTCGGCAATCCGGGCGACAGCGTCGTGCTGACGCCGGCCGAGTCCGCGCGCTGGCTGTGCCCGCTCGCCGTGTCTCCCGGCGTGGCCTACGGGGAGCTGCCCCCGACGCTCCATCTGCGCTCTCGTGCTCTGGTGGAAGGACGATACGCCGCCGGAGTTCCGGCGTCCGGGCCAACGGGCAATGGCGATCCGGCCCGCGGGGTGCGGGAGGGGAAGGCTGGGGGGCGTCGCTCGCCACGGCCCCGTTTTTCCCTTCCCGACCGCGCCTGCCGGTCACCTTCGAGATCGCGTGTGACCGGCTGAGCGCCGCATGCTGTCCGTTCCCCCGCCCGCGAGCCGGGCGCCCGGAAGCTGCTCTTGCCCGAGGGGGAGCGGTATCGCGCCGAAAACGACTGGTATGTCGTCGATATCTCCCCGGCGACGCACGGCGGGGGGATCGCGTCGCTGCGTGAGAAAGGGCGCGGGGTGGATCACTTCCGCACCCCGGAAAACCGGATCCAGAACGCCTCGACAACGGGGGGCACACCGACCGGTTCCGCACCGGGTGGGACTGGTCGGACAAGATCAAGGAGGCTGGTGATCTGCGCCGGGGCGCGGCGCGAGGGCGCGGCGACGCGCCTGATCCTGGAGGGCGTGGTCGACGAGGGCAAGCTGCGGACCTCGGTCGCGTACACCCTTTACGACGGCTTTCCGCTCCTCCCGCTCCAGCGCGATTCCACTGGGGCAAGGCGAAAGACGGCGACGACAAAGACGACAAGCCCAAGGAGCGCGTCGACGGGATGCAGGCCGTCGGGCTGGGGTTCCGGGCCGCCTGGGGGGCGGAGCGCGACGGCCGCTCGGGCAGCCGCCTGCTGTGCGCGGACGGCGAGCGCCTGGCCGCGATCCGCGGCACGCAGGTCGGCGACTGGGTCGAGCACGAGCACTGGCGGATGACGGGCGGCTGGGCCGTCGCCGAACATCCCGGCCGGCGCGAGTACATGATGTACCTGTTCGACCCCAAACGCCGCCGCACCTGGCGACATGGCTCGGCCGGCACCACATCACCCTGGAACCGTTCTGGGACCATGCCCGTGGGGCCCGAGGAATCGGTGGGGTACGTGCTGGCGCTACGGCGGGCGAGGTCTGCGGGGCCGGCGCGCGGGCGCGTGGGGGCGTGCCGCACGGCGGCGCCGGGCGGCGGGGGTGCGCTGCGCCCTGGTCGCCCGGCTGCCGGACGCTGCTTCGGGGCGCGGCCGCCACCTTCACCCTCGGGGGCCAAATGCGGGAAGCGCTGCTGGAACGGGTATCCTCTGCGGCGCGGGCGCGCCGTCCCGCGCGGCGGGGCGGAGTTCGCCGGGGGCGGATGGACGACACCTTCGACGTCACGGCGGCCGGGATCGCCGGCAGGAGATAGCCATGAACCTGTTTGATCCGCGAACCTTCAGCACCGATTGGGAGATCATGGTCATCGATAAGCTGATCGCCTGGTCGGGACCGAGAAGATCATGGGCTTCGCCGGCGTTCTGGGCCGGGAGCTGGATCTTCCCATCAAGACCGACTGGAACACCCTGGAGTGCGCCCTGGGTATCAACGCGTCGTTCGCCCAGATCTGGGACCGATCCAGACGGTGACCGACCGGGCCTCGCAACGGGTGCGGGAATGGGACTGCGACCTGTTCCGGCGGGGGCGCATCCCTGGAGCGCCTGTTCAACGCCTCGCACATCCACGTCGGCACGATCCACGACGAGAGCGCCGGCATCCGCCTGGAAGGCCAGATGCTGCGGTACACCCCGGTCTTCGCGGCGCTGGCGGCCAACTCGCCCGTCTCCAGAAATCGGCGGGGGGAGTACAAGAGCTACCGTGTCCGGCACCAGGCGAACGGCTGCACGCAGCCGGTTTCGGCGCGCGATCCGGGGCTGGCCCAGAACACGTGGGGCGGCGATGCCCAGCCCCAAGCTCGCCGGCGCCCTGACCCTGGAGGTGCGGATCACCGACTGCGCCTCCTCGCGCCGCCTGCTGGCCGGAGCCTCGCCACCTTCGTCGCCGCCTACGTGCACCACCGCGGCACGCGCGCGGAGACGGACCGACTCCTCCCCGACGAGTACCGGGATGCTTTGACCAACCGCTGGCCGCCGCGCGCCACGGGCTGCAGGCGACCTTCTGCTGGAAGGCGCCGCGAAACCGGTGGGGGAGATCCTGGGGGAGATGCTGACGAGTGCCAGGCGGAGCCTGGCCTTTCGGGCGCCCAGCGCCTGACCTCGTGGTGCTAAACGCCATGATCGAAAAGCGCGTGTGCCAGGCGGATTGGGTGCTCGACCTGGCGCGGCGCTATCCCGACCCGTATCTCCTCACCCGGCCTACGCCAAGCTGGCGCGGCGTACTGGGACGTCTTCGACGAGTACGTCCAGTGCGCCGCGGCGCTCGACCCGGTCCCGCTGCCGGACGAGGAGGCGATCCTGGCCGAGCATCTGGCCGTGATCGGGGAGGGGACGCACTTCTACCACTCCCGGAAAGCCATGTACTACCCGGGCCGCCGGCCGCCGACGAGATGATCGAGCGCTTGATCGAACAGGGGGTCATCCGGAGGGAAGTGACGCAGGATCGAGGTACACTGTTAAGCAGAGTAGAGAGTAAATGGCCCGGGGGCAGAACAACCCCGGGCTCCCCGAAAAGGATCCAGGATGGGCAAGCCGCTTATCATCGTCACCGCCGGCAAGCAGAACCAGGCCACCCAGCGCGGGGAGGTTCAATCGATCACGTCCGGGTGTAACCTGGACTACATCCACTCCCTCGTGCGGGCGGGAGGAGCGCCGGTCATCGTGCCGCGTTTCGCGGAGAAGGAGGCTCTGGGTGCTATCGTGCAGGCGGCGGACGGGGTGGTGCTGACCGGCGGCGGGGACATCGTCCTCGCTTGCCTACGGCGAGGAGCCGCACTTCATGAGCAAGTACCAGGACCCGGTCCGGGACGAGATGGAGTTCGAGGTCACCCGGCTCGCGCTGGGGCGAAACCTGCCGATTCTGGGCATCGCCGCGGCCTGCAGGTGCTGAACGTGGCCCTGGGGGGGACCCTCGTGCAGGACATACCCAGTCAGGTCCCGGCCGCGGTGAAGCACTACTGCAGGGCATCGATCCTGTGCTGATGCACACCATCGAGATCGAGGAAGATCTCGCTCCTGGCGCGCGTGCTGCGAACCACCCGGCTGGCCGTCAACAAACTCGGCACCACCAGGCCCCGAAAGACACCGGGGAACGGGCTGCGCGTCAACTGCCGCGCCCGCGACGGCGTGGTCGAGGGGCTCGGGAATCCGCGGACGGCAGGCCGATCCTGGGGGTGCAGTTCCACCCCGAGGAGTGCACCGCGACGTACCCCCCGTTCCAGTCTTTTTTTAACTGGCTGGTGGCGGAGGCGAACCCGCGAAGGTAGCAAAAAAGCATCTTTCTTTACGCTTCTTGTTCACGTTTTGCTCACGGCCGGGGTGTAAAATCCCGAACATGAGAGAAACGCCGCGCTGTAACCGGGGCCGGGGCGCCCCCGTTACACCACAGTGTCCGGGTTGTGAACGAAACAGAAAGAAGGAGCAACATGTCGGACCTTACGTCATTCGCCGCCGTAGCGAGGATCGTGCGCGCGCTGCTCGTCATCACGATACTCACCTATGCCCCTGGTCCGCTTCGGTCATGCCGCCGGGCCCCGCGAGGACGCCGGTCCCGTCGTGTCCTCCGCCGCGGGTTCTTCCGCCCTGGGCCAGCCGGCGCACCGTCTCCAGGGTGTCTATCTCGTCGACCGGTTTATCGTGACGCACGCGCAGGATGCGGGGGAAGCGCAGCGCGTAACCGCTCTTGTGCCGCGTCGAGGGCTGCACGCGGTCGAACGTCACCTCCAAAACGATGCGCGGCTCGACCAGACGCACCTTGCCGTGCGCGAACTCCTGCAGCGTGTGGGCCACAAACCATCCGGATAGCTCGGTGATCTCCGCGTCGGTGAGCCCGGAATACGCCTTGCCGACGTTGAGCAGGGTCGGGTCGGTCTCTCCGCGCGCACGGCGAAGGTGTAGTCGGACAGGAAGCGGCTGCGCCGCCCCTCGCCCACCTGGGCGGCGGTCACGACCACGTCGAGCGTGCTTCAGCGCCCGCTTGATCTTGAGTTGCTCGCGCCCGCGCCGGCCGGGTTTGTACGGCGAGCGCGGGTCTTTGACCATCAGCCCCTCGTTGCCCCGGGCCCGCGCGGCTCCGAACGCGTCGTCGAGCCCCGCGATCCCGGAGAACCGCTCGGAGGCCGCCCGCCGCACCGCCTGCCCGTCCGCGGCGAGCGACTCGAGGACGGCCCGGCGCCGGTCGAAAGGGTCCTCGAGGAGCACGCGCCCGCCGGCGTAGAGCACGTCGTAGGCCACGAAGGCGACCGGCACCTGTGCGAGAAGCTCCGCGGGCAGGGTTTTGCGCCCCAGCCGCTTTTGCAGCGCCTGGAAAGGCAGGACGCGCTCGCCCTGGACCGGCACGATCTCCCCGTCCAGGAGCAAGCCGTTTGTCTCGTCGTCCGCACGCGCGGGCAGGAGCGCCGCGAGCGCGGGCACGAGATCGGCAAAGCTCGGGGTGATCTCGTCGAGCGTGCGCGAGAAAAGCGCCACCCGCCTCCGGGCGTGGACGACGCCGTGGAGCGCGTCGTCGCCGGGGGCGGCGGGGGCCACGTGCGCCTGGGCGCGGATGCCGTCGAACTTGTCCTCGACGGCGAAACCCTGGGGCATCTGCTTGGCCACCTCGGTCAGGTGTTCGGCCGCCGTGGCCAGCATGAACTTGATCGGGTGGAACAGCCGCATGCGCGCCGTGTCCAGGCGGCCGTGCCGCGCCAGCAGGGCCGTTTCGCCGATGTCGCCGGTCAGCATGTTGGTCCACTGCACGCGGCCCACGTCGACCCCGGCCAGGCGCGCGATCCCGTCCTCGACCGCGCCTTCCTTGAGCCCGATGCGCAGGTCGCCCGCGAGCATCTTGACCAGGTACTTCGCCTCCAGCGCGGTCGCGCGGCGCAGAACGTCGGTGACCTGCTCGACCTTGCGTTTGGTCCCGGCCGTCGCGGCCAGCGTTTCCAAAAAGGCGGCCACGCCGGCGAGTGTCAGCGCCGGCGTGTCGGGGGCGCCGGCGAACGCCTCCGCGGCCACATCGCCGGCGTCCCCGAGCGCGACCAGCCGCGCCCGCAGCGCGGGCTCGTCCGCGCCGGTCGCCGACAGGATCGCGGCGAGCAGGGCGGCCCCGCCCACGTTGACGGTACGCTGGTCGCGCAGCGGGAAGGCGTAGCCGGCGAAGTAGCGGGCCGCGTGCAGCAGGTCGTCGTCCCCGAGCGACGTGAGGTAGTCACCGAGCAGGGCCGCCTTCTCCAGGCGCTTCGTGGTCGCGCCGATGCGCTCCGCGGTTTCGGCGAAACGGAGGAAAGCGCCCTCCGCACCGGCGAGGCCCGGCGTCCTGCTCACGAGGGGGTTCCCGCCGCGGCCTGCGCCGCCTCATCGAGGCGCCGCTTCGCTTCGGCGTAGGTGTCGGCGGGCAGGGGGCCGCGCCTGGCCGCTTCGACGTTTTCGCGCAGGTGCTCGGGGCTCTTGGTGCCGACGATGTTGGTGCTCATGCCGGGGTGGGTGTTGGTGAAACGCAGCAGGAACTGCGTCCGGCCCTCGCCCGGCTCCAGCAGCTCGTCGAGCCGGGCCGCCTCCCACAGCGCCCACTTCTCCTTGTTGCCCCGGCCGCTCCCCGGCTCGCCGCGCGCCACGCCGCCGCGCACGATCACGCCCGCCCCGGCGTCCGCCGCCGTCCCGATGATCGCCTCGTGCGTGCGCTCCAGGGCCGAGTAAGGGATCTGGAACACGTCGAAGACGTCCCAGCCGATGTACACCTCCAGGTGGGGTACGGTCGAGGAGCAGCCGATCCAGCGCACCTTGCCCTGCTGCTTCATCTCCTGGAGGGCCGGCACCAGGTCGCCCTGTTCGCACTGCTCCACGCTCGGGTTGTGGAGCTGCATCACGTCCACGTAGTCCGTCTTCATCCGCTCCAGAGACTGGTGCAGGCCGCGGAACAGGTTCTCGCGCGTCCACTCGTGCGGCGTGTCGTCGGTCTTCTCGTCCCGGTACGTCACCTTGCAGCCGCACATGGTCGCCAGGTAAAAATCGGAGCGCCGGTGCGCCAGGAAGCGGCCGATGAACTCCTCGCTGCGCCCGTAGTCGTTGGCCGTATCGATGAAGTTGATCCCCGAGTCCACCACGGCGTTCAGGATCGTCTGCGCCTCCTCGTCCGTGACCGGCCGGCCGCCCCAGATGCGCGTGCCGCGCACCTCCATGGCGCCGTAGCCCAGCTTCGTGACCGTCGGCCCCGTGCGACCCAGCGTCGCCGTCGGCAGCCCGCTCGCGTTTGACATCGTCCTGCTCCTCTCGTGTCCGCCCCACCGAACCCCTGGGAACGGCGGCGCGGTTGGGACTATTATGGACGAACGCCAGCGTCAAGGTCAAGAGGCTTCGGCGCCTGGTCAGCCGCCCGCCCGGGCGCCCAGGCACATCGGCGCGGGCGACCGGACTTTGACTATGCGACGGAAGTGTGTCTATAATGTCTTTAACTCTAACGAGAAAGCAAAGCGAGGGAAGTACCGGGGCGCCGCACCCGGGGAGAAACACCATGCCGCAAATACAACCGAAAGAAGCGCTGCTTGCCCCTGCGGAGGAGACGGATACCGAACTGGTTCCCTCGACGGACCCGCGCGCCGGCATCATCTCCATCGATCCGGAGCGCCGGAGTGGCATTCCCTGCTTTGCGGGAACCCGGGTTCCCGTGCAAGACCTGTGGGAGTATCTCGCGGAAGGGGAGAATCTGGACGCTTTCCTCGACAGCTTCCCCACCGTCACGCACGGGCAAGCCGTTGAGGCCATACGCATAGCGGGTGAGAAGCTTCTTGAGGGTCTGCCGACCCGGTGAAGATCCTCTTTGACGAAGATACGCCGCGGCCTTTACGAAACCCGAGTCATGAGTTGGTCAGGCCGGTAGAATACCGGCTTGGCACAGGTTGTAATGCAGCATCTTGAGCTTGATCGTGTTCCACAGACCGTGCCAGGAGCGCGAGAACACCCGGTCCACGAACCGGCCCCACAGGCCCGAGAACACGGTCTCGATGCGCTCGCGCACACGGCTGACGAGCGCCCGCTGTTCTTTGGGGGCATGGGCAGGCCTCACCAGCAGCAGGCCCAACTCGTCCCAGAGCAAAGGCTCTAGTTCCTTGGCGTCTTTCCCAGGTCCGCCAGCACGATGCCCCCGTCCAG
>JAUJNC010000140.1 GCA_030446525.1 Armatimonadaceae bacterium
CACTTGTCTCAGGCAGGCTCTTGACGGGGGCGAAGGCGGGTACTCTACTCAGGCACCGCCCTCGGGCAGCGCCCTCAGGCACTGCCACGGCGTGGGATCTGCCCGGTGCAAGAGTGCGGTTTGGTGGTAAAGCGCCGCTGGAGGTGCGCTTTACGTCGTGAGGTGAAAGCCTGTGATTGGCTCCGACGCAATTAGCCTCCCGGGGGTGCGCTTTGCGTGCCGACGCAAAGCCGGGGCAAGTACGTCCGACGTAAAATACAGAGTTGGGCAGCGGCGACGCAGAATCGAGAAGGACGACTGACGATGAGTGAGGGTTTAAAAGAGACCGACGAGGGAACAGACCGACGAGGGAACAGACCTATGCGCCGGGGAAAGGACAGACTGGCGAGGCCTTCCCGATGCGATCGGGAGGGTTTCGGCTGCGGTGAAGTCTGAGTTGGCTGCGCTTGCCATTGCTCGCACCGGGCCCGGGACGCTGTTCTACAGTTTCGAAAACGACCCCCACGGACCCGAGGGCAAAGCACGACAAAAAGCCCGTCGATCTGGCCGGCGTGGCGGTCACGCTGCAGGCGGGCCAGGAGCTGGTGTTCGTGCCGAAGATCGGCCGCCATCACACCGCCAGCACGTTCACGCTGCGCGACCTGACCGTGACCGCGTCCGCGCCGCTGTAAATCGATCATAAGGTTCGTGAGCATGCAACAACGTTGTTTTATTGAAGCCATCGCCGTTTTTGTTTTGCCCGTGTTGGCGGTCGGTCAGGCCGAAGCGGAAAACATCACGTTCCCGCCCGACGCCGGGGTCGTCAACGTCGTCACGCGCTACGGGGCCGATCCCGTCGATAACGGCAACGACGACACGCCCGCGCTGTTGCGCGCGATCCGCGAAAACCTCAACAAGCACAAGATCCTGTACTTCCCGAACGGCGTGTACAACGTCCGCCAAACGCTCTGGTGGCGCGACACGAGCGCCGCGCCGGCGAGCGGGACGCCGGGCTTCGGCGGCTGGGGGCGGTTCCTGTCGTTCCAAGGCCAAAGCCAAAACGGCGTCGTCCTCAAGCTGCGCGACCGCACGTTTGTCGACCCGGCCCGCCCCCAGGCCGTGATCATGACCGCGTCAGGCGACGACTTCAACCAATACGACAACACAGACGGCCGGGGCAACCAGGCCTTCGGCAACTACCTCCAAAACCTGACGGTCGATGTCGGGGCGAACAACCCGGGCGCGATCGGCATCGATTATCAGGTCAGCAACTACGGCGCGCTGCGCAACGTGACGATCCGCTCGGGCGACCCGGCCAAGCAAGGCCACACCGGCCTGTCGATGACGCGCCGCGACAACGGCCCGGGCCTGATCCAGAACGTGCGCATCGAGGGCTTCGACACTGGCATCCGCACCAAAGGCGAGGTGTACAGTCTGGTGCTGGAAAACGTCGCCCTGGCCGGCCAGAACACCGTCGGCGTGGACAACGACGCCATGCCCTTGTCGATCCGCGCCCTCGCCAGCACCAACGCTGTACCCGTGTTGCGCAGCCGGAACAGCGCCCACGTCGTGCTTTTGGACAGCCACTTTGCGGGCACAAACGGCGCGTCCGTCGTTGCCGCCGTGGACAACGCGAACAACGCGTCGCGGATGCTGGTGCGCAACCTCGTCACGAGCAGTTACGCCCGCGCGATCCGCAGCCGCGGCGTGGACGTCTCGGGCGCGCACATCAACGAATGGGTGTCAGACGGGCCGAACGGCGTCCACCGTCTGTTCACGTCGCCGCCGCGGACGCTGAACCTGCCGGTTCGCGAAACGCCGAGCTACCGAGACGAAAACCTGGGCAACTGGCGCAGCGTCGGCGTGCCCAGCGGCAGCGATGACACCGCCGCCATCCAGAACGCCTTGAATTCCGGCGCCCCGACCGTGTACTTCCCTGGCGGCACCTACCGGATTCGCGACACCCTCACCGTCCCGACCACGATCAAGCACCTGGTTGGGCTGTCCAGCCGGATCGAGAAAACGATGACGCACTTGTTCACCGACGGCCGCCCGTTCTTCCGGTTCGCGGACCGGACCGGGGCCGACACCACGTTCGTCGAAGGGTTCCGGTTCAACGCCGCGCCGGGCGTGTTCGCTGGGCACGCTTCCGCCCGAACGCTCGTCCTCAGAGACATCGGCGGCTTCGGCGGCGACGGGTTCCGCGGCCAAGCCGGCGCGGGCGCGCTGTTCCTCGAAAACGTGGCGGCCACGGGCCGTCTCGAGAGTGGGCAAACCGTTTGGGCGCGCCAACTGAACCCCGAAGGGGGCGGCACCAAGCTGCACAACAACGGGGCGATCTTGTGGATCCTCGGCCTGAAAACCGAAGGCGGCGGGACCGCAATCGAGACGCGCGATGGTGGCAAAACCGAGGTGCTGGGCGGCCAGCTGTACCCCGCCGGCGCGCCGCCCGCCGAAACGGCGGCGTTCGTCAGCCACGAGTCCGGCCTTAGTGTTTCGTTCGCCGGAACCTCGTACGCCGCTAACAACTTCTACCCCTTCATCGTCCGCGAAACCCGCAACGGCGTCACGCGCGAGCTGCCCCGGGCCCAAGTCCCCAGGCGCACCTTTAACGGCGCGAACGTGAACCTGTACGCGGGCTACGCGCCCCCGCGCCGCCCGTCGCCGTCCGCAACGAGTAAAAGCGACGCCACCAAAAAGAACCGCCAACCCAAGAAAGGTTGACCGTGTATGCAACGACGCGTTCCTCACCCAAGCGGGCATCCGGCCTTCACGCTGGTCGAGCTGCTCGTCGTGATAGCAATCATCTCGATCCTGGCCGCTATCCTCTTTCCCGTGTTCGCGCAGGCGCGCGAAAAGGCCCGGCAGACCGCCTGCCTCTCCAACCTGAAGCAGATCGGGACGGGCATCATGCTGTACAAACAGGACTACGACGAAACGTTCCCCGCCTTCAAGCTCCATGACACGGGCCCCTTCGGCCCTTCCCGGCCTTATGGCTGGGGCGACTGCTTCCAGAGTTATGTCAAGAGCACGCAGGTCATGCGCTGCCCCAGTACGGGCAGCCGGCCCAACAGTGGGACCAATCCCAACCTGGCATACACCGATTATTGTATCAACGGGGGAATAAGAGACGGTTTGAAAAGTGTCAGTTGACTGCCAGCCTGCGGACCATGAGGCGAATCATGGCCAGGTAGATCATCGCCTCACTCGTCTGGGGCAAGACTTCGTAGTCTTTGCTCAGGCGCCGACAACAACAAAGCCAGGCAAAGGTGCGCTCCACAATCCAGCGGTGCGGCAGCACCGCAAAGCCCTTCTGAGCGTCGGTGCGCAGCACCGGCTCCAAGACGAACCAGAAATGCGCCACTACCCACACCAGCAACTGACCGCGATAGCTACCATCCACCCAGATCTTGCGCAGCTTCTTGCCCGCGCCCCAGAGGCGGCCAAACAGCAGGCGGGCCCCCGCCGCGTCCGAGGTCGAAGCGGCGGTCACGACCACCGCCAGCTCCAGGCCCAAGGTGTCCACCAGGAGGTGGCGCTTGCGCCCCTTGACCTGTTTGCCGCTGTCGTAGCCGCGCACGCCCGCGATCTGCGTAGTCTTGACGCTCTGGCTATCGAGCGCTCCTGCCGTGGGATGCTTGTGGCGCCCGGCTTTTTGGCGCACCCGGGCGCGCAGCGTGTCATGGATGCGCTTGCAGGTGCCCTCGTCTCGCCAGCGGCGGAAGTAATAGTAGACGCTCTGCCAGGGCGGGTACTCTCGCGGCAGAAGACGCCACGGGATGCCGCCCACGAGCAGGTAGAGCAGAGCGTTGACGACTTGGCGCATGTCGATGCACCGCGGTCTGCCGCCTTTCTTTGCCAGCGGGATCCGGTCTTTGCTACACTGCCATTGGCGGTCGGTCAGATCGGTCGGGTAAGTTGAGGTAGCCATAACCACAGCCTATCCCATGCTCTGTCCGGCCGCTAACACTTTTCAAACCGTCTCTTATAGACGAGCCAATTAAAAGTCGGATAAAATAGGTGGCATGAGACCTCGTCGCTTCCACCTAAGCCAACCGGCAGCCAACGAATTACAGGCCGCCTACTTACACAGTCATGATGCCGATACCAAGACCCGTTACCAGGCCGTGCGTCTCTACGGCCTGGGCTATCGTGTCACTCAAATCCTCGACATCTGCGGTTGCAGTCGCACCAGCTTGATGCAGTGGAGCCGTGCCTACCAAGAACGCGGGCTCACGGCTCTACTGGATCATCGTCAGGGCGGCAACCGCGCCAAGTTAAAGCCCGAGCAGGTCGAGTGCCTGCAGAATCAACTGCACCGCTACACGCCCGCCCAACTGCTGGGACGCCACACTTGTGTCGGTGACGGACAGTTCTGGACAGTGGTGGATCTGGCCCAACTGGTGGAACGTGACTACGGCCTGACTTACCAGAGTCCGACCTCCTATCGCAGCCTGCTGGCCAAGTGTGACTTGAGTTATCAACGTCCCGCCAAGCAGTACAAGTCGCGCACCGACAGCAAGGTCATGGCGTTTGAGGAACTGCTCGAAAAAAACTCGTAGACACGGCCCAGAATGCACCCGACACACTCGTACTGGCGGGCGACGAGGCGTCTGTGTATCTGCAAGCCTCCGTAATGCGGGTGTGGGCACCGATCGGACAGACGCCCGTTGTCAAAGCCGATCCGGGACGCGACAACACCCATTTCTATGGGGCGCTCAACCTGCACACGGGCGAGGAAGTCGTCCTGCGCTCGGAGTGGATGAATGCCCAAGTGTCGGCGCTGTTTCTGAATCGGGTACTTCTGGCGTACCCGGCTTGCCCGATATTGCTGTTATGGGATCGGGCTCCCTGGCACCGTGGTGCGCCGATCCGAGAGATACAAAAAGCCAATCCGCGTCTGGAGATCTTGTGGTTGCCACCCGGTTCACCGGAGTTGAACCCTCAGGAACATGTCTGGAAAGCCGCTCGGGAGGCGGTTAGCCACAACCACTCTCGGCCGAAACTGTCCGAGTTAGCGGCAACGTTCGAGACGCATTTGACGACATCGCGCTTTGCCTGCTCGCTACTGGAGAAGCATGGGTATGATCTCCTTTGTACGAGGTTTAAGTGATGTCTCTCAGAGAGCCAATGACCAGAAAACCCCCGGCGTTCACCAAAAAAGTTAGTGAAAACATTTGCTGACTCTTGCCATCGTTAGCATATACATGGTATGCTGCTACAATCGTTGGCGCAAAAACAGCCAAGCGACGTGGTCATGGTCAGAGCTCTGAGAAGCAATGCCAGCAACTCTAGCGATGTGCCCAAGAGGCCGATGTTTCCATCCGGACGGTCTCGCGCGTGATCAACAATGCCAAGGAGATCGATCGGACACGCGCCGGCAGGTGCAGGCGCTATCGAGAAACTCGGCTATCGGCCCAACATCTCGGCCCGCAGCCTCAGAACAGGCCGGTCGCTTCACTCGGTCTCGTGGTGCCGCAGATCTCCAATCCTTCTTTCCTGCCGTCGTTCTTGGCGCCGAGAAGGCGGCGCGCCATCATGGCTATACCCTGATCCTGTGCAACACCAACAACGATCACGGTGGAGCTGGAATATCTGGACTTGTTTACCGCCAAGCGGGTCGATGGCGTTATCCTCTGCGGCAGCCGCCTGTCTGAAGCGGACCTTGAGCGGTGTGGCGCAGGAGGAGCATCTGCCGCTCTCTATCTTGACCAGCCGCCGCCGCGCGCCATGGCGCGCGGTGGTCAGCATCGACGGAGAAAGCGGCCTGCGCACGGCGACGGCCCACCCTGATCGGTCTGGGGCACGCGCGCGCATCGCTTATCTGGGATGGCAGGGACGGCTGCATGACGAGCGGCTGACCGGCTATCGGGCTGGCCACGGAGACGGCGGGGTTGCGCGCCGAGGATTCCTGGATAGCAATGGCGCCGAGGCCCGTATGGAGGACGGGCGAGAGCGTCCTCGACCTGTTCCAGCGCGTGCAGGACATCACGGCGATCGTCTGCGAGACAGACCTCCTGGCGATCGGGGTGTTGCAGGCCTGCGCACTGTCGGCCGGCGCGTCCCGCAGGACCTGTCGGTGGTCGGCTTCGACGATATTCGCTGGCCGCCCTGGTTTCGCCGCCGCTGACGACGATGCGCGCGTTGCCTGCGAGCAGGTCGGGGAAATGCTGGTCGAAGCGTTGCTTCCGTCTCTGGGCGGTCACAAGGTTCCCTGGGAGAGACGAATCATCCCCGTGGAGCTCGTCGTCCCTCCTCCCAGTGGTCCCGTGAAAAGCCGGATAGTCCTGGCGCTCGCGCTGCGGACAGACCGGCTGGGAGTGCTCGTACTCGCAGAGCAGGAGAGCCGCCGCGGACTATCCTGCCAGTGTCTTATTACCGGATCTCGGGTACCGATCGCGTCGCGCTTCGGGGCGCGTTTCTCTTGTCAGCAAAGGAGCATCCTATGCGGAATTCGAACAACATATCTGGCTCTGGCCTTCCACAGCCGCTTGCGGACGTATGGCCTTCACCTGATCGAGGCCTGCTTTCGTCGTGATCGCCATCATAGCGATCCTCGCCGCCATCCTTTTTCCCGTCTTCGCACAGGCACGGGAGAAGGCGCGGCAGATCGCCTGCCTGTCCAACACCAAGCAGGCTCGCCCTGGGCGTGATGCGGTACGCACAGGACTATGACGAGACCCTGCCCGTGCGCGGCGATAACGCCGCGAACCGCGGCCGCTGGCAATGGCAGATCTTCCCCTACGTCAAGAACGAGCAGGTCTTCACCTGCCCGAACCTCTCGTCCAGCCCCTGGAGAGCCACGGTCACGCCCAGGGCCTGGGCACCAACGACCGGGGCGGCTACGGCTGGAACAATGCGCTGGCGCAGAACGCCCCGCCGGGATCCGCGTCCACGGTGACCGCCGTCGCGCCGGGCTACTCTCTTGCCGCCATCGTCAAGCCGGCGGAAACCATCATCATCGGCGACACCGGCTTCGCCGGCACGAGCAGCGCTGCCGCGGGCTGGACCATGTACGCCGCCGATCCGCGCAAGCCCGTGGCCGGCACGGTCAGCCAGCCGGGGCTGTATCCGCAGTTCCGCCATCACACGGAGCAGACACAGCCGGCCACGGGCGGCTTCGCCCTGCCGACCAAGGGACGGGCCAACTTCTGCTTCCTGGACGGCCATGCCAAGTCGCTGTCCACCGCCCAGGCGTTGACGTCCGCTGCCCAGGAAGACGGTCGGCCGCTGCGCGCCGAGGACCCGCCCAACCACCAGAATAACGACATCGAGTACGTTCTATGGAACATCTACTGATCCCGTTTGCTCCGGAGGTACGAATTGAGATACCGTGTTCCGGCGTTCGCAACCGGACTGGCGCTGGGTATTGCTTTCGGGCTGATCAGCGGTGCCGAAGCGGCCGCGCAGCAGCCCTCGGTCCCCAAATGGTCGGTCCACGAGATCACGCTGCGCGCCGACGGCAGCTACGCCGGCCCTTTTGACGGACCCGGCGGCACCGCGACCTTTACCGGGCCGGGCGGCAGGAAGAAGACCGTTCGCGGCTTCTGGGACGGGGGCAAGGAGTTCAAGATCCGCTTCACGCCGACGGCAGAGGGGCAGTGGACCTACACCACCCGGTCGGCCGATGCCGGCCTGGGCGGCAAAAGCGGCAGCTTCCGCTGCACGGCGCCGCGTTCGGGCAGCCACGGCTTCCTGCGCCGTGACGAGACGTACCGCTACCATTTCGCCTGGGACGACGGCACGCGCTACTTCCTGTGCGGCAACACCTACTATGGCCTGCTGGATCGGGGGGAGAAGGACTGGAAGCAGACCATCGACGGAACCAAGAGCCGGGGCATGAACAAGATCCGCTTCCATGGCCCCCGAGATGGCAAAGAAGGCGTCACCCTGGAGCGGCTGCGCAAGCTGGATCAGGTCGTGCGCTATATGGGCGCACAGGGGATCGTGGCGGATCTGCTCGTCTTTAGCTCCGGCTCGTTCCAGGAGACGGAGGCTGAAGACGAGGACTACCTTCGCTATATCCTCGCCCGTTACGCCGCGTACCCCAACGTTGCCTGGACGCTGGTCAACGAGTGGAACTACCGGCCCAAGCCGCGCGCCTACTGGAACCGTATGGGCCGCCTCGTCCGCGCCGAGGACCCGTGGAGCCGAGAAGCAAACGCCCCGCGCGCCCTTTCCGTCCACCAGCAGACGCGCATCGATTTCCAGTTCTTCGATGAGACCTGGATGTCACACGCCATCATCCAGCTGGGTGTGCGCAACGGCCAGCCGGTCACCCAGGACGACGAACTCAAGTATAAAGGTGCGCCCACGCAGGCGCGCATGCGCTACGGCGACGACTGGGGCAATGCAGGCATCGTCTACAACCTGGGCCACAACATGCCGGTCGTCAACGATGAGTACGGCTATATCGGCGAGCCGGAGGACAAGAGCGCGGGCAAGGACAAGGACGGCAACGGGGTGCGGCTGAGCCGTGACAAGCACCGGCGCATCCTCTGGGGCATCTACGCGGCGGGCGGGTACGGCTCGGCAGGCGACAAATACGATTACCCGGACGCGGGCCGCCCCTACAAGACCGGCCATTGGAAGGACCCCGCCGAGTACCGGGACATCCAGCATCTGGTGGAGTTCTTCACCACCAAGGGAGTTGAGTACTGGAAGATGTCGAGCCACAATAAGCTGGCAACGGCCGGGGAGCGTGTGTACGTTCTTGCCGAACCGCGCCGTCAGTACGTGGTCTATGCCGCCATCGGCGGGAAGTTCTCCCTTGACCTGGCTCCGGGCAGCTATCAGACACGGCGCTTCGATCCACGCACCGGAGAGGATGCAGCTCTGGGCGCTGTCGAGGGCGGCGGTGTTCGATCCTTTACGCTGCCAGACCAGCAGGACTGGGTGCTTTATCTGCGCGCCGATGACCAAGCGACGGCATAGGGGCAGGAGTAAGAGTAGGAAAGCGCAATAGCTGCGACGAGGCGTGTTGGCGGCAGCGTCAGGAAAAAAAAAGTCACGGCAGTGCGCTGGAACGCTTGCCATTGTTAGCAAACTCGTGGTAAACTGTTGCCATCGTTGGCAAAAGCAGGAGTTTGGCAGAATGTCGGTTCTGTGGAAGGATTAGGCTTTCCCGTGGCCACCATATCATCGGCGACACCGGCTTTCCCGGCACCAGCAGTGCGGCTTCGGGCTGGGTCATGTACGCCTCGGACCCGCGAAAGCCCGTGGCCGGCAGGGTCAGCCAGCCGGGGCTGTATCCGCAGTTCCGCCACCACACCGAACAGACACAGCCGGCGCAGGGCGGCTTCCAGCTTCCGACCAAGGGCCGGGCCAACTTCGCCTTCTGGACGGCCATGCCAAGTCGCTGCCTACCGCGCAGGCCATGCAGTCGGCCGCCACCGAGGACGGCGCCACGCTGCGCGCCGAGGGTTCGCCCAACCACCAATACTATGACATCGAGTACGTGCTCTGGAACATCTACTGATGTCTTGACCCTGAGACGCCGCCTCCCGCCCCTATGGCAGGTGGAGGAAGCGTCCAAAAACCAATCTGAAGCGGGCCGCCGTTAGCGCAACGGCCCATCAATCGCACCAAGGAAGGTGAAAATCATGCTTCGCAACCATTCTTCTCCTCGGTTCGGCTTTACGCTGATCGAGCTGCTCGTCGTGATAGCGATAATCGCTATCCTGGCCGCTATCCTGTTCCCCGTCTTCGCCCAGGCTCGGGAGAAGGCGCGCATGGTCGCCTGCCTGTCCAACAGCAAGCAGATGGGCCTGGGCGTCGCGATGTACGCCCAGGACTACGACGAGACGCTGCCCACGCGCGGCGGCGAATCCATCGGCTTGTGGTCCTACAAAATCCTTGCCCTATGTCAAGAACAACGAGGTCTTCCTGCTGAACCTTCCGGACAACAAGATCTGCAACCCGGGCCTCAGCCCTTCCGGCTTCGGCTGGAGCCACGCGCTGAGCTTCGTCCCCAGCAGCGGGGTGTAGGAGTCTGTCGGCTTAAAGCGTGGCTGGTGCTTCCAGCAGACGAAGCTGGGACACTGCGCAGGGCGCGAAAATCGAAAAGCAGCACAGGTACTGGCTGCGAAGCGCCAGAGGAGGCACAAAACCAGAAGCGCAGGGTGGATGCGGGCATAGCCAGGGGCGCGAAAAAGCCCCTTTGGTCCACGCCCGAATCGGCTCCAAAGTGCCTGTTTGGACTTGTCAATGCCCCGGAGAGCGAAACAGCTTGAGCAGATTGTGCGAAAGGCAGATCGACTCTCCCACTCACAAGACACCGCACCAGAACCGCGCAACCAGAACCGGCGAAAGCCGCGCACCTCTTTGATCTGGCCGAACACCGGCTCCACGATCGCTTTGCGCATCCTGTAAATGGCACGGCCTGCCTCTGGCGAGTTTCGCTCGCATCTGTTCTACCAGACTCGCCTCCGAGCCAGCCACCCTTTCACCCAAGCAGCGCTGTCTCGAGCGCTACTTCATTGGCAAGCGTCGCCTCCTGCCCGGCGCCACATACAGATCCACCCCGGCCATGCGCGCACTTAGCTGCACCATGCTGAAGAAAAGCCCGAATCCGCGCTGCCCTTCTCAGGAAAGCGCCCCCACATTCTCCTTGACCGAAACTAATATCGCGGCCAACTGCTGCTTGTCGTTGGCCTCTTGTGTCACCTGCGCCGCCGTGATGATCTGCGCCTGCCCATCGACCGCCGCCTGAGCATTGTACGCCGCACGAAGCCTTGCTCGCTCCGTCCCTCGCGATCCGGGACTGCGGGTCGGTAGTTCCTCTGGGCCTTCGCCTCGGGAAACGGCGGTTTCCGGATCGGGCACCTTCGGCGTCGGTCCTTTGGCCTTCCTGCTGTCTCCTCTTCCTGGCGCTTTCTCTCTTCGATCTTCTTGCGCACTGCCTCGGCTGCCTGCTCGGCTTTGGCTCCTGCTCCTGCTCCACAAACGCCTTCGCCTCCCGGATCTTCTGCAGGCGACTCTCGCGTCGTGCCAACTCCGCTGGCAGTTGCTCGCCCCGGCAGCCTTGCCAAACTGCTCGTCCTCGGCGGCATCGGTCTGCTGAGCCTGCTCAAGAAGGGCGGCGACTTCTGCCTCCAGCCTCTGCTGGGCTTCGCACATCCTGCCGTAGCTCATCGCCTTTTGTTTCGAGCGTTGGCCAGCACCTTCGTCCCATCCAACGTGCCCCAGAAGACCAATCCTGCCCGCTCGCACAGTCGCAGTACCTGGACAAAGACAGAAGAAAGCGCCCACAGGTGCCGCTTGGAACGTGGCGATGCTGTCGTGGTCGGGGTGCTGATTGCCCGCAAGCACGCGAAAGGCCACATCGGTGTAGGTGGCGGCTTCTATCTTTCGGCAAGAGGGTATTCCCATGCAGTAGGCATACAAGAGCAGACCCACCATCATCTGGGGATGATACGGCGGCCGCGACCGTCGCCTTTTTCCTATAGTCGGCCAGATAGAGGACAGGTCCAAATCTCCGGCACCATCTCCAGAACGAAGCGGGCCAGGTGCTCCTCGGGCAGCCAGTCGCGCAGGTCCGGCGGCAGAAGAAGGTTGGTTGATGCCAAAGGGACGGAAGGTTTTGCTCATGCCATCAGTGTACCCTATCTCACCCTATCTCTATGCTTGTTTAGTTGAATCAGAACCGGTGCTGGCAGGTATTATTCCGACAAACTCCTAGAATGCCGCCAGTTGCGCGCAGGCGCGCCTGCACGTCGGAAACGGCAACGCCGCGGACGGAACAATCGTTTCGCTGCGCGGCCAGCGCCGCCGTCACGCCGGCCGCGCCTCGCCCAGCGCCATGCAGGAACGGCTGCACGCGGAACGAGGACATCGCCGCCCGCTCGGCCGAGATGGCGCGGCCCGCGACGACGATTGGCCGGCCTGGCGCGCGCGGCACGAGGCAGCGCAGCGGGATGTCGCGCGGTCTCCTCGGCGAAGCGGTGGTCCATCGCCCACGTCTGCACGACCGGGCTTGTGCTCGTCCAGGCCGTAGCAGCACTGGGCGATCACGTCCTCGAACTGCCGGCACGTGACCGCGTCCTCGCCCGTCGTCTTCGTAGCCCCCTCGATCAGCGGCTTTCCCGCACGCCGATCTGCCGGGCCATCGCCACCGGAAATCGCCCGCTCGAAGCCCGGCAGGTAGGCGCGGAAAAAGCGCAGGCACTGCGCCACCTGCGCCCGGCCCTCTTCGTCGGCGCGGGCGGCCTGAGCCGGGTCGGTCGGGTCGTCCACGGAACACGTGCGCGTCAGGTTGACCGACACGATCTCGACGCGGCCCGGGACGCTGAAGATGGCGCCGTTGTCGCGCGGATGTCCCACTCGCCGCGCGCTTTGGCCTTCTCGGATCCGGGCCGTGCAGAACGCCCCGCCCGCGGTACACGTAATCAACGCCGGTGTTCTCGTCGTGGCGGACGCCGTTGGGGATTTCGCGCCGCACGGTTTCCACGTCCACGGGCCCGGCCAGGAAGCAGTAGGTCAGCGGCATCACCGCGCGGTCGTCGGCGCGGCCGAAGGCGAAGGGCACGCCCGCCTCGGCGGCGATCTGGGCGTCGCCGGTCGCGTCCACGACACAGCGGGCGCGCAGGGTCTGCCCGTCCGCCAGCGTGAACGTCGCCGGGACGATCCTTTGTGAACGGCGTCGCACCGATGCGCGTGTTGAACAGGACGCGGACGCCGTAGCCCGTCGGCACATCGCCATGCTTTCCTCGTCGCAGCGACGAAATGCCGGCTCGCCCTTGTTGCAGGGCGAGCGGGGCGAACAGGCGCCCGCGCGCGATCAGGCGCCGGCGCACTTCGCCGAAGACGCCGCCGATGAGGGAGGCGGGGGTGCCCGTCGAAGTGGGCGTTGCAGAAGATGTTGACCAGCCCGGCCGTGCCCATGCCGCCCAGAACGTCGTGGCGCTCGATGGCCAGGCAGCGCCCATTCGCTCCTGCCGCACGCCCACGCCTGCCGGCCGCCCCGACCACGAGAACGTCAAACGCATCCATGATTTATCTTTCTCCCGGGCGGTTGCAGCGAGGAAGCCGCCGCGGGTTGGGCGCTGCTCGCCCGGGTGCGCACGGGTTGTCGGGGTCGCGTGGTCGAGCCGTCACGCTCCACCCTGTTCTTGAAGGTGATGCGCGTCACGCCGCTGTTCCACGGCGAGTCCATGTACCGTCCCCGCGTAGCGCCAGACAGTCCTTGACCGAGAACGCTTTGCCGTTGATGATGGCTGCGCCGTTGTCGTAGCGGATCGCGTCGCCGGTCGTGCTCGTGTAGGCGGTGCGCTTGCCCCAATCGGCGCAGGACGAGGGCATGGATCGCGCGTCCTTGAAACGTTCGGGACATGATCCTTGCCCGGACGCACCTCCAGAATGCCGCCGTTCGCATCGGGATGGTGCGTGATGCCGACATAGGCGTCACCTGCCCATGTGGGGGCGCGGTAAGTCGCGGCGCCTTTTCGTCTCCTTCTCGGTCTCGTGGTGGCCCAGGTTCTTGTTGTAGTCATGAAGTCCCCGGCGAAGAACAGCACGTTTTTATGCTGCACATATTGGCCGTGTGCGGCGAGTCGAGTTCTTCATGATCTTTTTGTAGGCCCCAGGATCTTCTTGGGATCGTCCGGTCGTGAACTCCCACCTGGTTGGCATGCGACGGCGAGGGTCGCGTCGTCCTGATGCTTGACCCGGTTCTGCATCGAGGCGAGGCTGAAGCCAGGCTGCATGTAGTAATAAAAGTTTTGAAGCCCTCGCGCCCGAACCGGCTCGGCGGACTGCACGTACTCGCCTTTCTCCTCCGCCCGCGTGCCCAAATCCACCACGACCTGCGGGGGGGGGGGGCGGTGGGTCGCGGTGATCCAGTGGCCCTGTTCGAGCCGGTCGAGGCGCGTCCGTTGCCGAAGAAAAATGGCCAACTCGTACGCCGCCCGTCCGGGCGCGTCCAAGGCCTACGGTGTAACCGCGGAAGTAGGAGCCGCCGCGCACGCGGACGCTTTCCAACGCGATGTCCACAAGGTACTGGTCCACCGCCATCTGGGCCAGGCCCGCTTGATGGCAGGGTCAGCACGCAGAACTCCGGCCAGAAGCAGCACGGCCACCAAACTGTAGCCGCTGTGGTGCGGCGAGTTGAACTCCGACGAGCCTTCCGCAGGATGGTGACCGTTCCTCTTTGGCCGCGGCTCGCGCCGCCGCGCTCGAGGGCCAGGACTCCCCTACGCCTGGTCCACCAGCACGTGTGCCGCAAACGACGTGAGCGTTTGTTTTCGAGAAGTTGCCCCACGGCCAGTTCTTGCGGGTTGCTGCCGTTGGTGCTCCACGGGTTGTCGTCGCGCTTTCTTGCACACATCCGGGATACTCTTTTTGGCCTCCAGCACTCAAAGGGTGTCGCCAAACTGGAAGTAGGTTCGCAGCAGGCCCGTCACGCCCCGCAGCGCCAGTCCCCGGTCGCGTTCGGCGTTCTTAACGAAGTACTCGTTGGCCGCGGCGACGTTCTTCACCACGAACAGGCTGCAGTGATGGTAAGACCAGTCACTGCCCGACGCAGCATTATCGGCGCGCTTTCTGGCGCTCATCAATCGCAATCCGCGCTGCCGGCATTCCCCGCTGCCCGGCGTCATCGTAGGCCCCGTAAGCAGCATTCGCTGAAGATTCACTTCGCTTTCTCTCCTGCATTCATCTTGAACTTGTCATGCAGCAGGGCATCCGGCTGCGCGGTCGTAGCCGACGTACAGGGAATCACGGGCCCCGGCCCCTGCTTTCGTCGCGGCAGGCTGTCCGCCGCGAGCGTCCGTGTTTCCCCTTCGTTTCCTGGACCGGAACGGCGATGAGTTGGGCTTCGAGGAACGCGATTTTCGAACAGCGACGCCAGGCGGTGGCGGGTCGTCGTGATGGGCTTACCCGGCTCTTCAGGTCGGCCAGTGACGCCGCCCGCGCCGACCAGCCATGCCGCCCAGTATTTCCCGTCAGGCCGCCGTTGATCGTGGTGAAAACGGCGGCGTCCATATCAGCTCTTGAACCCGAACGCCCAGAGGGCGAGCCGTCGTTCAGGATATGGTAATGGTGTTCCGGGTTGTTTCTGGCCCAGACCTTCTGGTCCTTGAAGGTGAACTCGTAAGGGACGACGCCCTTTTCATGACGCCGGCCGGCACGTTCTCGATGAACACCTCGCCGCCCGTCACCGGTTTTGTAGGCCGCCCCTTGATCCAGAACTCGCGCATCGCCAGGGCCGCAACGCGGTCGCCCTCGACCACGGTGTAGTACTCGAAATCGTTCTGGAACTCTTCAAGCAGCACGACGGGAGCCGTGCCATCCACCACCTTGAAAAGCGACTGATCGAGCTTGAGCGGGATGTTGTCGAAGAAGGCGTAGTTGAACAGGACCCGGCTCACCGCGCCGCCGATGGTGATGGTTTTCGTGACCTTGTACTTTTTGCCGGGCGGGAAGAAGATGCTGGCTTTGCCGGAGTCCATCGCCCTCTGGATGGCCGCTGTGTCATCGGCCTGGCCGTCGCCGACGGCCCCGTACCCGTCCACAAAGGCCCAGTCCGACGGGTCGTCGCTCCACGCAACGTCAGGCGTCTCTTTGACCGGCAGGTTCAGAGTTCGGCCCGGCGTTTCGTCCCACAATTTCTGCACGCCGTGCGAGGAGTACTCGGTCACGTCGCTGCCGGAAACGTTGGAACCTTGGTCGTTGATGGCGGTCGCGTAGCCGCGTGTCCGCACGTTGCGCACAAGCAAAGCTGCCTGATTGGCGTCCCCGCCCGGATTGATGATGGCCGAAACGGCGTCGCTGCCCCCGTTCAGCTCGGAATCCAGAAGGACGACCTGGCCTTCCCGGAGGTTGACGAGCGCCGGAACGGCGTTGTTGCTGATCAGCTTGCGAAAGGACGCGCTGGCGCCGTCGACAAGAACGCCGACTTTGTTCTGGTTATTCAGTTCGACGTACTCGAAGAACATATCGGAGGACGGCAAAAAGATGCCCGTATCGAACCCGTCCACGGTGATGTGATGCAGATAGGTCGGCCCGCCCTGGTCAACAATGTCCAGACCTTTGCTGCCGCTCCCGTCCCCGGATCGGATCGTCACATACCGGAGCGTGCCGCCGTTGGAGGCGCTGAACCGAATCCCGATGGCCGCCGGATTGCCCGCCCCGGTGTCCACGGTCAGGTTGGCGACGCGGATGGCGAACGCGATGTTCGAGTTGCCCTCCTTGATGGTCGAGAGCACCGGCCCGGCGAAGGCGAGGTTATCGCGGAGTTTGATGACCACGCCGTTTCGGCTTTGCCCCTGGATACGCACGTACTGGTTCGCCTCGACCTTGTACTTGGGATCCTTGACGCTCCTCCTGTAGGTCAGCGTGTCGCTGACCAGATAAGCGCCATTGGGAAGGTAGCAGATGTTCTTTTGCGTTCTGGCATCATCAAGACAGTGGATCAGGGCCTGCGTGTCGTCGGTTTTGCCATCCCCTTTGGCGTTGTAGGGCGCCTTCGTCACGTCCAGTACCCCGGCGCCAGTGGGATAAACGATGTTTTCCTCGGCGTTGCCGCTGTTGCTCAGCCCGACAGCCATTCCGTTTTCAGTCCCCGGAGAACGCGTGTCCTTTCCCCGTTGTTCTTTGCCGGCGGTTCCGCCCGGCGCCACGTCCGCGTAGGTGGCCTTCTCGTTGCCGCCGCGCACCGCGTCGAAGTACACCACGCGTGCGGCGTGGTCGCTCGTCCCTTCGTACTTGTACAAACCGATGCCCATGTAATTGCCGACTTGGTCGTTGAAGCCGAGGCTGATGTCGTGCTGGTTTACGACCTTTTTGCCGTCCATCCAGATTTCCAGCAAGCCCTTGCCCCACGGGTCCCACTTGACGTGCCACACGAAGTCCACCCAGCGATCCTTGGGCGTCGGGCCGAGGGAAGTACGCTTGCGATCCCAGTCGCGCCAGCCGTCGGGCGTGAGGGCGCGGGTGTCGTAAATCCAGCTGACACTCAGTTCGTCGTTCTTGTTGGAAAGCGTCAGCGGCGGGTTGGTCCATGCCTCGCCCTTGTCGGGGGTTGAGTGCCACTGCACGAGGATTTCGGCCTTGGAGTCTTTTTGCATCCCGTCGGCAGGGCAGTACATCGAGAAACCCCACCAGACCTCTTCGCGGCAGGTCGGCTCCTTGGCCGTGAACAGGCTCGCCTTTTTGGACACGTTGGAGCCTTTCTTGTAGTTTTTCGCCTGCCACTCGAAACGCATGGCGTACTTGCCAGCCCGAACCGGCGACGTGACCGCCTTTGCGGAGTAGTCACTCTGGTTCATGCTTTGTGCCCACTCCGGCGCGCCCGCGACGGTTCCCGCCCTGCTGCCCGAATTGTTCTTCGCGCGCCAGCCGCCCGCCTCGAAATCGTCCTCCCAGATCAGGTTTTTGCGCTCGCCGCGCACGAAGCCCGTGAAGTCCAGCAGGGAGCCTTTCTTTACAACGGGCGTCTGCCGGGGATGCTTGTCAAAAGAGGCGGCGACGGGGGCGATCCTTACGTCCAGCACACGCGCGCCGCCCGGATAGAGGATGTTTTCCGCGCTGACCGTGGACAGAGAACTGTTGAACACAAGCGAAAGAGCGGCCGGTGCGATAAGCGCCTTGATGTGCTTGGACGGCGATGCCATGATGCTGACTCCTCAGGAGATCAGGCCTCTTGCCAATGTCTCGCACACCTATCGGGGACGCATCGCGGCATCCCTAAACGGACAGAAACAAGAGGCCTAATGAGAGCGGATCAATCCTGGTCCGACATCGTCCAGATGTTGCCGGGGCGCTGGACCGACTTGGCGATGTTGGTGAACTTGGCGTGGCCGTCCATGAACATGATGTTGGCCCACCGCTCGTTGCGGCTGGCGTTGCTGGCGGCGCCGGTGTGGCGCCGGCCGTCCACCTGATTGGTCACATTGGTGACGCCGTACGCCGCGTCGCCCCCGCCGGACATGCCCCACG
>JAUJNC010000141.1 GCA_030446525.1 Armatimonadaceae bacterium
AGCCATGCCGCCACCTCATAGTCGGGCGTGATGAACGCCGGGACGTCGTCGGGCAAGTACAGCGGATAGCCGTGGACTTGGTGCACCTCCAGCAGCAGGTCGAGGCACTGCGCCTGGTCGCTTGTGGCCTTCTCCCGTACGAGCACCCGCCAGACGCTAGTGGCGGCTCCGACGCAGCGGTCACACGGGACCATCGGGAACGGCTCTTAGCCTCTGGCACCCTGTGCAACTACCAGCTCTACTCAGCGCCGTTAGCGTCAGGGAGATCCAGCAGCATCGTCACCGCGTCACCGTTGCTTCCGACCACGATGAAGCCTTCGTTGCGGTACAGGGCGATGGCGTAGTTCTCCGGCTCGACGCTGAGACTCAGTCCAGTCAGCCCCGCCTCCCGCGCCAGGCTGACGAGGCCGCGTAAACACGAGCACGAGGGTATCGCCGGATGCCGTAGTGACCACCGAAGGCGCGGAACGGCTCTTCCTCGTGCCGTAGTAGGCCGCCTATGACGCGAGCAAGCGGTGTCGGATCTGCTCGACCGCCTGCGCCGTCAGACCGCCACTCGTGAAGAAACCCGCGGCGGGCGTGCGGTACAAGGGCAAGACCTATTACTTCTGCAACAAGAGCGAGGTGGGGGCGTTCCTCAAGGACCCCGAGGGCTTCCTGCCGCCCGTGCTGCCGCGCCCCACGCCCGCGACCGCACTGAAGACGATGACGGGCGCCCCTGCGACGCTTGCCGCCCTGAAGGGCAAGGTCGTCCTGGTGGATTTCTGGGCCACGTGGTGCGCCCCCTGCGTCCAGGCGATGCCCGACCTGCAGAAGCTGCACGACAAGTACGGCGGCAGAGGGTTTTCCGTGGTGGGCGTGTCCATCGACGAGAACGGCGCCAGGGCTGTCGAGCCGTTCCTCGCCAAGCGCAAGTTCACCTACCCCATCCTGCTGGACCAGGACGGCAGCTGGGAGAAGTGGGGCGTCAAGGCGATCCCCGCCATGTTCCTCGTGGACAAGAACGGGCAGATCGTGCGCCAGTGGACGGGCAAGGCGGACAAAAAGGAAGTGGAGAAGGCTGTCGCCGAACTCCTGGGCTAAAGTCGTGACTTTCCCTGGGCGTTATTTCACCTCTCCTATCGGGGTACCGTAGGGTATCAGGACCGGAGCGGAGCGGACGGTCTCGATGTGCGTGATGCGCCACTGACCGTCGCTGCGGCGTAGAAAGAAGAACTGCGCCTCGTTGCGATCGCTGTAGGTAAACTGGACAGGGAGCCGTATCTCACCCGGGCCGACCTCTTCCTTACGGGTCAGGTCTGCCGCCAGGCCTTTGATCGGCCGTGTGAGCTGCGCCAGGTAATCGCGCAGGTACCCGTCCCCCTTCTGGGCGCGCAGGCGGATCAACTGTGCCCGGAGCGGGTCCGCGAACTGCGCCATGTAGTCCTCCAGCTTCCCGCTGCGGGCCGCTTCGTATGCGTCTTCCACGGGCCGGGACAACGCCACGCTTTCCTCGGGCGCGGACAGCCCCGCGTTCGCGGTAGCAGGGTCGGACGGCGGCGCCCCCTCACGGCGCGGCGAAAGGATGGCGCTCATCAGCGCGGCCACGGCGACGGCGGCCACGAGGAGCAGCTGCGGCGGGGCCTTACGGACGATCTGGCCCAGGCGCGGTTTCGGAGGGGGCGCTGTCGGAGGGGCTGCTGGGCGCATCGGTACGGGTGGCTCCGGCGCTCGCGGGCGGGCGCGGCAAAAGGTTCAGATCGACAGGGTTGCGGCCCCCTTTACGATCCACGCTGACGATCTTGAGGCGCGGCAGGATCTCCTCCACCGTTTCCAGATAAAGCCGCGCGCTCGTCACATCGGGCCCAAGCTGATACGCCTGGTACGCCTCCTTGAACCGCTCGGCGTCGCCGGAAGCCTGGCGGGTCTTCTGGTCACGATAGGCCAGCGCCTCTTCCCGCCACTTCGCCGCCTCGCCCTGGGCGCCGGGAAGCAGGGCGTTCGCGTAGCTTTCCGCCTCCTTGATGATGCGGTCACGGTCCTCGCGGGCGCTGGCGACCTCGCGGAAGGCATCCGCCACCTTGAGCGGCGGGGTAACGGTCTGGATATTCACGGCGCTTATCGCCACGCCGAGGCCATAACCGTCCACGCCTTCCTGCGTGCGGCGGCGCAGCTCCTCCTGGACCTGGAGCTTACCCGTCGTCAGCAGAACGTCGACCGGGCGCGCCGCGATGGTCGCGGCCACAGCCGCCTCCGCCGCCTGCCGCATCGTCTGGGTAACGTCGGCCGCGGCGAAAAGGTAGGCGCGGGGGTCCCGGATCGTGTACTGGACGAGCAGCTCGATATTGACGAGGTTCTGGTCCCCCGTGAAGTACTCGCGCTTGCTGAGGTCGGAAGGGCGCCCGAGCGCCTGGTCGGGGAACTCGAACCCGACGTTCAGCCGCTTCTGCTCCCGCACCTTCAGCCGGTCTACCCGGTCGATGCCCCACGGCAGCCCGAGGTGCAGGCCCGGTCCCACGCGGTCCCCGACGACGCCGCCGAACCGGCGAACGACGGCCTGCTCGTCCACGCGGACCATGTAGAAGCCCGTCAGCAGCCACAGGGCGAAAGCCCCGCCCAGCAGGCGACGCGGCGGCAGGCTCATGGCGACTTCGCTTCCGTGCGGCCCTCCGTCAGCAGGCGCATCAGCTCGGAGTCGGAAGACAGGACGACCGTCGTCTTGTCGTTCAGGAACTTCTTGTAGGCCTCCAGGGTGCGCGTCATTTTATAGAACTCGGGGTCGCGGCTGTAGGCGGCGGCGTAGATCCGCATGGATTTGCCGTCGCCCTCGCCCTTGATCTTTTCGGCCTGCTCGTAGGCGCGGGCCAGGATCTCCGTCTTTTTGCGGTCGGCCTCCGCCCGGATACGCGTCGCCTCCTGGGTGCCCTGGGCGCGGTACTGGCGCGCGATCCGCTCGCGCTCGGCCCGCATGCGGGCGAACACGCTTTCCTTGTTTTCCTCGGGCAGATTGATGCGGCGCAGGCGCACATCCGCGACCTCGATTCCGTACTGGTCCCACGCCGCCCGGGCGCACCGGGCCGTGACATCCGCCATGACCTCGCCGGCCTTAACGGCCTCGGCGTCCGTGGAGACGAGGTTCGCCAGGTCGTGGTTGCCGAGCGCGATGGACAGCTCGGATTTGACCACATCCTGGAGCCGGCTTTCGGCCCCGGCGCGGTCGACGACGGCCTGAAGGAAGCGCTGCGGGTCGCCCACGCGCCACATCACGAAGCTGTCGACCACCAGGTTCTTTTTGTCGCGCGTGAGCAGTTCCGACGGGATGGGGTTAAAGGATTGCAGGCGTTTATCCAGCCGTATACGGCTCTGCCAGGGCCATTTGACGTGCAGCCCCGCGCCCCTGACCACCCGCACGGGCCGCCCGAACTGGGTGATAACCGCCAGATCACCTTCGCCCACCGTATAGAACACGGTCCAGACGGCGATGAGGGCCAGCGCCCCCGCCGCCCACCTCCAACCAGAGCGGATGTTCAATTTATGGTTCCTCCTCCATCGGCGGGGGCTCCCGGGTACCTTCCGGTTGTGGCGTTGCCGGTCGCCCGTCGGCTCCGGGCAGGCCGGGAAGCCCGAAGAGCGGTCCGTCGGAGAGCCACATCTGGCGCCGGCCGCCGCCTTCGGGGTCCATGATGAATTTGCCGGGCGCGGCGAGCGCCTGCTCGACGGTTTCCAGGTAGAGGCGGTCCGCGTTTACCGCGGGGCCGAGCCGGTAGCCGCCGGTCATCTGGAGGAAGCGGTCCGCGTCGCCGTTTGCGCGGCGGATACGGTCGAACGTATAGCCGCCCGCACGGGCCACGTTCTGCGCCGCCTCCCCGTGGGCGAGCGGGATGGTCTCATTGCGGTACGCTTCGGCCTGATTGATCGCCGTCGCCTTCTCCTCCTCCGCCCTGGAAACGTCGCGGTAAGCGGCGACGACCTCCTGCGGGGGATGGACCTCCTGAAGGCGCGCCCCCAGGACGGTCAGACCCGTCTCAAACCGGTCGCAGGCGGCCTGCGTCTCGCGCGCGATCCGGGCCTCCAGCGCCCCCCGGCCCGTCGTGATCAGGGTCTGGAGCGGAGTTTGCTCGGCGGCCCGGCGAAGGGCGGTCTCCCCCGCCTCCCTGAGCGTTCGCTCCGCGCCCGTGATGCGGAACAGGAACCGCGCCGGGTCGCTGACACGGTACTGGAGGGTCAGGTTCGCGTCCACCAGGTATTCGTCGCCGGTCAGCAGAAGCGACTCTTCGGCCACGCGCCGGAAGCGTCCGTCGTGCCGGGTGCTCCATTCGGTCGGGGCGGCATCGGTGGCGAGAGTTTGGGCAGGTCGGCCCGTCGGCAGCCAGCGCCGGGAGGAGGCGGGGCCCGTGGTCCGAAAACCTATCTCCGCCCTGCGCACCCCCGCGACATCGACAACGGTCACGCCCTCGACGGGCCAGGGCACGTGGTAGTGCAGACCGGGAGCCATGTTCGCAGTGAGGAGCCGCCCGAACCGCTGGACGACCCCCACCGGACCCGCCGGAACGGCGTAGAACCCCGACAGCAGCCAGAGGCCCGGCGCGGCGAGGAGGGCCACGCGGCCTAGCCGCCGCCGATGGCGGCGGAGGGTGGACGCCATGCTCGCGGGCAGGGGGGCGGCGAACTGGATCGCCCGGCGGGTCACGGGGGACTGCCCGAACCGGCGGGAAAGCCAGCCGGTCTCTTCCCGGAAGTCGCGGCGCTCGGGCGCGTAACCGGGCTTCCAGGCAGGCCCGCCGCCCAGCAGCCGCAGCGAACTGGTGACGACGAGGAGCGAGGCGATCTGGTGCTCGACGGCCGCGAGGACGGGCGACAGGTCACGGGCCGCGCTGCCGAACACGGCCGGCCAGAGGTCCTGGAGGCGGTACCCGATCCAGGCCAGAAAGCCGCTCATGCTGGCAAGAACGCTCAGACCGTTCAGGCCCAGGGCGAACCAGAGGATGTTGCGGCGGATCGTGCGCAGCGCCCGGCGGCTGATGAGGACGGCCTCCGGCAGGCGAGACAGGTCGTCGGCCACGAGGACGAGGTCGGCGGCCTCGACGGCGATAGCCGCCCCGCCCCGTCCCATCGCGATGCCGACGTCGGCGAAGGCGAGCGAGGGCGCGTCGTTGATGCCGTCGCCGACCATGGCCACCCGGTAGCCCTCCGCCTGGAGGTCGCGCAGGCACGCCGCCTTATCGGCCGGGAACAGTCCGGCCCGGAACTCGTCGATCCCGACGCGCCGGGCCACCGTCTCGGCGGAAGGCGCGGCGTCACCAGTCAGCATCAGGACGCGCTTGACGCCCAGCGCCTTCAGACCCGCGACGACGGCGGCGGCCTCCGGGCGGACGCGGTCCTCGATGGCGAGCAGTCCTGGCCGCCGCCTCCGGGCGACGAACACCGCGGTCTGCCCGCGCGCCTCGATTGACCGCGCGGAACTTCCAGATCCGGCGTCACGCTCACGCCGCCCTCGGCCAGTTGGTGCCGGTTGCCCACCAGGTGGCGAGGGGCGCCCGTCCGGGCCAGACCCGTTTCCCGCACGGTGCCACGCCACCATCCCCAGGCCGGGCCGAACTCGCCCGTTCCAGAACGGGAGGGGCGCCGTGCACGTCGCGGCCGCGCCGTTCCCCGGCCCGGCGCGCCGTTCCCGGCGGCGCGCCTCCCCGTGATGCGCCGCCAGGACGGCCGTGGCGATGGGGTGGGCGGAACCCTTGCTCTGACCGCCGCGGCGGGGCGCAGGACGTCCTCGCGCGAGTGCCCATCCAGAACCGGTCGCCTCGGCCACTTCGGGACGGCCACCGTCGGCGTGCCGGTCTTGTCGAAGACCACGCAATCGACGTGCCCGGCGTTTCGAGGTGGACGCCGCCGCGGGTGAGGATCCCGCGCCGCGCCACGCAGCGCCGATGGCGCGCGATGCCCGTCGGGGTCGCGAGGATCAGGGCGCAGGGACAGGCGATGATCAGGGCCGCCGCCATCCGCGTCAGCGCGACCTCGAGCGGGGATCGCAGAGAGTGTACCTGGAGACGAACGTCCAGCGCGCCGAGCGCGAGCACGGTCGGGACGAAGTAGACCGCCCAGCGGTCGGCCGGGCGCTGGACAGGCGCTGCGGGCCTCGGCGCATCCTCTGCAGCCGGACGATCTGCGCCAGCGTCGTGCCCTCGCCGACCGCCTCGGCCTCCACTTCTGGGAGACCGAGGGGTGTTGATCGTGCCGGTGTAGACGGTATCGCCCGCGGTCTTCGTCGCGGGCAGCGACTCGCCGGTCAGCGCGGCCTGGGTCGGCGGACTGCCCCTGCGCACGGTCCGTCGACGGGGATGCGCTCGCCCGGACGGATGACGACGCGGTCGCCCGGTGCCGGGTTGCTCGACCGGCAGGGTGATTTCGCGGCCGTCGCGGACAACGGTCGCCTCGCGGGGCGCGAGCTTGAGCAGGGCAGCGATCGCGCCCCGCGTCTTGCCGACGACATAGCCTTCCAGGGCGGTCCGATCAGCATGATCAGGACCACCTCGGCGGCGACCGCGTGCTCGCTGATCGCCGGGGCAGCCGGGGCGGCTTCGATCGTGACGGCCAGGTCGCCGCCGATCTTGCCGCGCAACAGCCGGGAAAGGCTGTCCCAGAAGATGCCGTAGCCGCCGACGAGGGTGACGACGAGCGCGGTGTCGATGCCGAATATCTGCGTGAAGGCCCCGGTGACGTTGAGGAGGAGCATCCCGGCGACGAAGGCGATCAGGGCCAGGTCGGTCAGGAAACGCCGCCCTCCTCCTCGTCATCCTCTTCCGGCTCCGTCTCGTCCGGGGGCGCCGGCCCCTGGTTGGGTTCCGCCGCGCGGCGGAGTTCTTCGCTTTCGATCATAGTGTCACGGCCGGTAGTTGATCCACATCGGCGAAGGCCAGGCCAGCCCCGCCCGTCTTCCTGCTCCAGGCTGACGGACGTAGTAGTAGCTGGTACCGGCCTTGGCCGCGTTTGTCCCATCCGAGTCATGTCCACCTGCGCCTTGTTCGGCGTGGCGGTGTGGACGACCTTGTTGTCTTTGACCACGACCACCTGCTTGACGGGGCGCGTGCCCACCGCCCGGATTTGCAGCCGGGGCGCCTCCTGGTCTCGAACTCGTCCCCCATGGGGATGGTCGCCGCTGCGCACTCCAGCACGATGTTGTCGGTGGCGCCGTAGCAGTGGCGCTTCTTGAACCCGTCCAGGATCGCCTCGCGGGTGAGGCTTTTCGGCGTAGACGATGGCGTACGAGATGTGGGTGGAGATGGTCCGACGACGATTGGAAGCCGAGCCGGTAGCCTTTGGCCCAGGCGTTCCACATAGCCGGCGGGCTGGTAGCCGCCCTGCGAATCGTTGAGGAGTTGCTGCAGGGCGCCCCCAGGTACTCGTAGTTCTGGCGGTCGCCCTGGTAGATCTCCACGAAGGGCTCGACGCCTTGGGGTCGTTGTCGCGCCAGTCGGTGCCCATGTCCGTGGCCGACGTGTGCGACGCGCAGATGCCGTCGAAGGCGCGCAGGTATTTGGTGTCGATCTGGGTGTCGCCCGGCGCCCCGCCATTGGGCTGGTGCCCGGCCCGGCGCGGGAGCGGGCGGAAGCCGCGCTGGGCGAACATCACGGTGCGGTGCCCGTCCGGATAGCGGACGCTGCGCTCGTAGGTATGCATCGGGGTGAACTTCGCCGCCAGCCGGAAGGCGTCCGTGAGCTTTTGTGTCAGCCACCAGGTGTACTCTCGCCCGCCGCCGTTATCGTGGTCCCCGTTGCCGATCCAGTCCATGTAGGCGACGTCCAGGCCGTAGCGCCACATGTCGATGAGCGGACCGTCCCCGCCCCCGTCGCCGGAGATCTCGGTGTGGCGGTGGAACTCCCCGCGCAGCAGCTGGTAGGTTTTGCCGGCCGCGCGCACGCGGAAACCACGGATCCGGGCCACGTCCGCTCGTTCGGCGCCCACCCCGGGCTCGGCGCCGCGCCCGGTCCCCGCCCGAAGGTCACCCGCCTCCGCGACTAGGGCCGGCGCGTCGGCGCGACCCAGGGAGCCTGCGCCAAGGGGGGAAACGTACAGCGCGAAGCGCAGATCGCGGCCGGCGGCGCGGTTGCGCCCGTCGCTCGAGTGCACCATATACGGCAAGCCGCCCGGGCCGTCCGCGACCAGGGTGGGGCGGTTATCCAGCAGCCCGTCGGAAAGGGGGACGACCGTGGCGGGCGTCCAGGTGTTGCCCTCATAGGAGGTCACGAAGGAGAGCCAGGTGCTCCCGGCGGGGGTCAGCAGCTCGGGCAGCGGGCGGCGGAAGGAAAGGAACACGCGTCCGCTCCGGTCGGTGCCCAGCCGCGGGAAGCTCGCCGCGAAGGCCGCCCGCCGCCGCGCCGCCTGGCCCAGGGTCTGCGCCGCGTCACCCGGCGGCTGCGGCATACCGATGGGGAGGACCGCGGACAGATCGCCCGCCGTGCGGTGGGGCTTGCCGTTCACATAGCAGCGCACGCCGACCGTGTGGTCGCGGTAAAGCGGGACGCCCGGCGCGTTGTCCCGGATCACATACCCGAAATCCTTGCCCCAGCCCTCGGGGGCCTCTTCCCACGCTACCCAAACACGGTTGTTGTTATCGCACACCAGGCTGGGGCGGGCCTCGAAGCGGGCCGTCTCCGCCACCGCTATCACCCCCCCGAGCTTGCCGCTTGTCACCTGGCGCATTCTTATGTCGTAGTTGCCCCGGTCGTAGGTGTCCCAGGCGACGTGGACGACCCCGTCCGGGCCGCAGGCGATCTGGGGATCCCAATCATTCTGCGGGCTGTTGCTCACCGTGAGCGGCCCCACCCAGCGGTCGCTGCCGGGCGCGACGGAGCCGAGGAGGATGTCGGCGTTCCCGCCCCGGAAGCCCTGCCATGCCAGCCAGATGTTTCCCCGGTCATCGCGCGCCAGGGCGGGGTGCAGATCCGGGCCGGGGTCCGTGGTGAGGCGCAGGGTCTTTGACAGAGCGCCGTCGCGGTAGCGGCGCGCGTAAAGGTCCCAGTTGTTCTCCTTGTTCTGCGCCCACACCACCCAGACGTTGCCGTCCCTGTCCGCCGCGACCGCCGGCCGGTAGACGTCCTGGCCCGGGTCGGTGAGATCGGCGACAGGGGACCAGGCCGCCGCGCTCCCCTCCGGGGATAGCCGCGCCAGCCGCACCTGGTCGCCGTTGCCCCGGGGCCGCAGGAAGTCGAACGAATCCGGTTCCTGCTGCATCGGGCGCGTGTGGGCCGTCTCCGCCTTCCCGTGGCGGTAGGAGACATACGCCACCCAGAGCGTCCCGTCCCTGCCCGCGGCGGCGGCGGGGAAGTCGTCCTCCGTCGGCGCCGCCGTGAGCGGGAAATCGGGGGGCACGCGCTCCGCGGACGCGGCGCCATCGAGGAACTCCTCGCCCCTGCCGAGGGCGAGCCGGGACGGGTTGAAACGGAACTCACCCTTCGGCGTGGTCACCCGCACTTCAGTCTGCGGGGTCGTTTTCAGGACCGCGACGACCCCGTTGGCGGCCACGGGGGTGACGACGTTCGGGCGCTGCCCGGCCCGCCGCTGCTGACGGCGCGTGGACGCCTTCCAGCTAGCTGGGCCGGTGATCTGGTCCGCCTGCCGGAAGCGCCACCCGTCCAGCCGGAGGAGAGAACCGTTGCTTACGGTGAGCGAGCCGTCCCATGCGGCGGGCTCGGTGTCTTTGCGCCCGAGGAGGATGCGGACCCCCACCGCGGCGGGCTCGATCCGCACGGCCCCTTTCGCACCGGGAGAGCGCCCGGCCTCCTGGCCCCGGACGTAGCGCGCGATCCCGATGCTCGCCCCCAACGCGAAGCATAACGCGATGACCACCCACAGTGTCCGCAGTTTCCGCATGGCTTCAGCCTCCCGATGTCGTCACCCGTGCTACTGTTCACCCCGGGCCCATGGATTCCTTCTTATACGTCCGTCATTCGTCCCCTGTGTCGCGGATACGTTCGGCGATGCGGTGGATAACACCTGCCGTTTGTGCGCGCCCGGCCAAAATCAGGCCGAGCTTGTCGCCCGCCAGCGACCCGGCGACGTACACGCCCGGGACGTTCGTCTCGAACGTCGCCGGGTTGCGGGCCGGGCGCCCGTCCGGCCCGGGGCAAAGGCCCAGGCGGCGGAACAGGGACAGATCCCCGCGCTGACCGAGCAGGGCGAAGACGAAGCGCGCCGGGACCGGATACGGCTCGCCCGTCGGCCGGCTGCCCAGCGGATGACCCGGGTCGTACTCGGCGGTCTGCAGCCAGGCGGCCTGCGGCTCGATGCGGGCGACGATAACCCCGGTGTGCAGGGCGAGCTTTTTCTCCTCGGCGGCGAACTCCAGGTCGCGCAGCGCGAGGGGGTGCAGGTGGCTTTGCCACGCCACGGGCGGGCGGCGCATCGCCAGCGTGACCCGCGCAGGCGCCCCGGCCAGGATCAGCGCCGCATTGACGGCCGAGTTGCCGCCGCCGACGACGAGCACGTCCATGCCGAAGTACTCGGTGGGCTCGTAGAAGCGGCTGGCGACGTGCGGCAGCCCGGCGCCGGGACAGGAGAGACGCACCGGCACGTTCCACACGCCGGAAGCCAGCACGACGAAACGGCCCCGGTAGGCGCGCGTTTCCTCGCCGTTCGGTTCCAGTACCGTCCGGACGACAAAACATCCGCCCGCGCGCCGGATGTCCGTGATGCGCTCCCACAGGGAAAGGTTGAGGTTGCGGTACGCGGCGACGGCCCGGTAATAGGGCAGAAGGTCCTCGCGGGCGGGTTTCTCGCCGCCGCGCATCGGAAACGGCACTCCCCCGACGGCCATCTCATCCGGGGGGGAGAAGAAGCGCAGCGTTTGCGGGTAGTCCACAAAAGAGTGCGCCAGCCCTCGTCGCTCCAGGATGCGGTGCGAAAGGCCAAGATCCTGCGCGGTGCAGGCCGCATGCAGGCCGGCAGGCCCGGCGCCCACGATGAGGACATCCGTCACTTCGGCGCATGGCCCGGCGTTCTCGTTCGCCGCCTTACTCATCTCGATCTTTCTCCTCCCGCCGCCGGCAGCAGATCCCGGCCTCCTTTGAGGTGCGCTCCCTATTATAGCCCAAGTTGCCACGTTCTACTGCTCGATGCGGCGGCAGCATGGCGGGAAGGGGCGTCAAGGCGATCCCTGCCCTGTTCCTCGTGGGCAAGAACGGGCAGATCGTCCGTCAGTGGACGGGCAGGTTCGAAGGGGCCGGGGTGAGCTCACCCCGGCCCCTTCGCTATACACGGCTGGTGTGGTATAACTTACATATGAACATCCCTTCATACATCGCACAGGAGCGAGACGTTCCGGCCTGCCTGGATGCCGACGTCTGTGACGTGCCCAGCGTCGACGAGAACCTGGTCGCGGCGCTGCGCCCGGGCAACCTGGGCTTGAACGACGCCGGCCACCTCGCCGAGATCTTCGCGGCGCTTTCCGACCCGACGCGGCTGCGCCTGCTCGATGCCCTTTCGCGCGCCGACGAGATGTGCGTGTGCGACCTGTGCGCCCTCCTCAACCTGCGCCAATCGAACGTGTCCCACCAGCTGCGCCTGCTGCGCGCCCTGCGCCTGGTCAAGAACCGGCGCGCGGGCCGGCTCGTCTTCTACGCGCTCGATGACGATCACGTCCGCCGTCTGCTCTGCGAGGGGCTGGACCACGTGCGCGAGGGAAGACGATAAGCATGCCGACCCCGGGCAAAAGCGAACAAGCCGTTTCGGTGCCGCTGCCCCGGGGCGCCGATCTCGCGTGCCGCCTTTGCGCCGACCGGCTTGTCCAGGCCGTCTGCGCCCTGCCCGGGGTCGAGAAGGCCCGCGTCGACGCGCCCTCGGCGACACTGGCCGTGGTCGTGGACCCGGCCCGGGTGTCCCCGGAAGCCGTTTCCCGCGAGGCGCAGAAGATCGGCGCCGACCTGGCGCGGCAGTTCGGCCACCGCACCTACCGGGTCGGCGGCATGGACTGCGCCGACTGCGCCCGCTCGATCGAAAAAAGCGTGGGGACGCTGCCGGGCGTCTTGTCGGCGACCGTGAACTTCCCCACCGCACGGATGCGGATCGAATACCGGACGGACACGGTCGGCGTGGAGCAGGTCGCCGCGCGCGCCCGCGCGCTCGGCTTCACCGTGGAGGTGGCGGAGGGCGCGCGCGGCGGCGCGGCCGAGGCGGAACCCTTGCCCCGGCGCCGGCGCCTGCTTGCCGGCCGCGCGCGGGTCGCCTTGTCCGGGCTCTTGTTGCTCCTGGGGCTGCTCTGGGAGTACGGCTTCCATGCGCCGCCCGTCTGGGCGAACGCCTTTCTGGGCGCGAGCGTGCTGGTGGGCGGCGCGGGCTTCGCGCTCGCGGGCATACACGCGCTCCGGACGCGCACGGTGGGCACGAACCTGCTGATGACCGTCGCCGCGGGGGGTGCGGTCGCCCTGGGGCACTGGGAGGAGGCGGCGGCGGTCGTGTTCCTGTACGCGCTGGGCGAAGCGCTGGAGGGCGCGGCGATGGAGCGCACGCGGGGGTCGCTGCGCGCCCTGATCGACGCCGCCCCGGCGCAGGCCGTGGTGCAGCGGGATGCGCTCCGGGAAGAGACCGTCCCGGCGGCGGAGCTTGCGGTGGGCGATGTGATGGTCCTGAAGCCCGGCGCGAAGGTCGCCGCGGACGGCGTCGTCGTTTCGGGGACCTCGGCCGTCTCCGAGGCGGCCATCACCGGCGAGTCGCTGCCGCGCACCAAGGGGCGCGGCGACGTGGTCTATGCCGGGTCCCTCAACGGCAACGGGGCGCTGCTCGCGCGCGTGACCGCGCCGGTCTCGGATTCGACCCTCGCCCGCATCCTCCACCTGGTGGAAGAGGCCCAGGCGCAGAAGGCCCCCACGCAGGCGCTCGTCGAGCGGTTCGGGCGCGTTTACACGCCCCTCGTGCTGGCCGCG
>JAUJNC010000142.1 GCA_030446525.1 Armatimonadaceae bacterium
GCTCTGCCGGCCCACCTGGAGCGTGCGGGCGATGCCGCGCTGGGAAGTGCGCTCCTGCAGCGCCCAGCAGATCTCTTGCTCTTTCTCGGGCGTCAGCGTCCGGCTTTTGGGGTTGAGCGTAAAGGTCTTGCCGCAGCCGTGACAACAGCAACGGGCGGTGCCGGAGCGGTTGGTGCCGAATTTGATGACATCTTTGCTGCCGCAGTGCGGGCAGGGAATGGCTAGCATACGGACATTATATCAGCAACGCGTCTAAACCCATAGCCCTCCCGATCGAAGCGCGCCGCCAATTGCGCGAGCGAATCGCCCAAGGCGTAACCGCTGTGGTGGGCGGCTGGCGTAACCGCTGTGGTGGGCGGCTGCGGTGTAGGATTTGCCATCAGCGACCGCCAAGAAAGCCTTGGCACGCATGACGTGACTGAGCGGTTGGCCGCGGGAACGGCTGAGTTGTTCGAGCAGGGTACGTCCTGTCTGCGTTAATGGACGTAGGGGTTCTTTCTGACGGCGGGACATAGGTAAAGCCATCCTCGCGCATCAGGATACCCTTTGCGCCCGAAAATGGCGAAAACCCCGGCAAGTGACCCAGTAGGGGGAAGCGCTGCGCGCCATGGCCGAGGAGGCCAGCATCTCGCGCGTCTATGGCGGCATCCACTACCGCTTCGACTGCGACCTGGGCCTGGAGGGGGGCCGGTCCATCGCCGCGCTCGCCCTCCTGCGCGGCAAAACGGACGGCTCACCGTAGTTCCCTTGAGGCAGTCGGGGAGTGTCCATGCACTGTTTGGGAGACGCAAGGTGAGTACCCCACGCTCTGCGTCTCCCGTTCTCAAGTCTTACCACGCCGGATACAGCTGCCTTTGTGGCACGACCGCCCGTGGCTAGCGCTAGCGGAGTAGTCCGGCACCCGCCCAATTCGCATGATCGTAGTCGATGCCGTCACCCCCATCGGTGACGATCAACTGTAACCGCCGCTTGCCCGCCACACGGACGCTCACCGCTTTTGTCGGCGTGTCGCCGGTCATCACGCCGCTGTCGTAGAGCTTCTGGCCATCGGCCCACACCTGGAACACCACCGACCCCCTGCCGCCCACCTCGTCGTCCACGCCGATCTCAGAACGGAAGGTCGCGTATCTGCCACCCAGGTCAAACGCGACCTCGGACGCGGCGTGCACGCCCAGGCCCTTGGCATAGGTTGTGCCGTTCAGGGTCATAGCCTTACCGTCACCCGCCTCCTGATCCCCCGAGCTCTTGTCCCGCTCCACCGGTCCCCAGCCGCTAGTCGCAGAGGCCCAGCCCAGATCGCTCAGGTAAGCCCTCCCATCGCTGCTGCTACGGGCGGCAGGCTTTGCCGCCTCCAGGTCGACCGCGACCAGGTCCGAGTTCCAGTTGGACCGCACCTCGAAGCGTGCTCCCTGCGGCGACCGGCGGAGGTCCGCCTGGATATACCCGAAGGGCAGGAGGTCGTCGCTGAAGGTCTCGGCAGTTTGCGGCGGGTTCATCCGGTACCAGCCGGGGTAGGGCCAGCTCCCTGGATCCTTGCGCATCGCCATCGCCATCTGCCGCCAGCTCTGCCCCTGGGACAGGGCGTCCAGCCCCCGGCGCCACGTGGGTGTGATTTTGCCCTTGGGGTACAGGCGCTTGTACGAGAACTCCGAAGCGAGCTCCATCAGGTCGACGGGATAGTTGTAGAAGATCGGCGACAGATGACTCTGGCCCTTGAGCGCCTCTTCCGTGACCATCTGGGTCAGGGGCTTGCTAAGCAGCGCCTTCAGGTCCGGCGCATCGCCCAGGTCCGTGACATACACGTTGGCGGTGTTCTTGCGCGGGATGTACTTGTGGCGCATGCGCACGTAGTGGTCGTTGTAGCCCCACAGCTCCTCCCGGTTGAAGCGGTCCAGCACCAGCGGGATCTCCTGGTAGGCCTTGACCTGGTCGAGGGGCAACGCCGAGAGTCCGGCGTAGCCGTGGTTCTGGTGCACGATCCAATCGCCTCCGGTGCTATGAAACCAGGGGGCGTGCTTCTTCATGTAGGGCACGGCCGCGACGTCCCAGGCCCATTCGTTGATCAAGGCTTTCGCCAGCAGGTACGCCCCGTAGTCATAGGTCGGCTGATCGCCGAACTGCTTGGCAAGCCGCGCCAGGCCGATAGGGCCTTGCTTGGCCGAGATCTTGGCGTGCTCGGCGGTGTATTCCGGGCCGACATTAGACCAGCCCAGCAGCAGGTTGAAGCCGTACATCTTCTTGACCAGGTCGTAGCGTTGCCGGACCGTCTTCCAATCGCCGCTGTAGTACCCGTACTGCCACACAACATAGGGCATGCGCGACGTCTGTTTGACCAGGTCCTGCGGGTCTGTTTGTTGCCCCGACTTAACCACCAGGACGGAGGTGCTCGCTTGCGGGCTTACGGGAACGCGGCGCTCCTCGTAGGTGTCCGGGTTCAGGAAGTGCCCGTTCAGGAGGTTCTCACGCTGGACGTACGCGGTGAGCTGCTTCCGGAGGTCTTGTGGCAGGTACTTCAGGGCGCGCATCCAGGCGCCGAGCATGCCCATGCCCCAGTCGATCGAGTACGCCTGGCGCGGATCGGCTTCGCCCTTGGCCGCGACACCCATGCGCCAAAGGAGCAGATCCTTGACCTCCTTAAATCCCGGCGTGTTCGTCTTGAAACTTCGGACGGCTTCCACCTCATCGACGTATTTCAGAATGCCCTTAACCCCATACGTGTAGCCCGGCTTCCCCTTGACGCCCCAGTACGGCCCCCAGTGCGTGACCATGGAGAGGTCCGCGGGCGGCGCATCGAAGGTGATGCGGAACTTAGAAGTGTACGCCAAAGCAACCACTGGCGGGAGGGGGGCGACGGTTAACCCCGCCGTCTTCCAGTGGTCGTTGATCGTGAGGTAGTCAAAGGTGTTCCGGATCCGCACCACGTCACGGGCCTCATCGACCTGGTAATCCTCTCTGGCATAAAGGGGAAATCGGCGCGAGATCGCGGTCCACTGCGTCGCGCGCTCCATAACCTCCTTCGGCAGACCGGACGCCCACCCGGCGGTATGCGCGGGGCGCAGCTTTTGCGAGCCGAACAACGGCATGAAGACGACGTGGCCCAGCGGCGCCTTTCCCGACACCGACAGCCCCTGCGCCGAGAGGGTGGCGACCGCCGGCCTCTGCAGGATAACCAGCCAGGGCACGTCGATGGGGCCGGCAGCCTTAGACTGGGGACTCTCGTAAGGCGTGTACCGAACCGAATCCCAGCCCCGCCCGCCGCTGAACCAGACCAGGATCCACGGGGCGCTGAGCCGGGCGCCGGTCTGGGCCGGCGCCTTGGCCACTTTGACCCGGCCGTTCTCGGACCAGGCCAGGTGCGTGGGCGCCGACAGGCCGACCTTGTCCAGCCCGCGGAAGAGATGCAGCTCGTTCCGCCTGGTGTGGAGCAGGAAGCCGGGGAAGATGTCGTTGTGGTACACGTAGAAGTCGCGCTTCGCGGCCCGCCCCAGATCGGCCCGGACCGTGTTCGGCTCGCCGGCGCCGGTGTTGGCCGGGCTTTCCCGCCTGGCGGAACAAGCGGACGCCCCGACCACACATAGCAGGAAGACGAGAAACCCTATCTTTCGCACGGTTCACTCCTTGGGGCGGTAACGCCCTCCAATCAATACGGTGAAACGCCTTTCAATGTTGCCTCCTAACGCCTGCCTGTGAGGACGCGCCGGCCCGCAGCCGGTGTCGATGATACAATACAGGCGGGAGTGGGAACGGCATGACACCGGAAGAGCGGATAAAGGCGCAGGCGCGGGCGGTGGGCTTCGATGCGGCGCGAATCACCGGGGCGGAGCCGCCGGGGCACGGGGAGCAGGCGGCGGCGTGGCTGGCGGCGGGGATGCACGGCGAGATGGGATACCTGGAAAGGCACGCCGCGCTGCGCGAAGGCCCCGCCTCGGCGGACGGGCTGCTCCCCGGCGCGCGGTCGCTGATCGTGGTGGCCCTGTCGTACCACTTCCCCGAGGAAGGCGCGGTGGACGGAGCGGCCCGCTCGCGCGGCGTCGTCGCCCGCTACGCGCGCGGCACGGATTACCACCCGCTGATGTGGGAGAAGCTGCGTGCCCTGGCGGTGTGGCTGAAGCAGGAGTACGGCCCGGACGTCGGGGCGCGCGGGTTCGCCGATTCGGGGCCGATACGCGAGCGGGAGCTTGCCGCGCGGGCGGGGCTGGGCTGGCAGGGCAAGCACACCAACCTGATCTCGCTCGAGCTGGGCAACTGGTTCTTCCTGGGGGCGCTGCTCACCACGCTCGCGCTCACGCCCGACCCGCCGGTCGCGCCGCACTGCGGTACCTGCACGCGCTGCCTCGCCGCCTGTCCCACGGGGGCCATCGTCGCGCCGCATACGCTCGACGCGCGCCGGTGCATCTCCTACCTCACGATCGAGCACCGCGGGCCGATCCCGCGCGAGCTGCGCCCGCTCCTGGGCAGCCGCATCTTCGGCTGCGACGACTGCTTGGCCGCCTGCCCGTGGAACGAGCGCGCCCAATCCGCGCGCGAGATGCGCCTGGCCGCGCGCCCCGGCCGCGCCGCGCCCGACCTGCTCGCGTGGCTGGCGCTTCTGGCCGACGCCGCCGCGTTCAAGCAGCAGTTCGCCGGGTCGCCGCTCCTGCGCCCCAAGCGCGAAGGGCTCCGGCGCAACGTGTGCGTCGCGCTGGGCAACGTCGGCGGCGCCGAGTCCGCGCCGGCGCTGGAGGAGGCGCTGGCAACGGATCCGTCGCCGCTCGTGCGGGGGCACGCGGCCTGGGCGCTGGGACAGATCGCGCGGCGGACAGGAAGCGCCGGTGCGCGGGCCGCGCTCGCGCGCGCCGCCGAGCGCGAAGCGGACCCGGAGGTCCGCGCGGAGATCGCCGCCGCATCGCCCTAGAAGCCGATGCCGGCGTTCACCTCGAAGCGCGTGCGCGTTCGCGCGGGCTCGCCGGCAACCTCCTCGCGCCCGTAGTCCACGCGCGCCCCGACAAAGGCGTCATTCCTGAGCGCGTAGGTGGCGTACAGGCCGAGGGCGTCCGCGTCCGCTCCCAGGCTCGTCGTCGTCGGCCCTGCGCACGAGTCCGTCAGCGGCGGCATGGAGCCGGGCGACAGGCGTGCCTCGAAGCGCCCGAACCAGACGCGCACATTCGCCCCGCCGGGGAAGCCGAGGGCAGGCCGTCGTGCTCCCAATTGATGGGCCGGGAGACGTTCGAATAAGTGGTCGCGTCGATCGAGGCGAACTCGAGTCGCGCCGCGTACCGGCCCACGCCGCCCAGATCCGGCGCGTACACCCCCACCTGCACGCCGAGCTTGCGCGGCACCTCGTTGCCCAGCCCCAGACCGCGGGGCGCCTCGGTGTCGTCGATCAGCAGGTCCGTGTAGAGCGTCGTGCCGCGGGCGTCGGCGCGGTAAGACAGGCCGGCGGAGGCCAGGTAGTTCAGCCAGAACGTGTTCGGCTGCGGGTCAGAGACCAGGAATTCGAGCCACCGGTCCCGGGACGTCTCGGTCCAGTCGTTCTGGTAGACGTAGAACGGCAGGAGAAAGGCGAAAAAGGGATCCGGCAGGCGCGTGGACTTGAACGACTCGGCGAGCGACAGCGTCAGCGCCCGCCGCCCGCAGTTTCCAGCCGCCGTCCGAACAGGAAGCGGCGCGTGCCCGGGCGTTGGGCGCGGCGTCCGGCACGTCCCCTCGAAGAACTGACCGGCGAACTGGCGGAAATGCAGCCGGCCGATGCGCCGCCCGAGCGTGCCCGGCAGGGTGAAGCCCTTCTGCACCGCCACCATGGGAACGGACGGCGACGCGTCGCTTAAAAGGAGCGGGCCGTAGTACCCCGGGCCCCAGCGCAGCGGCATCAGCCCGACGGTGACGTCGAGCGCGCGGCCCTCCACGTGCACGAAGGCGGACTCGACGGCGGGGTAGTTTCGGCGCGCGCCCGGGTACCATTCCGAGCGGAACGATCCGGCCGAAAGGGCCGCGTACCCGTCGCGCCCGACCGGCAGCACACCGGCCACACGCACGTGTGCGATGCGGCTGCCGGATCGGAAAGGGAGCGCAGCTTGTACGCGCCGGTCAGAACGGGACGGAGCGGCTGAGGAGGTGACGGGGGCGATCCCCAGGTCCCGCAGCTCCGGCGCGAACTCCCGCTCCAGCGCGACAAGCGCCAGCGCCCGGCGGGGCGCAGACTTCGTGTTCGCGGCGCGCGTCGCGGCCACAAAGCGGGCCATCTCCGCGCGCGTGTACAGCCGGTCGCCGCGCAGGAAGTCGCGCAGCGTCAGCCCCGGCGCCAGCCCGGCGGCCGCGAGCGACCCCAGAAGGTCGTAAGCCACATGGCCGCGCGGCACGACGTCCGTGGGCGCCGCCTGGGCGGCGGCGCCCAAAAACAGGAGGGCCGCGCAAAATCCAAAATTACGCATGAGGGGGGTACCCGGGCTGGCTTTTGGCGGTTTCGGCGGACGCTTCCTTGCGGTCGGGCTTTTCACTGGCCGCGGCGCGCGTGTCGTGAGGGAAGCCACCCCGGGCGATGCGCAAGATCTCGTCGCGCAGCGTGTCGCGCTCGCCCTGCGCCGCCAGGCTTATCAGCCGGTCCACGTCGCACCGCACCGCCGCCGGGTCCAGCCCGTTGCTGTTGGACACGAAGATCTTCTCGTGGGCCGTGCGAGCCATCTTCTCTTCGTCATAAGTCAGCTCCTCGAAGATCTTCTCGCCGGGGCGGATGCCCGTGAGCTCGATCTTGATATCCTCCTCGGGGCGCAGGCCGGACAGGCGGATCAGGTCGCGCGCCAGGTCCAGGATGCGCACGGGCTCCCCCATGTCCAGGATGTAGATCTCGCCCTGCTTGCCCATCGCCCCGGCCTGCAGGATCAACTGGACCGCTTCAGGGATCGTCATGAAATAACGGGTCATCTCCGGGTCGGTCACGGTCACCGGGCCGCCGCGGGCGATCTGCTTGCGCATCGTGGGGATGACCGAGCCGCGCGAGCCGAGGACGTTGCCGAAGCGCACCGCCGCGAACCGGGTGCCCCCCGGCGGCGGGACCGTCTTCGACAGGCTCTGGATGATCATCTCGCCGATGCGCTTGGTCGCGCCCATCACGGACGTGGGGTTGACGGCCTTGTCCGTGGACACGTAGATGAACTTCTTGACCCCGCACAGCGCGGCCAGCTCGGCCAGGTTGCGCGTGCCGAGCACGTTGTTCTTGACGGCCTCCTGCGGGTTCGCCTCCATCAGGGGCACGTGCTTGTGCGCGGCGGCGTGGAAGACGACGGTGGGGCGCTCGTGCAGGAAGATCTCCTCCAGGCGCTCGCGGTCCTTGACGTCGCCGATCAGGGCGGTCGGGGCGTAGCTGAAATCGCGCACCAGCTCCTGCTCGATCTCGAAGATGGAGTTCTCGCCCTGGCCCAGGAGGAGCAGCCGGGCCGGGTTCAGGGCGCAGATCTGCCGGCAAAGCTCGGAGCCGATGGAGCCGCCCGCGCCGGTGACGAGCACGCGCTGGCCGGCGATATACTTGGCGACCTCCTCCATGTCGATCCGCACCGGCGCGCGGCGCAGCAGGTCCTCGATGTTGATGTCGCGCACCGGCGTGCGGCCCGCACCCTCCCCTCCGGGCGGGTACCCACCCTCCAGGATCTCCGGGACGGTGGGCACGATGCAAAGGCGCGCCTGGGTCCGCTCGCAGCGGGCCACGATATCGCGGATGGTCTTGCCGGGCGCGGACGGCAGGGCGATGATGATCACCGCGACGCGCCGATCACCGGCGAGGGCGGCGATTTCGTGCGTCGTCCCCAGGACGGGCAGGCCGTGGATGCGGATGCGCCGCTTCTCCTTGTCATCGTCCACGAAACCGACGGGCAGGATCCCCTCCCGCGGGCGGCGCAACAGGTCGCGCGCCACGGCCTCGCCCGCGTCGCCCGCGCCCACGATCAGGGCGCGCTGCCGGGGCTGGTCGCCGGGCAGGCGCGTGCGGGTGTGGCGCGGGTCGAACAGGCGGTAGCAGATGCGGACCCCGGAAAGGAGGAAGATGTTGATCCCCCAGTCGATGATCTGCATCCCCTCCGAGTATTCGTCGCGGCCCGAGAGCAGGAGGAAGACGCCGAACACGAGTGACGAGACCGACGTGGCCGCCGCCAGCATCCGCAGGTCGTGGATCGACATGTACCGCCAGTAGATCCGGTACAGGTTGAAGGTGTACAGCGCCGCCAGCCGCGAATGGCCACGAGCAGCGGCAGCGTGGGCGCGACCGTTTGCAAGTAGACGAGGTTGAACAGGTCTGCGTTGCGGTTGTCGCCGGATAAGGTGTCATACCGCAGCAGGAACGCCGCCGCGTTGGCGGCCATCACCAGCACGGCATCTATGAGCATCTGCGCGACGATTCGTCGGCTGAGCGTAAATCGCATGGTTAGTTCAGTCAGGTGTCTTCTCGGCCTAGCGGGTTGCCGCGTCCGGAGCAGACCGACGCCAGCGTCCGCGCCAGGATCAGGAGGTCAGCCCGAGCGATCGGCGCTGCAGATAACGGGCGTCATGGGCCACTTTCGCGTCGATGTCGGCTCGTCCCGGCCGTTTATCTGCGCCCACCCGGTGATGCCGGGGAGCAGCGTGTCCACCCGGGCCGTCGCGCGCCGCTCGTTCAGGCTCGGTCTGCGACGGCAGGGCAGGTCGCGGCCCGACCAAACTCATCTCGCCCCGGAGCACGTTGATGGCGCGGCAGGCTCATCCAGGCTGGTCCGCCGCAGGAAACCGCCCCGCCCGCGTCACGGGGCAGGGCAGACCGCGCCATCTCGTCGGTCGGCAGGTTTGGCGTCCCCGAGCGCATCGTGCGAAATTTGAGCAAAACAAAGCGCCTGCCGTCCCGGCCCACCCGCTCCTGTCGAAAAAAAGCGCCCCCGGGCGAATCGAGACGTATCGCCGCCACGATGAGCAGCCAAAAGGCAGGGAGAGCGTTAAAAGTGGCACGGCTAGCATTACATCCAACACTCTTTTCGCGAAATCCTCCCTTAGAAGGAGTTTGGTGGTTTTTTCCGCCGTTGTCACCGTCATCAGCGCCGGGCCTCCTCACGTTGTCCTGGGCATTATACCCGCGATGCCGCGCGCCATAGCTTGTGACAGCCGGATCGCCGGTTCGTCACCGCATTTTTGCGGAGCGCACGTCCCGCCTACATTCACGCACGCGCCCGGCACCTGCCCGGGGGCGCCGCCCCTAACACGGGCGCGCCGCCCCTGGAACACGCACGTCGAAGGGCAGTGACAACGCCTCCTTGATGCCGACGTTCACCCAGTGCCTGCCGTCCCGGGTGATCTCGGCACTGTACAGCGGCCCGCTGGGGGCCAAAGGCTCCAGCGTCAGCTCCCGCTCGCGGAACGAGGCGCGCTTGGCCTGGAGCAGTGTAAGCCGCGCGTCGTAGCTCCGGGCGATACCTGCGGGCCTCGGGAACGGACACGGACAGGTGGCGCGCCGAGAGAACACGGGCGAGGAGGAGGCTCCCGATGACGAGCCTCTGATAAACGCGCGGTGACAGGGCGAGCGCCACCCTGCTTCGCGGCAGTACCCCAGCGCGGCGCAGGCGCCGACCGGGGCCACCGTCATGTGGATGTAAACGCGGTCGGCCGCATGGCCATACGCCAGGGCGACGGGGGCCAGGGTGAGCAAGGTCACGTAAACGACGCCCAACAAAATGGCGCGCAGGATCGGTATCGTTTGGCCCGCGCCGCGGGCTCGCCCGCGCCCCCGGAAGGCGTTCCCGATCACGAAACCGGTGATCAGGGACAGGAGCAGCCAGTACCCGTGGATCAGAAGGAGGTAGCCGCCGCCGCGGACGGCGAGCAGCAGGGTTAGGGGGACGAAGCGGGCGAACTGGAGGTCGCCGGTCACCTCGATACGCACCCGGTTGCCGGGGCGCAGGTCTGAGGCGCCACGAGAAAAAACAGACCAGCCACGCCCAAACCGCCCGGTGGGCGCGCGCGCGCGCCGCCACGGCTTTCCCACCGCCCAGAGGAGGCCGGGCCGCCCGGAACAGGAGGAACGCGAAGACCGGGATGACGAGGATGGCGAGGCTGTCGTTGAACCCCGGGATCAGGGCGAAGAGGAAGGAAGCGAGGCCGACCGCGGGCGCCCCGGCCTCCTCCGGGAGGAGGAGCGCGCAGGCCGTAAAAAACGCCGCCAGCGGCCACAGATACGTCGCGGAGCCGCCGAGCCAGTACCAGACCTCGCCCACGTTCCGGGTCGCGAAGAACAGAACGCCGGTGAGGAAGACGCCCGCGTTGAGCCCGGCCAGCGGCGGGAGCCGGACGGAAAGGAGGCGCCGAAACAGCGCGTGCGACAGGTGCCAGAGCGACGCGATCACCGCGGCCATCGTCAGCAGGGTATAGGCCGTGAGGTCGCCGTGCTGCTGGACGATGCCGACGGTCGCGCAGACGACGAGAATGCAGGCCCAGCGCCCCGTCCAATGATCCCAGTACCAGCGCGTCGCCCCGAGAAGGCCCAACTCGTTCAATTTAGCGAGCTGAAGGAAGTCGTCCTGGGCGATCCGGTTACACCGCGCGGTCAGGACCACGAGGGCCAGAAAGAGCAGATTGAACACGACGACCAGAATGAACGCGCGCCGAAGCAGCGCCCCATCGGTGGCGGGTGTCTTCAACGGTAACACCTTTCGGGTTTAACAGGGTATTATACAGAAGATTCGCAACCAGCGACAGGGACGGGCCGCGCCGGGCGCGCCCCAGGAGGTTCGTGTGCGCGTCGCGCTCCACACCCCGTTCGTGGTCCACCCCAACACGGGCATCGCCCGGCACATCTTCGGGCTGCTGCAGGGTCTGGCCGAGGTGGACCGCGAGACCGAGTACCTGTGCTTTTGGCCGCCGCAGGCGCCGTGGCCCGCCGGCCTGCCGCCTAACTTCACGCCCGAGCCGCTCGCCATCGCCGAAAGCGACCCGATCCGCCGCGTGCTCAGCGAGCAGCGCTGGATCGCGCGCGCGCACCGCCGCCGCCGCTTCGACGTGCTGCACTCGCCGTTCGGGTACCTGCCGCTGCGCCCGCCCACGCCGTCGATCATCACCCTCCACGACCTGCGCGCCCTGCGCCACCCGGACACCTTCTCGCGGCTCCGGGGGCGCTTCCTGCGCTGGGCGCTCCCCCGCTCGCTGCGGCGCGCAAAGATCGCCCTGGCCATCTCGGGGGAAACGCGCCGCGAGATACTGGCTCTGGTGCCCGGCGTGTCCCCGGAGCGCGTGCGGGTCGCCTACCCCGGCCTCGACCGGCGCTGGTCCGAGCCGGTCCGCGAAGACGCCGTCCGCGCCCTGCGCGAGCGGCTCGGCATCGCCGGGCGCTTCGCGCTCGCCGTGGGCACACGCGAGCCGCACAAGAACCTGCCCCGGCTGCTGCACGCCCTCGCCCGCGTGCGCGCCGAACCCGACCTTTCGGACGTCTCCGTCGTGCTGGCGGGGGCTACCCTGGCGACCGGCAAGAGCGACCCGGTCGAGGGCCTGATCGACCGGCTCGGCTTGCGCGCCCACACGCGCGCGCCCGGCGTCGTCCCGGACGCGGAGTTGCCGGCTTTGTACGCGGCCGCCTCGGTCGTCTGCTTCCCCTCGACATACGAAGGCTTCGGGTACCCGCCGCTGGAGGCGATGGCGGTGGGTACCCCGGTGGTGACCGCGCGGGCCTCGTGCCTGCCGGAGGTCGTGGGCGAGGCGGCGGAGCTCGTGGACCCGTTCTGCGTCGACGCCATCGCCGCCGGGATCGGGCGCGTGCTCAGGGACGGCGGGCGGCGCGACTTTCTGATCGCGGCGGGGCGCGTACGGGCCGCGCGCTACCGCTGGGAGGACCACGCCCGCGCCGCCCGCCAGGCGTATCAGGATGCCGCGCTAAATTAGTCCCCGCTCCCGCATCTGGCGAACTTCCGCGTGGATCCCTTCTTCGAAAGGACGCGGGCGGAAGTCGAGGTCGGCCCTGGCGGCGTCGTTCGGGTAGGACTTGTCCTCCCGCAGCCGCCGCACCTGCTCGACCGTGATGCGCGGGTCACGGGCCAGGCGGGCGTAGACGGCCGCGAGCCCGACGGCCAGGGGGTACGGGATGTGCACATACCGCACCTGTTTGTTCAGCAGGCCGGCGATCGTGTCCAATACCTCGCGGTAGGTGACCACGGAGCCGCCCGAAAGATCGTAGCACCGGCCGGCGACCCGCGGGTTGTCCAGACAGGCGACGATGGCGGTCGCCAGGTCCTCGACGTAGACGGGCTGCAAAACCGAGCGCCCGTCCCCGAAGATCGGGAAGACGGGGTGGCGGGCCAGGAAGCGGATCAGCTTGTGCAGGTTGTGGTCCCGGTGGTTGCCGTAGATCATGGTCGGGCGCAGGATGGTCCACGCGGGAGTCCCGCCCGCGGAGCGGACGACCGCCTCTTCGATCTCCCGGTACAGCGCGCTGTAGGCGCGGTAGCGGGAGTAGATACCCGTGGTGTGGACCAGGACGACCTGCGGCACCCGATGCGCCGTCGCTAGCCGCATCACGAGGGGCGTGAAGCGGATGTTGGCGACGTGGACGACGGCCCCGAAGCGGCGCCGGCGGAAGAGGGCCTCCAGGGCCGCCTCATCCGCCAGATCCGCCAGCTCCGCGATGACGCCTTCTTCGTCCGCGCCCGCGGCGGAGCGGGCGACGCCGACGATCTGCCGGTGCGGGAACTTTTGCCGGAGCTGGCGGACGACGAAGCTGCCCGTGTTGCCCGTCCAGCCGGTGACCAGGACGTTGTCCGCGCCGGGGCTCAACGGCGGGCGGCTCCGGCGGGGGCCGGGGGAAGCGCCGCGCGCGCTTCGCCGGGCAGGGCAAGCCCTTTGCGCGCGAGCAGCGTCTGGTAGATGTCGAGCCATTGGGCGACGCAGGCCGGGCGGCTGAACCGTTGGATCATTTTCTCGCGCCCCGCGGCGCCGAGCCGGCGGCGCCCCTCCGGCCCGAGCGCGATCAGCTCGCACGCCGCCCGGGCCAGCGCCCGCGTGTCGCCGAGCGGCGCCAGCCGCCCGCACGAGGCGTCGACCAGGTCGTGGTTGCCGCGCACGTCGGTGGCGACCACGGGCACCCCCATGCTCAGCGCCTCCTGGATCGCGCAGGGAAGCCCTTCCTGCGCCGACGGGAACAGGAACACGTCCGTGGCCGCCAGGATCGCGGGGACGTCCCGGCGGTAGCCCAGAAAGCGGCACCCCTCCCACACGCCGAGAGCGCGCGCCCGGGCCTTGATCTGCTCGTGCAGCTTCCCGTCGTCCACCAGCAGCAGCAGGGCGTCCGGGTGCGCCGCGCGGATCTCGGCGAACGCCGCGAGCGCGTCCGCGTGCCGCTTGCGCGGGATCATCTCCCCGACGAACGTCAGGACGGGCACCGCGTCCTCGGCCGCACCCGCCTCCTCGCGGATCCTCCGGCGCTCCGCCGGAGGCACGCGCGCCGGGTCAAAATCGTCGGTGGAGACGCCGACGCCGCCGGTCAGGAACAGCCGCTCGGCGGGAACCACGCGCAGCGTCCGGCCCGCCTCGTAGTCCTCGCGATTGATGACGAGGACGCCGTCGCTGAGCAGGTGCCCGGCGGTCGTCTCGATCACGCGGTAAACGGCGTTGGCTGTGGGCGAGCCGTGGCGGTGGAAGTGGAAGCCGTGGGCCGTGTAGGCGCGCACGGGCGTGCGGGCCAGGGTCGCCGCCAGCCGGCCGATCACGCC
>JAUJNC010000143.1 GCA_030446525.1 Armatimonadaceae bacterium
GCGGGGCATCCTCCGCACCTTCCGAAGCCAGCATCGCCGCCGACGGGTCGCTAAGCGGCTCCGCCGAGGCGAACGAGGCGTGCTCCTCAAGGCACTGCTCCACGAACTGCTGGTCTGCCGACGCCGCGACCGGCGAAGGCGCCGCGGGCGCAGAGCCCCGCTGTCCCGACACGAGCACGAGCGCCGCCGGGATGGCGACGGCAAGAGCGCCCGCCGTCGCCAGCGCCGGGCGCACGCGGGGCAGCGCCCGCCACCACGCGATGCGCTCGCCCCAGGCCGGGCGGTGCGGCTGGAGCACCTGCCCGGCAAGCCGGCGCGCCAGGGTCTCCTCGAACGCCGACGACGTGTCGGCGCGGGGAAGGGAACCGAGCAGCGAGACCACGCACGCCAGCTCCCTGGCAACACAGGCGCACACCCCGCAGGATGCCAGGTGCAGCTTCACTTCCCACGCGGTCTGGTCGGAAAGCTCGCCGTCCACGTACTCCGAGAGCAGTGGCTGAATCTTTTTGCAGTCGTTCATGGTGCCTATCTATGCTTCCAGATAAGGGCGCAGGTGTTCGCGCAACGCGACACGGGCGTTGAAGATGCGTGACTTCACCGTCCCGAGCGGGATGCGCTCGACGGCGGCGATCTCCTCGTAGGGCAGCCCCTCGATGTCGTGGAGGACCACGGCGGCGCGCAGTTTCGCCGGCAGCTTGTGGAGCGCCGCCTGTATGTGCGCCCCCAGCTCCTTGCGCGCGAAGAGCGTCATCGGTTCCTGTGACCAGTCCGGCACGTCCCGGGTTGCCCCCGTGCCCTCGTCGCCGTCCTCGTCCGGGTAGCGGGCGTCCAGCGACTGGACCACGCCGCGCTCCCTTTTGCCCCGGCGGAACGCGTCCACGCACAGGTTGCCCGCGATGCGGAAAAGCCAGGTCGAAAGCGACGCCTCGGCGCGGAACGAGCCGATGTTCGTGTACATGCGCACGAACACCTCCTGCGTCAAGTCCTCGGCGTCTTCCGCGCTGCCCGTCATGCGGTACAGGTAGTTGTAGATCTTGCCTTTGTACCGCGTGACGATCTCGTTGAAGGCGGCAATGTCCGCCTTCTGACAGCGCGCGATCAGCGACCGGTCGCTATGGGTCAAGGTCAGGCTCCGCAGCACCATATGTTCTCGTCGGCCCCACCTGCGGGAAGAGTATTTCACCCTTATGGACGCAGAATCCTGTCCCCGGTTCACCCGGGGCGGCGCGGATTTTCACCGGGCGTCACCGTGCGGCGTTCGCGGCCAGCGCCGGGACGGTGACCGCTATGGTTTTGGTGCGGGCGTCCCAGTTGACCGTGCCGCCCAGAGCCTCGGTGACGAAGCGCAGGGGGACCATAGTGCGCCCGTTCACGATGCGCGGCGGCGTGTACACGTAGACCTGCTCGCCGCCCGCGCGGTTGTACTTCTGGCCGATGCGCAGCGTCATGTCGTACCGGCCGCGGCGGGCCGTGACCGTGCGGGTCTTCGGGTGCCACTGGACGCTCGCGCCCAGCCCCTCCATCACGAAGCGCAAGGGGACCAGCACGGTCGCGTTGGCGAAGACGGGGGGCTGGTCGAACCGGATCTCCTTGCCGTTCACCGTTATGCGCGTGGGCGGTGTCGGCCGGATCAGGTTCCGCACGGGGCGGGCGGGCTGGCCCGGCTGGACGACCTCGATGCCGGTGAGGCCCGGCGTCGGCAGGCGGCGCACCGGGCCGTCCCCGACCGCGACGCCGGCCAGAAGCGTGTAGATGCCGGGCTTCGTCAGCCGCACCGGATAGGACACCCGGCGGACCGCGCCCAGACCCAGGTCCCCCCCGATCCCCCAGCGCCAGGGCCACTCGTCCCCCTGCGGGCCGGTGGCGGTCATGACAATGCTGAAGCGGCCGGAGTCGACGGAGAGCCCTTTCTCTTGGAACGACTCACCCTGGGCGTAGACGGTGGACGGCGCCGGCGGCTGCGAGCGCGCGACGGCCGGCCCCTGGTTGCGCAGCGTCATCGAGACACGCACAACCTCGCCGGGCCGCACGCGCCGGCGGGACACGCGGATGTCGGTGACCACAAGATCGTCCGGCGACGGCGATCGGGCGGTTGATTGTGCAACCGCACCCCCTGGGATGATTGAAAGCAGCAGCAACAAAGCGAACAACCTAACAAAAACGTGTTTATGGCATTTCATCGAGTATCTCCTCGTCGTATCTGCTTGCTGCTTACCCGCTAGGGACAGGTGACAAACTATTCCGGGGCGCGTGACGGCCCTTCAGGCGCGGCGAACAAAGAAACCCCCGGCACGCTGCCGGGGGCTTCTTTTGCGCGGAGGCCGGGTGTTTAACGCCTTGTCGGGCGGCGTCGCAGCGCCACGCCCATGCCGGGGACCGCGATCCCGGCCAGCAGGGCGAGTGTCCCCGGCTCGGGGATGACGTTGGCGCGGCCGATCACCTGTCTGCCATCTGCCAGGCTGGCGCGGAACGCGAGCTGACCGGCGTCGTTCAGACCCTCATTGCCAAAGCTGAGGCCCGTCACCGCGGAGCCAAACAGGGCGTCCCCGGTGCCGATGACCCGGTTTGCCAGCGGGTCCGCTCCGGTGAAGACGCCGTTGCCGCCGGCACGCAGGCCGGCCCGGAAGGCCACCGTCCCCGCGTTGTTGATGGCGGGGTTGGCGGAAAAGCCAGTGAAGGTACCGCCGGTTTCGGCGATCAGGCTGAACTCATACAGCTCGTACTGAGCCCTTGCGGGAAGGCTCAGTACCAGGCACAGCAGGGCAAAGAGCAGGATAAAACGAAGCTTCACGGTGCATCCTCCCGGGTTCGTCAAGGCAGCGGGCACCGCCCCGCGCCACCGGCGCCCGTGCCGCTTACTATACGCACATTTCTGCCATCTGAAACGTTTTTCTCCTTTACATCGCGGCAAGAATCGTTTTCACCAGTATACATTTGAGCAAGTGAAAAATCTGACAAACGCGTGTCTTATGGCAGGCGACCGACAGGGGGCTATCCGTGATTTTTTTCACGAACCAGTACGGTTTTACGGGCGGCGGCGAGGACCGGATGGTATAATGGGGTTGTTGTGAAGCTGCCGCTTGGAGTGGCCCTGGAGCTGGAAAACATCGGCAAGTCCTATGGCGGGCGGCGCGCGCTCCTTCGAATTTCGCTGGCGGCGGCAGGGGGCGAGGTGGTGACAGTAACCGGGCCGAACGGCTCGGGCAAATCGACGCTGCTGAAGATCGTGGCCGGTCTTTTGCGCCCGTCGCGGGGCGAGGTACGCTTGACGATCGACGGGCGCGCGCTCCTTCCGCCCGCGCGCCGGCGCGCCGTGGGCTATGCGGCCCCCGACCTCGCGCTGTATCCGGAGCTGACGGGGCACGAAAACCTCGCTTTTTTCGCCGCCGTGCGCGGGCGGCGGCTCGGGACGGCCGAGTCGGAGCAGCGGCTCGCCGATGTCGGCCTGGGCGGGCGGGGCGGCGACCCGGTCGGCGCGTACTCGTCCGGGATGCGGCAGCGCCTCCGCCTGGCTTTCGCCCTGCTCGGCGACCCCGGCGTCCTGCTCCTCGACGAGCCGTCGGCGACCCTGGACGAGGGGGGGGTGGCCGTCGTGGCGGGCATCGTGGCGGCGCACAAGACGGCGGGCGGGCTGACGCTTCTGGCGACCAACGACCCGCGCGAGGCCGGCCTGGGAGAGCGTTCCCTTGTCCTGGGCAGCTGAAGCGTATGCGGTCTTCGCCAAAGAGCTCCAAACGGAGTGGCGCACGCGCGTCGCCCTGTCCGCGACCGGCCTGTTCGCCCTCTCGTCCTTGACGCTGATCGCGCTCGCGATGCGCGGGGGCGAGGCGCCGGGTCCGGAGGTGGCGGCGGCGCTCGTCTGGGTGGTGCTGTTTTTCACGGCGGCCACCGGCCTCGGCCGGACGTTTGTGCAGGAGGAGGAGCGGGGTACGGCCCTCGCGCTGCGCCTCAGCGCGCGGGCCGAAACGGTCTGGACCGGCAAGTACGCCGCTAATGCGGTCCTGCTGCTCCTCCTGACCGCCGCCGCCACGCCCATCCTGCTGGCGATGCTGGGCGTGCGGGTCGCGAACCCTGCGCTGCTTTTTTGCGTATTAGTATTGGGTGATCTGGGGCTGGCGGCGGTGATGACGCTGGCGGGGGCCCTGGTCGCGCAGGCGACCGCCAAGAGCGGCCTGCTGGCGGCGTTGTCGTTTCCCGTCCTGGTGCCGCTGCTGCTGGCGGGCGTGCACGGCACGAAGGCCGCTCTGGGCGTCGGCAACGCCGGGGGGCTTTTTACGCGGGGCCAGGGCGACCTGCAGGTGCTCGCTTCCTATGCGGTCATCGCCGTGACGGCGTCCCTGCTGCTCTTCGATTTCGTTTGGAACGACTGAACCTATGGCGACAGTGGCCAAATACCTTCTGGGAATCTGGATGGCGGGTGTGATCGTGGCTACCTTTCTGTGGCTGCCGCCCGCCGAGTTATTCACCGAGCCGGAGGCGGCGCGCATCGTGGCGCTGCACCTGCCCAACGCCATTGTGGCGGTCGTGGCGGCGGTCCTCGCCGGGTACTTCGGCTGGCGGTATCTGGCGCGCGGGCGCGACCTGCTGGACGACGCCCGGAGCAAAACGGCGGCGGCGCTCGCGGCGCTCTTCTGCGGGCTCACGACCGTCACCGGCTCGGTTTTCGCGGGCGTGCAGTGGGGTTCCTACTGGAACTGGGACCCCAAGCAAACCTGCATCACGCTCCTGCTCCTGATCTACGGCGCGTACTTCGCGCTGCGCGCGGGCGTCGAGGACGAGGAGAAGCGGGCGGCCGTGGGCGCGGTCTATATCCTGTTCGCGGCGGTGATGACGCCCGTCCTGGGGTACGTGGTGCCCAAGTACCTGCCGTCGCTGCACCCGGTGAATACGGGCTTCGACCGGGCGTACTCGGTCGTGCTGCTGGCCGCGACGGCGGGCCTGCTGGGTTTGTATGCCTGGATGCAAAACCTCGCCGTCCGCTACGAGCGCGTCCGGCTGGCTTTGGAAAGGGAGGACACACTTTGGACCCGCTGATCGCGCTGATGATAACCCCGCTCCTGATCTGGGCGGGTGTGTTCGCCTTCGTCTGGTTTGTGGACCGGCGGGTGCGCGCGCTGGAGCGCCGGGTGCGGGAGCGCGACGCGCTCGCCGCGCCCCCGGGGTATGCCGCCGATTATGAACGTGACGCCGTGACCGGCAAGGAGATCGTTCCGCGATGAAACCCGCCGTTTGGGTAGGCCTGGCCATCATCATCGCCGCGCTCCTCTTCGGCGCGCGCGCTTTTATCACCAACCTGACGCCGTACGTCACCTTCGACCAGGCCCGCACGGCGCGGGGCAACGTGCAGGTGATGGGCAAGCTGGACAAGAAAAGCATCGACGGCTCCGACGCCAGGCTCCCTTCGTGCTCCTGGCCGACAACGGCGACCGTCTGCCCGTGACGTTTTCCGCCTCGCGCCCCGCCAACTTCGAACAGGCGATCCAGGTGACCGCCGTCGGCAAGTACGACGGCCAGGTTTTCCAGGCGGACAACCTGCTGGTCAAGTGCCCGACCAAGTACCAGGGCACGGACGTACAGAGTACAAGAGCGCGGCCGCGGGCGAGCGCAAGAACTACGCGCCGTACGCCGCCCTGGGCGGCGCGCAGGCCGTGCCGAAGGAAAGACGCGATGATACTGGGATACGTTCCTGCTCGGTTTGGCGCTTGCCGCGACGATCGGCGCGGGCGTTCTGTTTTCGCTTTCGCGCCGCCCGGGGCGCGGGGGCTCTTGCGGGCGGCGCGGCTGCTGGTGCTCACGGGCACCGCCGCCGTCGTCGCCGCGATCGGTTACCTGGTTTTCCTGATCGCCACCCACCAGTTCCAGGTCGCCTACGTGGCCGAGTACTCCGCCAAGCGCGCCGCGTCCAAGTACCTGTTCGCCGCGTTCTGGGGCGGGCAGGAAGGCAGCATCCTGCTGTGGATTTTCTGGACGTCACTGCTGGGCGCGCTGCTGGCGTGGCGCGCCGGCGGGCGCGAGGCCCGGGTGTGGCCCCTCTTCGGCGCCATCCAGGCGTTCCTGCTGGTGCTGGTGCTGATTAAGTGCCCCTTCGCCCTGGGCAAGGGGCCGGTGCCGGCCGACGGTCGCGGTTTGAACCCGCTGCTGGAGAACCCCTGGATGGTCATCCATCCGCCCATGCTGTTCCTGGGTTTCTCCTCGCTCGCCGTCCCCTTCGCCTGGACCCTGTACGGCCTGCTCCATCGCGACTGGGATGGGTGGGTCAAGCGCGCCTTTCCCTGGACCATCTTCTCGTTCGCCGTGCTCGGCTTCGGCATCGCGCTGGGCGGCTACTGGGCCTATGAGACCCTGGGCTGGGGCGGCTTCTGGGGCTGGGACCCCGTCGAGAATGCGTCCCTCGTGCCGTGGCTGTTCATCGTCGGCCTGCTGCACGGCATGGCCATCCAGCGCGCGAACGGCGGCTACAAGGTCACAAACCTGCTGCTGGGCTTCCTGCCCTTCGCGTGGATGTGCTGGGGGACGTTCCTGACGCGCACCGGCCTTTTGAGCGACTTCTCGGTCCACTCGTTCTCCTCGCTCGGGAAGGACGGTTACTGGCTGCTGCTCGGCGGCGTACTGACGGCGTTCCTCCTGCCGCTGGGGCTTCTGGTGGCCCGCTTCCGCCAGATCCCTAAGCCGCCGGCGTACGAGCGCGTCGCCTCGCGCGAGTTCGGGTTCTTTCTGGCCTCGACGCTGCTGGGCATCATCGGCCTGATCACCGCGGTGGGGATGTCCGCGCCGATCCTTACCAAACTGTGGCTCGAGAAGGGCGCGGCGGCGCAGCCCGAGTTTTACAACCGGGCGGCGTACCCGCTGACGATCCTGATGACCGTCGCCATGGCGGCGACGCCGTACTTCGCCTGGCGCGTCACCAACACCGACGGCGTCCTGAAGCGCCTATTCCCGGCGTACGCGGCGGCCATCAGCCTGACGCTGGGCATGTTCCTGCTGGGCGCGCGCGAACCGTGGATGCTGCTCCTGTTCGCCACGTCCGCCTTCGCCGCCCTGACCAACCTGTTCCTGATCCTGCCGCGGCTCAAGCGGCGGGAAAGCCGGCGCACGGTCGGCGGCTTCGTCGCCCACTTCGGGGTGGGCCTGGCCCTGATCGGTGTCGCCTGCCTGGTGACCTTCTCCCAGGACAAGCGGGTCGCCCTGGTGAAGAACCAGCCGACCGAGGCGCTGGGCTACAAGCTGACCTATCTGGGCATGACCTCGCAGCCGTTCGACCGGGCCAACTCCCTGCGCGTCAAGGTCGAGAAAGGCGGCCGCTCCTGGGAAGCGAACCCGCGCCTGTACCTCGCGCCCTGGGGCGGCAAGGACACGCTCTTCGCCAACCCCCCGGCGATCCAGCGTCACCCCTGGGGCGACCTGTATCTGGCGTACTTCCGGGGCCCCCTTTCCACCGATCCGCAAAGCCCGAACGGCGGACCCAGCGGCGGCGGCATGGAGATGAAGGCGCAGGACGAGCGCACCTTCGGCGACTACAAGTTCAAATTCTGGGGCATCGATTTCCCGGACGAGGTCCGGGAGGCGATGAAGAGCGGCCCGGCCGGTCTGGAAAAACTGCCCGAAATCCGCGTCAAGGCACTGGTGGATGTCTGGTATAAAGGCCAGAAAACCTCGGTAACCCCCGAGATCGTCATGAATCACACGGGAACCTACGCCGCCCACGTGGCCCTTCCGGGCACGCCCAACGCGATCCTGATGATGGACCAGTTCCTGCCGCCGCAGGGGGCGGTCCTTTCCACCATGAACGTTCCCGACGCGAACGAGGCAGTTTTGCTGGATTTCAGCACCAAGCCTATGATCTGGATGGTGTGGCTTGGCACCCTGCTGTACACGCTGGGCGGGATCGTGGCCTACCGCCGCCGCGCGCTGGAGATGGCCGGCGCCGAAGACGAAGCGGAGGAGGCGCCCGGGCCGACCCCCGCCCCCGGCAAGGCGGGAAGGCGCGAAAAGCGGCGCAAGCCGGTGGGCCATCCTTCTCCGGAACCCGCCCGGGCGACGGTGGCGCCGCGCCGGCGTTAAAGCTGTTTCGCGGAACACACAAGAACCCAGGGGTATTCGCACCCCTGGGTTCTTGTGTTCTTGACACCATGCGATACCTTATGCTAGAATCCCCATTGTCGACTAACCATATCGAAAAAGTAGAAAACCCCCTGCGGGCGCTGCAGGCGGAGATACGCGCCTGCACACGCTGCGCGCAGGCCGGCTACCTTGACGAGGCGCGTCCGCTGACGGAGGGCGACCCTGATGCGCGCTTCATGGTGATCGGCCAGGCGCCGAGCCGCACGGCGCACGTCACGGCGACCTTCTACCGCGGCCCGGCGGGAGAGCGCCTGCGCGGCTGGTTCGTCGAGGCGGGCTTCGCGCCGGGGGATTTCGGCACGCGCGTGTACCTGGCCGCGATCACCAAGTGCTTTCCCGGCCGCCTGCCGGGCTCGTCCAAGGACCGGCTGCCGTCGCGGGCGGAGCAGGCGCTCTGCCGCCCCTGGCTTCAAGCCGAACTGGCCCTGGTGCGGCCCCGGGTCGTGGTCTTGTTCGGCGGGCTGGCCATCGGCACGTTTCTGAGCAAAAAGCCGCTGAGCGAGCTGGTCGGGCGATCCTTCGAAAAGGGAGGCGTGCTGTATATCCCCCTCCCGCACTCGTCGGGCGCGAGCACCTGGCTGAACGATCCGGCCCACCGCGCGCTTCTCGGCGAAGGGATCAACCGCCTGCGCGAAGCGCGGCGGATCTATGAAACGGAGTGAAATCCATTGCCCGAAGAAACCCAGACTATTGCGCCCCATGGGGGAAACCTGACGGAGCGCCTTGTCACCGGCGCGGAGGCCGACGACCTGCGCGCCCGCGCCGCGCATCTGCCCGTCGTGCGCCTGAACTCCCGGCAGGTGTCCGACCTGGAGCTCCTCGCCGTCGGTGGCTTCTCGCCGCTGTCCGGCTTCCTGGGAAAGGCGGACTACGAGGCCGTGGTGAATACCATGCACCTGGCTTCCGGCCTGCCCTGGACCATCCCCGTGACCTTGGCCGTGGACGATCAGGCGGCGGGCGCCATCGCCGAAGGCGGTGAGGTGGCGCTGGTCGTCGAGGACGGCGGCCCGCTCGGCGTGCTCTCCGTGCAGGAGAAGTTCCGCTATGACAAGGCCGATGAGGCCCGGAAAGTGTATCGCACGACCGACGAGAAGCACCCCGGCGTCGCCGCCCTGTACGCGCAGGGGGACACACTGCTGGGCGGGTTCGTGCACGTGTTCACCCTCCCCGGGCATGAGGACTTCACTCGGTACCGCCTCCGGCCGAGCGAAAGCCGTGCCCGCTTCGCCGGGCTGGGCTGGCGCACCGTGGTCGGCTTCCAGACGCGCAACCCGATCCACCGGGCGCACGAGTACATCATCAAGGCGGCCATGGAGATCGTGGACGGGCTGTTCCTCCATCCTTTGGTGGGGGACACCAAATCCGACGACATCCCGGCCGATGTGCGCATGCGCTGTTACGAGGTGCTGCTGGAGAACTACTTCCCCGCCGACCGCGTGCTCCTCGCCGTCAACCCCGCCGCCATGCGCTACGCCGGGCCGCGCGAGGCCGTCTTCCACGCCTTGCTCCGCAAGAATTACGGCTGCACCCACTTCATCGTCGGGCGCGATCACGCCGGCGTCGGCAACTACTACGGCACCTACGACGCGCAGCACATCTTCCGCGAGTTCGACCCGGCCGCCGTCGGCATCACGCCTTTGATGTTCGAGCACTCCTTTTGGAGCACCCGTGACGGCGGCATGGCCACCACGAAGACGAGCAAGGCCGCCCCGGAGGAACGCATCTCCCTTTCCGGCACCCGGGTGCGCGAGATGCTGGCCGCCGGCGAAGTTCCCCCCGCCGAGTTCACCCGTCCCGAGGTGGCTCAGGTGCTCATCGAGGCGATGCAGGCGCGGTGACCAGCTACTTCGCCGTCCGCACCTGCTCGCTCAGGGCCGACGGGTCGCTGGTGGGTTCCTGGCGGGTGATGGCGACGCTGACGTAGGCGATAGGCTTTGACGGCGCCGAGTACTCCAGATTCTCGATGTGCTCGGCGTCTTCGGCATTCGCGGGGTCGAGCGGCTGCACGAAGCGCTCGAAGCGGTACGGCCGATGGGCGGCCTCGATCAGCGCCTTCGTGCGCGGATCGTCGGTGGAGCCAAGGACGTGCACCAGGATCGGCGGCAGGAGGGCCCGTTCGGCGGCAAGCGCGTAGCTCGCCGCGAACAGGCCGAGCTGCGGCAGCGCCGGGAGGAACGCCTGCAGGATCCGCTGGGCGAGCCGCAGGTGTTCGTCCTCACCGGTTGCCAGGAACAGGCGCAGCAGCGCGTCCGCCATCTGCATGTTGTCCGGCAGGTCCTTGGTGTTGAACTTCATGTTGCCGATGGCGTCGGGGCGGGTCACCGAGTCGAACAGCCCTCCGCCGCGTGGGTCCTCCAGATGCCCGCGCACCCAGACGGCGATCTGCTCGGCATGGTCCAGATAGGAAGCCCCCTGTCCCGCTTCGTACAGGTCCAGACACGCCGCCGTCACGTCCGCCGCGTCGGCCAGCAGCCCGGTGGGAACCCGGCGCGCCTCCTCCGCATCCTCCGGCAGGAAATGGTCCAGCGCCCCGTCCGGCTTGCCGTGGTTTGCGAGCAGGAAGTCTATGGCGCGCTTCGCCTTTCCCAGCGCGTCCGCCTCCCCGGTCGCCTGCCACCAGGCCACATGCGCCCGCGCGGCCTGGGCATTGGCGCCGCAGAAGACCGTCGGGTCCACCGTGGGCGGGTTCCACTCCTGACGTTCGGCATAGGGCTGGGCGTAGTACTCGGAGTCGGCGTTTTGCGACCCGCCCCAGACACCGCGCTCGGCGTCATAAAGCGTCGTGTCGAGGTAGCCCAGCGCTTTTGCGGCCACCTCCCGCCAGCGCTCCTCCTGCAGGAGCTGGTAGGCGTGGGTGAAAACGCGGGCCAACAGGGCGTTGTCCTCTATCAGCTTCTCCAATTGCTGCTCTCGCAAGTCAGGGGTTTGAGTGTAGAGGAAATAGCAGCACAACTCTATTTCAGGCAGGCCTCCCACTTAGATGACGCGAAGGATCGTCACTCGAGTATTCTCGATCAACTAGACTGAGGTCTAAGCAGAAACAGAGAAATC
>JAUJNC010000144.1 GCA_030446525.1 Armatimonadaceae bacterium
GGGGCACCCAATGGGTCACCCTGCGCGACCCCGAGGGCAACGAGGTCTGCATCGCCCAAGACCCCCGCTTCTCCGAAGGCTGACGCAGCAGCGGATGGCCGGTTGGGAGGTGGTCCTCCGCTCCGATGAGCTCGGCGCCCTGCCGCGGCGGGTCGTCGTCGACGAGCGCGAGGTCGTGGTGTGGCGCATCCCCGAGGGTGGGGTGGCCGCCCTCGACGACCGCTGCGCCCACCAGGACATGCGCCTGTCCGTGGGCACCTCTCTCCCCGACGGCTGTCTCGTGTGCGTGGCCCACGGCTGGACCTACCACCCCGACGGCTCGAACGCCCTCATCCCCGGCGGCCCGACGGTCAGGGCCCACCAGGCCCACGACGACGGCGTGGTCATCCGCGTCCGCCTGAACACCTGATCCGGCGGCCCAAGCTTCCTCAAGGCCGCGCGCACCACAGCGGGGGTGGCTGACCGTCCCGACGACGACGGCTGCCAGCCACGGCCCTCGGGTCACCAGCCGCAACGATGGCCTGGATGCGCACCTGCCCATGCGCCGGCAGACGTAGAGGCGTCGTCCGTTTTGGTGCCTACTCGTCCAGCGGCTCCACGAGCGGGATCTCGCCTTGCCAGAACGCGTTGAGGCCGCGCCACCACCTTCGACTCTCTGAGAGGAGGTACGGCTCGAACCAGGCGGGGTCGAGGCCGCGGTGGCCGGCGAGGTTCTGGATGTCCTCGAGGTAGCCGACCGTGGCCAGCTCGCGAACGTAGTGGTCGCCCTCGAGGTGCAGCTCTTCGATGACGCGAAAGACCTCCGGCAGCTCTTCGGTGCGCTGAGCCTTGACCAGTTCGACGAGGTGAGATGCGAAGTCACCGGCGTCCACGTAGTGGAGGCGGCCCACTTCGTCGTCGAGGTTCTCGGCTTCGATCGTGGACCACTGCTCCCTGAACGATGGACAGGCGGCCAGCATCAGCGGCATGACGTCGTTACCGCTGATCACGGCTCCATCACCCGACTGGAGCGGGACCGGCGACCGTCGGCCTCCGGATCGCCCACCGCGCCGGTCGAGCGCGGGGGTTGCCGGCCTCCAGGGGATGGCCGCGCCTGGCCCCCGTCGTCGGGTAGCAGAGCCATAGAACGCTGCGGACGGTACCGCTGGAGGGACCGCGGTGGTCGTCGACGTTCGCCGCACCTTCGACCTCAGTCATAGGTGGCTTCGAGCCACCAGGAGCCGGACTCACAGGCGAGGAGGAGGGCGGTCCCGTCGGAAGCGGTGACCTGGATGCGGGCCAGGCGGGAGGCGGCGGCCGGGTCCCACCAGCGCTCCTCGACCGGCCACGGGCCGGCCCAGCCGTCAACTTCGAAGGTGCCACCCGACCAGGCCACCCGGACCGGGGCGGCGCTGGCCAGGCCCCGGCCCGAAACGGTGACCAGGGCGCCGGCGGCGTCGAGCACCTCGGCCGGCTCCTGCTCGGAGGGCACCACGGCCGGCGGGGGCCCGGGTTGGCGTCGGGATGGTGCTCCTTGGCCAGCTTCCGGTAGGCGCGCCGGATCTCGTTCTCGTTCGCCGTCTTGGGCACGCCGAGAACCTTGTAGAAGTCCTTGTCCAGCCACTCTCGCTGGGGCTGCGCCTGGGCCATCGGGTGTTACCCCCGGACCTTCACCATGGCTGGCCGCACGACCCGCCCCTTCCAGCGGTAGCCGGCCCGGAGGACCTCGGAGACCACAGGGCCGGCCTCGCCGTCAGCGTCCTCGTGGGCCACAGCGTCGGACTCGTTGGGGTCGAACGGGGCCCCGGCCGGGTCGATGCGCTCCAGGCCTTCCATGTTTTCCTTTACGCTGCGTGCGTGTTGCTACCGTGCCCGATTGGAACGGAACGATTCGGGTTCGGCCGCCCCCCCGCGCCGCCCCCGGTGCCGCCCACCTTCGCTTCCAGCTCGGCGAGCTGGCGCTCGATGTCCGAATCGGCGGCGGCGGTCGTGGTCGTTGTGGCCGGCGCGGCCGTCGCGGGGCCCATCCCCAGCCTCTGTTCCAGGGCGGCGAGCTCCTGCTCCGCCGCCGTGTCGCCCGCGGCCTCGTCCAGATCGGCGACGCGGTTCTCGACGCGCTGCTTGGCCATCTCGGCCCGCGCCAGCGACTCGGAGTTGGCGTTGCGGATCTTGGCCTGCGCCCGGTCGAAGACCTGCGTCGTGTCCTCGATGCCGCCCATGCCCTCCAGCGCCCGGTTCATGGCGATCTGGATCTGGCTGTTCTTCCACTGCGCCTTGAGGGCGAGCGCCTCGGCGGTCTTCTGGCGGATGCGCTCCTCTTCGCGGCGGATCGCGTTCTTGACCGCCTCGGACGTCTCGATGGCCTGCGCCAGCGACGCCTGGGTGGCGGCCAGCGTCGTCTCGTACTGCTGCCTTTCCTTAAGCAGCTGCAGCGCCAGGTCGCGGTCGCCGCGCTTCAGGGCGAGCTCCGCCTTGGCCTGCAGGTTGTCCACGCGCTTCTGCGTGTCGTCGACCATCTGCTGCAGGTTGTTCTTCTGCGTGATCGCCTGGACGGCGCGCTCACGGTTGCGCGCGTGCATCTCCTGCATCTCACGCTGGGCCTGGGACAGCAGGACCTCCGGGTCCTCGAACTTGTCCAGCCCGCCGGAAAGCAGGGCCACTATGTAGCGCCAGAATCGCTTGAGCATAAACGTGTTTCCTCCGCTTCTTGGGGGGGCGCGGCCGCGGCCGGTATGGCGCCGCCTACCTAAGACACGCCACGGACGGGAAAGTCGCGCACCGGTGTCGCCATTATACCAAAAACCGGGGGCCCCTGACAACGCGGCGAAGCGGTTGACAAACGCGGAGCGGGCGTGCTATGCTAAACACCGCCATGAACACAGACTATTCGACGGTCCGCTGGGGCATCCTCGGGCCGGGCAGCATCGCCAAGCGCTTCGCGACCGGACTGAAGGCGCTCCCGGACGCCCCCATCGCGGCGGTCGCCTCGCGCACCCCGGGCAAAGCCGACGCCTTCGCCGACGAGTTCGGTGTGCCCCGCCGTTACAGCCGCTACGAGGAGCTCGTGGCCGACCCCGAGGTGGACGTGGTCTACGTCGCCACGCCCCATTCGCACCACAAGGAGCACAGCCTGCTGGCGCTGGAGGCGGGCAAGCCCGTGCTTTGCGAGAAGCCCTTCACGATCAACGCCGGGGAGGCCGAGGAGATCGTGCGCGCCGCCCGCGAGAAGAAGGTCTTCCTGATGGAGGCGATGTGGTCGCGCTTCTTCCCCCTCACGGCCAGGGTGCGCGAGATGCTCAACGCCGGCGCGATCGGCGAGGTGCGGATGCTCGAGGCGGACTTCGGGTTCCGCGCCGGGAAAGTCAACCCGGAAGCCCGCCTGTTCAACCCGGCGCTCGGCGGCGGCGCGCTGCTGGACGTGGGCGTGTACACCGTCTCGTTCGCGTCGATGATCCTGGGCACGCCGTCGCGCATCACCGGCATGGCGTCCCTGGGCGAGACCGGCGTCGACGAGCAGTCCGCCATGCTCCTGGGCTACCCCGGCGGGCAGCTCGCCGTGCTGTCGACGGCGATCCGCACCAACACGCCCCACGAGGCGAGCATCATCGGCACGGACGGCTACATCCGCCTCCACCGCAACTGGTGGACGCCCAGCGCGGTGACCCTGGTCAAGGGCGGCAACGAGGAGCGCATCGAGATGCCCTTCGAGGGCAACGGCTTCAACTACGAGGCCGCCGAGGTCGCGGCGTGCCTGCGGGCGGGCAAGCTCGAAAGCGACGTCATGCCCCTGGACGAGTCCGTCTCGGTCATGCGGACCCTGGATCAGGTGCGCGAGCAGTGGGGCCTGAAGTACCCGATGGAGGGCTGACGGGAGCAGCTATGAAGTACGGAAGCGTCCCCGGGGTGGATAAAAAGATCTCGCGGGTCGTGCAGGGCATGATCCAGGTGATGGAGAACGTCAAGGACGATGCCGACCGGCTGGCCCTGCTCGACAGCGTCTGGGAACAGGGCTGCACCGCCTTCGACACGGCCCACATCTACGGCGGCGGCGCGCACGACCGGCTGCTCGGCAGGTGGATCCGCGAGCGCGGCATCAAAGACCAGGCCGTCGTGATCGCCAAGGGCGCGCACCAGAACGCCGACCGGAGACGGGTGACCCCGTTCGACATCGCCGCCGACCTGCACGACACCCTCGCGCGGATGCAGACGGACTACGTGGACCTGTACGTGCTCCACCGCGACGACCCGCCGGCGCCCGTGGGCCCGATCGTCGAGGCGCTGAACGAGCACCTGCGGGCGGGCAAAATCCGGGCCTTCGGCGGCTCCAACTGGACGCACGAGCGCATCGCCGAGGCCAACGCCTACGCCCAGACCAACGGGCTGACGCCGCTCGCGGTCAGCAGCCCCAACTTCAGCCTGGCCGAGCAGATCCGGGAGCCGTGGGCGGGCTGCATCACCATCAGCGGGCCGCAGAACGAGGCGGCGCGCCGTTGGTACCAGGAGCAAAACATGCCGCTCTTCACCTGGTCGAGCCTGGCGGGAGGCTTCTTTTCGGGGCGCTTCCGGCGCGACAACCTGGACCAGTTCACGAGCGGCCTGGACAAGAACTGTGTACAAACCTACGCCAGCGATCCGAACTTCCAGCGCCTCGACCGCGCCCAGGAGCTGGCCGGACAAAAGGGCGTGACCGTCGCCCAGGTCGCCGTGGCGTACGTGCTGAACCAGCCGCTCAACCTCTTCGCCCTGCTGGGCTCCAGCACCCCCGACGAGTGCCGCGCCAACACCGCGGCATCGGAGATGGGGCTGACGCCCCAGGAGATGGCCTACCTGGACCTGCGGGCGGACAGCCCCGGGTAGGGGCAGGGTTTGCCCCGGCCTCTACCCCTTGCCGGCCCAGCCCGGCTCGCACACCGCCCGCCATCGCTCGCGTATCTGCCGGTACTCGCCGTCGGGCAGCGGCCCCTTATCCAGCAAAGCCGCGTTCTCGCGCCAGCGCTCCGGGTTCTTGGTTCCCACGATCGCCGTGTGCACGCCCGGCGTGCCGAGCGTGAAGCGCAGTGCCGTGCCGACCGCCTGGTCCGGGTCGCCCTGCAGGAACGGGTACTGCAGCTTCTGCAGGCGCTCCCAGTAGGTGCGGTGGTAGTGCCCCTCTGGCGGCGCCTCGTCGTAGCGCCAGGCGACGTTGGCGATCGGGCGCTTGGTGATCACCCCCATGTTCCGCTCCCGGGCCCCGGGCACCGTCAGCTCGACCGCCTGCTGATCGGCGATCGAGAGCGACGTTTGCAGCGTGTCGAACGCGCCGCACTCCACCGCGTACAGCGCCGCCCGGTCGTCGCCGCTGTAGCCGATGAAGCGCGTCTTGCCCGCGTCCCGGGCGCGCCGCAGGATGGTGATCACGTCACCCGCCCGCAGCATCTCTTCGCTGCACGTGTGCAGCTGCAGCAGATCCACGTGGTCGGTCTGCAGGCGCTGCAGGCTCCGGTCGATGCTCATTTCCAACATTTGTGGATCCCAGTCCGGCAGGTCGAACCCGGACGCGTGCCCGCATTTGGTGAACAGGAAGAACTCCCCGCGCCGGTGCGAGACCGCCTGCCCGATCATCTCTTCGCTGTTCTTGTAACACTCCGCCGTATCGATCACGTTCAAGCCGGCGTCCAGCGCGCTGCCCAGCAGCCGCTCGACCGTCTCCGCCGAGGCGCCCTCGTTCCCGATCTCCGCCCCGCCGAAGCCGAGCACGCCCACCTCCATGCCGGTCTTGCCCAGTGTCCGCTTTTCCATGAAATGACTCCTCCCGGTTGCCGCACCCCTGTCGCGGTTATTGTACCCGGCTTGCGCCGGGAGTTTCCAACGCCCGGCAATACAGCGGTTTTTCCGGCGCGTCGGTAAGGCAGCCGACGTCGGGCACGGTATGACGTCGGGCACGGTATATAGTGTCTTCAGCTTCCGCCGGTCGCAGCGGGACCGGGTAGTAGCCCACATCGCGGGTCAGAAGCAACATCATGCCGGAGGTACGCTTTGGACGGAGTGGGAAGAGACGGGGGAGGACGCGTCGCGGCGGGACCAAGATCGCCGGGCGTTGGAAACGTCCGGCGGGCGATCGTCGGGTTCGGGCTGGTGAACAAGGATCTCGTCGCCTCGGTGCCCGCGTGGGAGCGCGACCAGAAGGCGAACGCGACCGCCTGCTTTGAGCAGGTGGGCGGCCCCGTGCCGGTCGCGCTCACGGCTATGGCGCGGCTCGGGGTGGACGCCCCCGTCATCTTCCTGGGCGTCGCCGGCGACGACCGCGACGGCGACGATCTCGCCCGCTGGCTCGGCGAGGACGGCGTGGACGCGTCGCACGTGGCGCGGGTCGGGGCCACGATGTCGGGCAGGTCGCTGGTGATCCTGGACGAGCGGGACGGCAGCCGCACCGTGGCAAGCTACGCGTCGCACCTGCCGCCGGCGCGCTTCACGCCGGGGCAGGAGGCGCTCCTTGCCAGCGCCCGTTTGCTTCACCTGGATGGCCGCGACCTGCCCGCCGCCGAGCGCGCCGCCGAGATCGTGCGGGCCGCGGGCGGCATCGTCTCGCTCGACCTGGGTACGTGGCGGCCCGGTCGCGAGCGGCTCCTGTCGCGGTGCGACCTCGTTCTTGCCTCGGACAAAGGGGCGCGCGGCGCCTTTCCCGACGCCGCCTCGCCCGAGGAGCAGGTGCGGCGCTTCCTGGACCTCGGCATTTTGGTGGCGGGCGTGACGCTCGGCGCGCAGGGTGTCGTGGTGGCAGCCGGCGGCGAGCCCGTGCACCTGCCGGCGTTCGCCGTCCCGACTGTGGCCGACACCTGCGGCGCGGGCGACACCTTCCACGGCGCCTTTTTATGGGCGCACCTCCAGGGGCGCGATCCCGGCGCCTGCGCCGACTTCGCCCAGGCCGCCGTCGCCGTTCGCATTGGGCGCCTGGGCAATCGCGCGGGGCAGCCCGCGCTTGCCGAGGTCGATGCCTTCTTAGCGGCATCACCGGGACGCGCCTAGCGTCTGCTTTCTCGTTCGGTTTCGGCCGGGGCCAGTGCCTCCAGCAGGGGCAGCGCCTTGTCCACCGGCAGTGCGCTCAGGTCGAGCACGAGGCCGTTCCAGCCGTCCTTGCCGCGCGCGAGTATCCCGCGGACGTGCAGGGAATAGCTGCCGACCTCCGCGGACGATGTCGTCCTGGAGTAAGGGTCTTCGTCGGAGACGCTCAGCAGGATGCGCCGGGACTGGGATCGCGCCACCTCCGCGGGCGCCGGCAGCGGGTAAACGAAATCACGGGGGTAGCAGGGCAGCACCTCCGCTCGGTCCCAACTGCCGTACCAGCTGACGCCGCGATCTTCGGAGCGTTCGCGCAGAAACAAGGGCAGATCCGGTTGCGAGGCGCGCACCGCGGCGAACAAGTCGCCAAGAAGACGCTGGTTGACCTGGTAGCGCAGCGCGTTCCAGCGTTGGTACGGCGTTCGATCCCTTTGCTCGGGCGTGTAGCGTGTTCGGTGAAGGGGAGACGACGGGAAGAACGGCAGCTCCAAATCAAGCCCGCCGATCCCCACCGACAGGTCGATGGGGTCCGCGCCCCCTTGCCGCAGGGCGCTCAAGCGCATCTCCGGCGTGTATCCGAAGTCCCAGCCATAATCAAGCGGGGGGGCGTCGCCATCGGGAACGGTGTAACCGGGAGCGGCGGTGTCGCGCAGCACCAAACCAGCCAACCCCGGTGTGGCCGCGAGCTCCACCACCTGGCGCTTCCGTGTCGCCGCCGCGCGCGGCATGTCGGGTCGCAGCCACTCGGTCCGCCGCCCGAGAAGTCTTCCCAGATTTAGCGACAGGTAGGGCGCTTCATCTGGCCGGCCCGCGGGAGATGCCGCCCGGCGCGTGAGGTAGGCGAGCGCGGTCTCCCCCAGGATGTTTACGTCGGCGGGTTCCTCCGGCGCCTCGTCCGCGCCTTTTTGCAGCAGGCGCACCACCGCCGTGACCGGCAGACGGTTCTCCCTACCTACCTTTATTGCCGCCGTCAGTATTTTCTGACCCTCCGCCCCCGGCGGCACCTCCACCCAAAGCTGATTCAGTCCTCGCTCCGCTGCCGCCTTCGCGGCGCACCTCGCCTCCTCCCCGCTTGCGGGCGCGACATACAGGGCGCGCACGACGAGTGCGGCGGGCAGAGCCAGCGGAGGCGCCGCGGCGGGGGCAGGGCGACGCAGGTAACGGCCGAAGGAGTCGAGGTGCAGGTTTGTGTCGGCAACCGCACCGACGCCGGGCACGAGATACGACAGGCCTTCCTCCACGTCGACGTACACCCGGTCTTCACGGTAAAAAACGTTCTTCGCGGCGGCGGACGCCACCCGCTCGCGCAGCACGCGCTGCACCGCGGGCGCCAGGTCCGCGCCGGGTAGGGGGCCTGCGCGGGGTCCTCGCGCTTCCGGGGGGACATTCGCCCAGTAGTGGTCCCGCTTTCGCATAGCCGCCGGGAGAGGGCGAAGGGATCGCCCGGCAAAAAGCGGATGTCTCCAAGCCGCTGTGCCGCGATGCGCGCTTGCAGCGCCTTGGATTGCTGCCGGTCCAGAGCGTAGGCGTCCATATCCAATCCGCGATCAGCGCGTGCCGCACCCCGATGCCCGCCACATCATCCGTGAACACGAAGGCCGGACCGAGCTTTCGGAATGTCCCCGTGACGGCGTGGCAGAGCGCCTTCAGCGCGCCCGCGCGCGCCGTGTCGCCGCGGGTCCAGACCGGCAGCTTCGCCACGCGCGGATCGGCGTAAACCTCCACGCGCGCCGCCCGCGCCACGCGTTTCACCAGACTCGCCGACCGTGCCCGCGCCGGCGAGCGACACGACTGCGGTCAGGGCGGGCGCGTCGAAGGCAAGTTGGCCCGGCTTCAGGCGGCTCGGGATCCTCCTGCCGCAAGGCCGCGCCGAGCGTTTTCGAGCGGCCCGTACCGTAGATCGGGCAGTTCAGGGTCAGAAATTCCCCCTCCTCCCGGCCGGAGTTTGCTCGCCTCGACCCCGGCGTCGCTGTTGCTGTTGTCCGACCGCATCAAAAAGCTCGTGCTCACCGAGCGATGCAGCCGCAGGCGCACGGCCGCCCTTTCGCCCGGCGACAGGAGCAAGCGGCCGTTTTCCTCCGCGCCTTGTCTTCCCCGCATCAGCCTGCGGACGGAGAACGGCTCCGGCAGCACCGACAGGAACAAGTCTTTTTGTTCCGGGTGAGATCACCCGTCCCAAGCCCTTGTTCGCTGCCCAGTTTTCGCCACTGCGCCGTGAGCGAGGCCTGCAAAAAGCGCACCTTTGCGGCGGCCGATGCCGTCCAGAAGGTCGGCGGGCCGGGCGGGCGTTCAGGAACACCATCGTCGTCGGCGCGAGCACGGTCAGCGTGTCCAGCACGGCGATCTTGCGCCGAAATGGCCCGCGATCATGCGCAGGGTATAACCGTCCGCGCGCAGGGCCGGCAGCGGGGGCGCCGCTGCCGGCTTCGCCGGCCGGAGGGTTCGGCACGAACCGGCGGGTGTTCTGCGGGTTTACCGCCAGCAGTGGCCCGCGCCGCTCAGCGTCCCAAGGGCACCATCTCCAACGCCTGCACGAGTGGTGATCGGTTGCGGCAGGGCGTCCTGTGCCGCGGCGGGCAAACAGGTAGAGGCGCGACAAGGGCGGCCACCTTGACGGCAATTGCGGCGAGTGATACGCGCGATGACGCTCCCATGGCGGATCCTCCTGGTCCGTGAGAGTCCGCACGGGCAGGCGCTCTTCGAACGCCGAACCTTTCGCGGGCTGTTCACAGGTTTCCTGCTGGATTTCGAATAAAGGGAGCAGTAGCTTGCGGGCGTATGTTGACAGCCGTCCCCGCGCGGGGCTATAATTGCCTGGTCCCCACGCCGCGGCAGCTTCCCGGCGTAGGGGAGGGAAGGGAGTTACCGATCATGCCGCGCGCTCGTCACCGGAGGGCCGGGTTCCTCGGTTCACACCTGTGTGACCGTCTTCTTGCCGAGGGTTACGAGGTCGTCACCTTCGACAACCTGCTGCTCACCGGTTCCACGGACAACATCGCCCACCTTGTCGATGAGCCCGCTTCCGCTACGTCCACTTCGACGTTTCCGAGTACCTGTATCTGGACGGCCCGCTCGACATCGTTTTCCACTTCGCGTCCCCGGCCTCGCCGGTCGACTTCCCCACCAAGCCCATCCAGATCCTGAAGGTCAACGGCTTCGGCGCCTACCACGCCCTCGAGCTGGCGCGGTCCAAGGGGGCGCGCTACCTGGTGGCGTCGACGTCCGAGGTGTACGGCGACCCGCTCGTCCACCCGCAGCCCGAGGAGTACTGGGGCAACGTCAACCCCATCGGCACGCGCGGCGTCTACGACGAGGCCAAGCGCTACGCCGAGGCGATGACCATGGCTTACCGCCGCTTCCATGGCGTAGACACGAAGATAGTGAGGATTTTTAACACGTACGGGCCGCGTATGCGCCTTTCCGATGGGCGCGTGGTCCCCAACTTCGTGGGGCAGGCGCTGCGCGGCGACCCGATCACCGTCTACGGGACGGGCCAGCAGACGCGCTCGTTCTGCTACGTTTCCGACCTGATCGACGGCATCTTCCGGCTTTCCCAGTCGGACCAGAGCGGCCCCGTCAACATCGGCAACCCGACCGAGCGCACCATGCTCGAGTTCGCCCAGGAGATCAAGCGCCTGACCGGCTCGCCGTCCGAGATCGTCTTCGAGCCGCTGCCCACCGCCGACGACCCCAAGCAGCGCCGCCCCGACATCACCAAGGCCAGGCAGCTCCTGGGCTGGGAGCCCAAGGTCAGCCTGGAAGATGGCTTGAAGGAGACCATCGCGTACTTCAAGGGCAAGATCGAAGCGGCTTGATCTGCATCCGCTTGCAAGGTGATGTTCCGGCCCCAGGCATTTCGCCGGAGTTGGTACCTGAACGGAGGTGACGCAAATGCCCGGCCCTTTTCCCGGGATGGACCCCTACCTGGAAAACCCCGCCTACTGGCGCGGGGTGCACACCAGCTTGATCACCTACATGGCGGGTGTACTCAATGCCACTCTGCCACCGGCGTATGCGGCCAGCGTTGACGTGCGGTGCTATGTCGTGCCCGCGGAGCGAAGCATCTACCCAGACGTTGCGGTGCTGCGGCGTCCGGGAGAGTGGGCGACCCGGGAGGCGGGCGGCGGAGCCGCCGTCGCCGAATCTGCCACCCCGACGGGTGTCCTTGTCCTTTACCCGGAGGAGATGCGCGAGCCGTTCATCGAGATCGTGGAGGTCGGCGGCACAGAGCGGGTGGTGACAGCGATCGAGATCCTCAGTCCTGCCAACAAGGCAGCGGGTAGTGAAGGCCGGGAACTGTACCTGCAGAAGCAGCGCGAGGTGCTCGGTAGCGAGACGCACTTGCTAGAGATCGACCTGCTGCGCTCGGGAATGCACACGGTCGCAGCGCCGGAGAATCGTCTGCGGGCTATTGGCGCGTGGGATTACTTGATCTGCCTGCACCGGAGCATGCAACGCTATGAATATGCGTTCTGGATGAACGGTGTGCGGGAGCGGCTACCCTTGGTTCAGGTACCGCTGACGGACGACCAGCCCGATGTCATCCTGGATTTGCAAGCCGTGTTCGACCGTTGCTATGACGAAGGAGCCTTCGCGCGCCGCGTGGATTACCGCCGCGATCCGTCGCCGCCGCTCGCAGGCGGCGACGCGGCTTGGGCGGATGCCCTCCTGCGCGAGAAGGGTTTGCGCCCGTGAGCCGGGTCGACCACGCCGCAGAGCGGTGACAAAGCGCCGCAGCACTTGCACGGCGCGGTCCGGTGCGTTACGCAAAGCTTACGGCCTTTCTGGAAACGGCGAAAGGCTCGAACTTTGCAAGATCGGAGGGAATACTGATGCCACACATGTCGTCGTACTCCCGCCCCACATTGTAGTAAACGATCTTTTTGCCGCCGGCAATCATCTCGTTATAGGCGGGGGCCACATAGAACTCGTTGTTCACGCGGAGGTTCTTGGCGATCATGCGCTCCGCCGCGACGAAATCAGCCCCATGCCGGTAGTTGTAGATGCCGACCGTGGCCTCGTTGGAGACAACCAGCTTCTCGACCACCGCGCAG
>JAUJNC010000145.1 GCA_030446525.1 Armatimonadaceae bacterium
GACGCCGCAGTCCTGGCGGCCGTCGCCACGCTCCCCCTGCTGCCGTTCGTGACGGGACCAACCCGGCCACTTGCCGCGGCCGGGATCCTTTGCCTGCTCGCCCTTGCCTGGGCGGCCGCGGCGGGAGGGCGGAACGCCCCCACGCTCCTGTACCCCGGGGCCGCGGCCGCGCTCCTCGCGCTCCGGCTCGCGGCCGGGCCGCTGAACGCGTGGGGCGTCCGCGCCCACGGCTGGGAACCGAACGAGACACGCTGGCTGCTCCTCCTCGTGCCCGCATCGCTCCTCCTCGGCTACGCCCTGCGCTCGCGTTTCGCCCGGCCTGACCTGGCGCGCCCCGTGTACCACGCGGCCCTCGCCGCCACGCTCTGGGCCGGTATCGGGCAGGTGGGTCTGATCCTGGGAGGCGGCGCGCGCATCGCCGCCTCCCCGGCGCTGACGCTGTGGCTGCTTGCCGCCGGTCTTGGAATCTACGGCGCGGTCGCGCAGCGCCTCCCCTTCGTCACCACATCGCTTGTCCCCGCTGCTCTGGGTTACCTGGCCTTTACGTTGCTGTCCGTCCGCCCGGCGCCCGGCGCTTTGTCTCCATGGATCGCCGCGGCGGCCCTGGCCGTGTTCGGTGTGTGCTACCTCTGGGTCGCGTGGGAGCACGGCCGGGCGCCCTACGCCTATGCGGGCGGTCTTAGCCTGTTCGCGGCCTACGCACATGCTTTGGTCCAGATCCTGCCGGATACCGTCCCTTTCGCCTGGGCGCTCTGCCTCGTTCCGTGCTTCGCCCTTTTCTTCGCCCTCGGGCAGCTGGCCGCCCGCGACAGCGGCGGCCACCTCGCCCTGCGGCGCCCGCTGCACGGTCTCGCCCTGGGCCTGTCGGTCGTCGGCCTCGCTCTGTTCCTCGCCGACCTGTCCGGCGGCGCAAATCCTTCCCTCGCGGCGGCTCGCGCGTGGCTCCTGGCGACCCTGCTGGTCTACGCCGCACTCTACGCCGGGGCCGCTTTTGTGCGGGACAGCGCCGTCTGCCTGCACTTCGGGGTCGCCGCCGCGACACTGGGCGCTGTTTTGTCTGGGGGTGGCTACCCGCGCTGGGAGACCCCTCTGGCCGTCTGCGGCTTCTGGCTGGCCCTGGCCGCCTGCCTCTGGCTGGGCTTCGCCGCCCTGCTCGCCCTGGCCCGCCGCTTCCCGTTCGCGGAGGCATTCACGCAGGCCACCCTGGTTGTGGCCACGCTGGGCGTCGCGACCGCGCTTCTGGGCGTCACCGAACCCGGACAGGGACGCTGGACGGTTTTTGCCCTGCTGGTGGCGGGGACGGTCTACGGGGCCGTGGGCGTGCTGCGGCAGAGCGCCGCCGGGGCGCACGCGGCGTTCGCAGCGTATTTCGGGGCGTTCGCCCTCTTCCTGTACGACTACGCGGGCTTGTCCCTCGGCACGGCGGACTTTTACCTGATCCCGGCGGGGCTGTACCTGATCGCGGTGGGGTGGCTGGTGGCGCGGGCCCGGCCCGACGCCGGGGGGCGGGAGGCCGCGCACCGCCTGTACGCCTCCGGCCTCTTTATCGCCCTCGCCCCCACCTTCCTGGCGGCATGGCTCGACACCGCCTGGTGGCACAGCTTCCTGCTCGTCGGGGAGTGCGTCGCCGCCGTCTACTTCGGCATCGCGCGCCGCATCCGCGTGTTCCTCGGCGTCGGGACGGCGTTCCTGCTGGCCCTGCTCGGCGTCAAGCTCTACGCGCCTCTGCGGCAGGTCAACTTCGGCATCTACCTGACGCTGCTGGGCGCGGCCATCCTCGCCTCCGCCGTCTTCTTCGACAAGCGCAAGGGCGACGTCCTGCGCTGGGCGCGCGCCGCCCGCACCGCTCTCGAGAACTGGCAATGACGTTGAAAAAGAACGCTCAGCCGGGTAGTCAGGTCGCCGAGCGCTGGCTGCGACGGCTCGACGCCGCGGAGCAGCGGGCGTTACGTGCCGAGTTGGAACGTCTCGGAATCTTCGAGGACGTGTTCGCCGCTCGGGCCGCACGCTGACAGGAAAAAGGAGAGGCACGGTGAAGAAATTGGAAAAGACCGACCTTTTGAAGCGGGCGAAGCGGGTTACGGTCTGTACCGCATCCCGGGCATCGTCGTGACGAAGAAGGGGACCGTGCTCGCCTACTGCGAAGCGCGGCGCAAGGGCGGAGACCGGGACACGATCGACATCCTGTTGCGGCGCTCCGTGGACGGCGGCCGGACGTGGGGGGCGCCCCGGCACATCGCCCACCGGGGCGAGCGGATGCCGCGCAGCCCGGTCGCGCTCGAAAAGGGCCTGGGCAGCGAGAACGACCAGACCGTCAACAACCCCGTCGCCATCGCAGACCGCAACAGCGGCGCGGTGCACTTCCTCTACTGCGTGGAATACGCCCGCGTCTTCTACCTGCGCAGCGACGATGACGGCCTGACGTGGTCCCAGCGCCGAACTTGATGGCCATAGCGGGCGGGCGGCCTGACCTGCCCGCGTTCCGCCTTCCCCTCTATCACACCGTCATACACACCGTCCTATAGATATAAATGCGGGGGAATTGTCCCGCGGCCATACTCCTCAAACCCGCAGTGCTTGACATACCTAGCACTGCCATGTATAATGCTGCTATGTACACTCGGGTGAGTTCATTAGCCCCGCGCGACGCGTGAGATCATGGAGATTAACAAGGACCTGATAGCCGCTTCCTCGACCCCGTCGTCCTGGCGATCCTGGCCGAAGAGGACAGCTACGGCTACGCGATCCTCCAGGTTCGGGAGTTGTCCGGAGGGCGCATGGAGTGGACGGACGGGATGCTCTACCCCCGTTCTGCATCGGCTCGAGCGGCTCGGCCACGTCGAGGCGCGGTGGGGCGTGCCGGAGGCGGTCGCCGTCGCAAGTACTACCGGATCACGTCCAGGGCCGGGCTCGACCTGTCGAACCTGGGCAATGGCAAGCGGTGGACGCGACGCTGCGGGGCATCGGCGGGCGCTCTCCTCTTCCGTTCCGGCCAGCCACCCGGCGTCAGCCGCGCCACTGCCACAGGGGCCTGACGATGCTGACTCCAGGTCACGCCATCGCTGGAGCAGATCGACCAATGGCGTACACCGCCGCCGGCGGGTCATCCTCGTCGATGCGCTGAAGCCGGAAGACCATCTGCGCGAGCAGGTAGCGGTCCTGGTCGACGCGGGCTCCGCCACCGATGAAGCGTTCCTGGTGGCGGTGAAGCGCATGGGCGACCTCGACGCCTCTACCGGGAGTTCGCGCGCGAGCACTCGGACCGCCTCTGGAAGCAGGCTCGTGGTGTCCCCTCCGACACCGGGGAGCCGCAGGCCGCGGCATGAACGGACGCCATCGTCGCATTCTGTGTGGCGGCGGCGGCGGCCGTGGACATCAAGGTGCCGGCACTCTTCGGCATTCCGTTGGACCAAGACGCCGGGTTCTACGCCCGGAATCTGAGTCTCTTCGTTCTGCCCCTGCTGACCGGCTATTTCGTCTGGAAACGGCGGCTCGAGCCCGGCACCATCCGCTGGCTGGCGGTGGCGTTCATCGCGGCGGCAGTATTCGCCAACGCCTATGCGTTCGCGCGGGGCGGCAACACCGAGGCGCTCACGGCGCTGCACCTGCCGATCGCGCTCTGGCTGGTGGTGGGCATCGCGTACGCCGGCGTGCGGTGGGGCCAGGTGGGCGGCCACGCCGGACTTCATTCGATTCTCCGGGCGAGCTGTTCATCTACTACGTGCTGATCGCCCTCGGCGGCGGCGTGCTCACGGCGTTCATGGCGATGATCTTCCAGTCCATCGGGATCGACGTCGAGCCCTTCTTCGAGTCGTGGCTGCTGCCGTGCCCGGAGCGGCCTACAAGGGCCGTCGTGATCGCCTCCGCAACGAACTGGAGGCCAAGCAAGCGTGATCGAGAACATGGCGCCCGTGTTGACGCGCACTTCACGCCCCTGTTCGCCGCCGTGCTGGTCACGTTCCGCAAGGGCCCTGCTGTGGACCGGACGCGGAGTCGACATCGAGCAGGACGTGCTCATCGCCTTCGACCTGCTCCTGGTGGTGGTCCTGGGCCTGCTGCTCTATTCCGTCTCCGCCCGGGACCCCCGGTCGCCCCGGCCTCCTTCGATGTGGTGCAGGTCGTGTTGGTGGTCAGTGCGCTATTGGCCGACGCGGTAGCGCTGTGGGCCATCGCCGCGCGCATCACCGAGTTCGGATTCACCCCGAACCGCGTGGCGCCCTGGGTGAGAACGTGATCCTCCTGGTCAATCTGGCTGGTCCGCCGTGCTCTACATCCGCTGGAGAGGGCGCGGATCGTTCGCGGGCCTCGAACGGTGGCAGACGGATTACCTGCCGGTCTACGCCGTGTGGGCGGCGATTGATCGTCTTTCCGCTGGTGTTCGGGTACATCTGACCGGGTGCCGCCAGAGCCGGCCCGTTCGCAGCATGGGCTTCCACAGCCACCTCTAATTGCGCTTTGAAAAGACAAACTCGGGAACTCGTTTTCCCGAGTGAGGAAATAAATGAAAAACGCCCTCGTATCGTTCGTGGTCACCGCCGTGCTTCTCGGCACGCCCGCGTACGCGCAGGACAAGACCAGTGAGATCGACAAGATCTTCAGGATTTGGGTCACGCCGGTCACGCCCGGGGGCGTGGTCGCCGTCTCGCAGCACGGAAAGCTGGTCGTGAACCCGCGCCTACGGCTCGGCCGACCTCCCGAGCGCGACGTTCCGATCAGCCCAAGCACGGTCTTCGATGTCGGATCGCTGAGGAAGCAGTTCGTCGCCGCGGCGGTCCTCCTGCTCGTCGAAGAGGGGCGCCTTTCTCTCTCTGACGACATCCATAAGCACTTCCCGGAACTCCCCGATTACGGCCATAAGATCACGCTGGACCATCTGCTCACCCATACCTCCGGTATCCGCGACTGGACCGGGCTCCGGCCACTGGCGGGGAAATGCCGATGTAGTGCCCCTGATCCTGCGTCGAAGCGCGGCCTCAACTTCGCGCCCGGCGAGGAATGGTCCTATTCCGTCGGCTACGTGCTGCTGACGGATCTCGTCGCGCGCACGAGCAGGATGTCGTTTCCCGATTTCACGCGCAAGCGCCTGTTCGAGCCGCTCGGGATGAAGACGACCACGTCCCCCGAGATCTGCGGGACGTCATCAAGAACCGCACTCGGTTACGAGAAGGAGGGCAAGCAGCTGGCGGGTGAAATGTATGTCGGCAACGAGCGCGGCAGCGTCGGCGGCGCCATCCTCAGCACAGCAGCCAACCTGCGTGATCTGGAACGACGCGCTGACGAGCGGACGGCTGGGGCGTTCGTCACCAGCTTCAGGAACCGGCAAGGCTGAACAACGGCAGGAAGCTCAGGTACGCCCGCGGCCTGATGGTGGATACCCGCGGCGTCAGGTGGTATCGCATTCCGCAGCGGCGCGGCCAGGTACGAAGAGGTCATGGCTGGGTCGCCTTCTGGAGCGGCCTTCCATCGCCATCCTGTGCAATGCGGACGTAACGTCCGCGTCGGCGCGCTCGCGCGCGCGTCGCCGACCAGTTCCTGCCCGCCGAGACGGCTGCGCCCGGGGCGCCAGCCGCAGCCGCCAGGGCGCCGCCGTGACGGGACTCGACATGACCAGCGGGGCCGGACTCTTCTTCAAGCGAGCGCACCGGCGAGCCGCTGCGCTGATCGTCAACGACGGGCTGGGCATCGACGGCGGAGGCCCGCTCGTGCCGGTGACCACGGACCGGTTCCATCAAGCGGCGAATCTCCAGACCTTCAGGTCACAGGACCCGAGTTCGAACTGCGCGCGCTTCCTGTCCCAGGACCAGTTCGGCAGGAAATCCATGGAAGACAAAACGACACGGTATCGCCGCGCCCGAAGCCTTACTCGCCCACCGCGGCCGACCTGCAGGCCTTTGCGGGCCGATACGAAAGCGGTGAGATCAGGTCCGTCTTCCAGATGGTGCCCGGAAAGGACGGCCTGGTGATGCGCTTCGAGCTTTCGCCGGACAAGGCTCTGGAATTCAGGCCGGTCGATCGCGACGCCTTTCAAGCCAGGCAGGATGATGGTGCGCTTCCATCGGGACAAGGCCGGAAAGGTCGTGGCCTTCGACTGCAACAATCCGGTGGTCCGCAACGCATCAAGTTCACTGGCTGGGCGGCCGCACCGAATATCGCCGTTAGCGCCAGAGGAAGGTTGAGCAGCGGGCGCGACCAAACGGGATCAGGGCAGGAGAGGCCTAGAAGACCAGCGCGGTGCCGCACTAGCACCCAAGGATGTAGGAGCGGACGGACGGGTGGAGAGCTGAAGGTACTGCGCCGCGATTCGGCGAAACGCTCGGAAGCCTGGCGCTTCAAATGCGAACCAATACACGGGCCGAAGGGGCCGGGAAGTAGATTCATGCCGACTGATGCCAGAAACCCGCGACGAAGCGGCAGGCGAGCGCCGCGATACTCGCCGCCGTGATCCTGCTGACCACCATGGGAAGCGTAGCTCTATCTGCTCGGGAGGCCGCTTCCCAGGAGGCCCTTCGTTATTGCTGGCATGACCTTCCCCGCCGCTTGCATGGGGGGACCGTGTCGAAAGACGGATGGATGCGTTCATCGATAGAGTCAGGCCGAAATGGGCGGACCGTGTCGAAACATGGCTGGAGCCGTTCCTCGATGAATCGGCTGGAAATAACGCAGGTGCTGCGGGCGCAGGTGCTGCGGGAACAGCCACGGCAGGCCGTGGGCAGGGAAGGCCGGTGCTGAAGCAAAGCCACCGATGAAAGCCCCGATTGCCGATCAGGGCACCGAGGAATGACCGCGCCGGAGTGCCGGCCTTTCGCTGAGGAGTTCGTTCCTGAATGCGGATCGAGGTCTAGGAGGGGGAGTGAGACCTGGGTTAGCAGTGAAGCACTATTTCTGGCCTACACAGATTGCGACGGTGTTGCCGCGCATTTTCGGCGGCTTCCGGAAAGGTCGTGGCCTTCGACTACAGCAATCCGGTGGTCCGCAACATCAAGTTCACGCGGCTGAGCGACCGCACCAGTCGCCGTTAGCGCCAGAGGGAAGGAAGGTTGAGCAGCGGCGCGACCGGCGGGGATCCAGGGCAGGAGAGGCCTAGAAGACCAGCGCGGTGCAGCACACTGGCACCCAACTGGGTTATCGTTTCCGCGGCGTTGACTTAGAGCGATGTTCGAACTTCTGGCAGGTGGTTCCGGTAGAACCAGTCTACAAACATGCCTGAGCAGGATGAGCATGCAGGCGAGCAGTACGAACCCTTCGTAGTTGTCGGCGTACCAGTCATCGCGGGTGCGGACGCGGCGGAAGTTCTGGGGCCAAGCGAAGAACCGCTCCACCTTGCGCACGCCGCTTGTAGCGGCGTAGCTCGCACCCGTCCTGGGTGCTCGTTGGGACGTTCAGCCTCGCGCCGGTGTATCAGGCTCAAAGCATCGGCATAGGCCACCTGCCCTCGAGTACGCCGCCTTCGACAATCGGCGGAAGATATCGGCCGCTACGGCGATCGTGCTCTACCTGCCGGCGCTCGCGCTCGCCACGGTGAGCAACTTCTCCATGCGCACCAGCATCCTGATCATGGGCGTGATCTGCATCGCGATGGCCTCCGCCGGCGGCATCGAGGCGGTGGTCTGGACGGACGTGGCCCAGACGGTGATCCTGCTGGCCGGCGCGCTCGTCACCCTGCTCGTCATCGTCGGCGGGATCCCCGGCGGCGCCGCCGACGCCTGGCCCAGATCGCGGCCGCGGACGACAAAGGCTTCGGCCCGCTGCGCTGGGACGCCGGCCTGAGCGTGGCACCGGCTGGGTGATCCTCCTCGGCAACGCCTTTCCCAACCTGATCCCCTACACCGCCGGCCAGGACGTCGTGCAGCGCTACGTGCCCACCCGGGACGAGCGCCAGGCCGCGCGCGCTCGATCTGGGCCAACGCGCTCCTGGTCCTGGCGATCTTCGCGCTTTTCAGGGTCAACGAGATGCCCGCCGGGCTGGGCGGCCTGGTGGTCGCCGGCCTCTTCGCGGCCGCGCAGCCTACGAGCAGCCTCAACAGCATCGCCACCGCCTGGGTGACCGATTTTCACGCGCGGCTTCGCCCGGGCCTGAGCGACGCCGCGCGGCTGGTAGCGCGCGCCGGGCGACGCTCCTCTCCGGCGTGATCGGCGCGGCGGTCGCGCTGGCGATGACGTATCTGGACATCGAGTCCACCTGGGACGCCTTTCTGGCGATGCTGGGGCTGACCGGCGGCGCGCTGGCCGGCCTGTTCGCGCTGGGCCTGTTCACGCGCCGCGCGCACGGCACCGGCGCGGTGATCGGCGCGCTTGCCAGCACGGTTTTCACGGCGCGGAAGCGGCATTAGGCCGGACGTGTGGTAGAAGCGTTGGCACGATGGCTGGTGTCAGATAAGCCTGAAGCGGGGGAGAAAAGAGCGGCTCAGGCAAGCGCTTAAACGAGCTACGCGCCCAAGACGAGCGGCGGCACGTGCGCATTGCCGCGTGGAACGTATTTGTCGAGGCGGCTGTGTTACAAGAACAACAAGAAAAACCTGAACAAGATCGAATGTGATCTGTTCAGGTTCATGTTTTTCTATGCTACTCAGCAGGGGGCCGGAAGCAGGGAGATCTTTCCGGCCCTCCTCTTGTTTTTGTTACTGACTTTTGTTACCGCTTGGGGAGGGCGGAATCGGGCGCGCGGGAGGTCGTCGCCCTCGTCCTCGGGCTCGGGGGCGGCCGTGGTGGCGGCCACGGCGCTCACCGGAGCACCGGTCGCGGTTTCCGCCGCCCGGGCGCTCCGCGGTCGCGGTTTCCGCCGCCCGGGCCGCGGGCCGCGGGTGCGCTCGCGCGGGCGGCCCGGTTCAGGGTTGGCGGTCGAACGGCGGTCGCCGCGCGCGGTCGTTGACGCGGTCGCCGCCGGTGACGCGGACCCGCCGCCGCGTTCTCGTCGGGACGAGACGGCGCCAGGTCCCCCCCGGTCTCCGAACCGACCACCTTGCCTCGTACTCCTCGCCGGCCTGGACCACGACGGTCATCGATTCGATGCGGCGCTTCGCCCCCTTCGCCGTCGACCGACGCGCGGTCCTGCTCGATGTCGATCTTGGCGCCCGTGTCGGCGGTGATCTTTTGATGGTCTTGCCGCCCGGGCCGATGACCGTGCCGATCTGTTCGGGGTCGATGTGGATCGTGATGATGCGCGGCGCGTTCGCGCGCGGGGCAGGAATGGCTTCGTTGATCTTGTCGAGGATGAACAGCCGGGCCTCGCGCGCCTGCTCGAACGCCTGGACGAAGACGGGTCTGGGGATGCCCTGGATCTTGGTGTCGAGCTGCAGGGCGGTGATGCCCTCGGCCGTGCCGGCCACCTTGAAGTCCATGTCGCCGGAGAAGTCTTCCATGCCCTGGATGTCGGTGAGCACGGCGTACTGATCACCCTCGGCGATCAGGCCCATGGCGATGCCGGCGACCGGGGCCTTGATGGGCACGCCGGCGTCGAGCAGCGCCAGCGTCGAGCCGCAGGTGGCGCCCATCGAGGTCGACCCGTTGGACTCGAGCACCTCGCTCTGCAGCAGCATCGTGTAGGGGAAGGTGTCGGGCTGGGGCACCACGCTGCCGAGCGCCCGCTCGGCCCGGCGCCGTGGCCGATCTCGCGCCGCCCCGCGCCGCTGCAGCCGCGCGCCTCGCCGACCGAATAGGGCGGGAAGTTGTAGAAGTGCATGTAGCGCTTCTCGCCGTCCTCCTCGAGCGTGTCCACGGTCTGCGCGTCGTCGCCGGAGCCGAGGGTGAGCGTCGTCAGGACCTGGGTCTGGCCGCGCGTGAACAGGCCGGAGCCGTGGACGCGCGGGAGAAGGCCCCGACCTCGCAGGAGATCGGGCGGATGTCCCTGGCGCCCCGGCCGTCGGGGCGCTTGCCCTCGGCCAGGATCAGGTCGCGGGAGGCATCGCTGACCACCTTGTCGGCGGCCTCTTTTATGTCGGCCTCGTTTTCCGGGTACGCCGGCAGGAGCTTGGCGGCCACGTCGTTGATGAGCAGGTCGAGCCCCGCCTCGCGGGCCGCCTTGTCCGGGTCCTGGAGGCCGCGGCGCAGGTCGGCGGCGAAGTCGGTGCGGATCTTTTGCAGGATCTCGGCGTTGTAGTCGTGCAGCGGCACCTCGCGCTTGGGCTTGCCGGCGACCCGGGCGAGGCTCCTGCTGGGACGCGCACTGCTGCTTGATGACCTCGTGCGCCCGGTCGAAGGCCTCGAGCATCTGCGCCTCGGAGACCTCGCGCGCGCCCGCCTCGACCATCAGGATCGCCTTTTTCGGTCCCGGCGACCACGAGGTCGAGCGCCGACTCGGCGACCTGGGCCTGGGTGGGGTTGATCACGTACGCGCCGTCGATCAGGCCCACCCGGACCGCCCCGATGGGGCCGGCGAAGGGGATGTCGGAGACGGTGAGCGCCGCCGAGGCGCCGAGCACGGCGTACACGTCGGGCAGGTTGTCCATCTCGGCCGACAGCGGCATGGCGATCACCTGGACTTCGTTGCGCATCCCCTTGGGGAACAGCGGGCGCAGCGGCCGGTCGATCAGGCGGGACGTCAGGATCGCCTTTTCGCCGGGGCGGCCGCCGCGCTTGACGAAGCCGCCGGGGATCTTGCCGACGGCGTACTTGCGCTCTTCGTAGTCGCAGGTGAGGGGGAAGAAGTCCAGCCCGGAGCGTACCTCGGCGTTCATGGTGGCCGTGGCCAGGATGATGGTGTCGCCGCTGCGGACCAGGACCGACCCGTTGGCCTGCTTGGCGAGGCGGCCGGTCTCGAGGGAAACGACCCGCCCGTCGGGCAGCGTCATCTCAACGGTATGTGGCATATTTTGTTTTTCTCTTCGTTCTGCGCACGCAAGCCGCCTCCGGTTTTGCAGGCGGCTGTCCGGCCCCGATGCAGCAAGGGCGCGCCGCTGTCGTCGCGTCGCGCCCCCGGGGGCCGCTTTTTGGTTAAATTTTGGAGCGTATACCCAGCCGCCCCACCAGGGTGCGGTACCGCTCGATGTCTACCTGACTGAGGTAGTTCAGAAGCCGGCGTCTTTTGCCGATCAGCATCATCATCCCGCGGGTCGAGTGGTGGTCCTTCTTGTGCGTCCGCAGGTGCTCCGTGAGCTGGTTGATGCGCGCCGAGAGCAGGGCGATCTGGACCTCGGGCGAACCGGTGTCGCCCTCGTGGTTCTTGTACTCGCCGATGAGCCCGGTCTTCTTTTCCTGTTGCAAGGGCATGAGGTTAGGGTTCCTCCTGATTCGATGATGGCCTGCGCCTCCCTTGCCCGGGGGTGGGCGCACGCCCGCGCTTGGCGTGGTTTTGCCGTGCCTGCCGGCGCCGAAACACAAAGCGCGCCGTCGTCCCCGGCTGGGCTCGGCCTTTCCCGCATCCGCGGGCGCCCCGCCGCCATGGGTACCCAGGCGCGCTCTCCGGTCCGCTTGTTAGGCGGCAGCGACGACAACATACTACCACGGCCGGCGCAAGCTGTCAAGGCGCCCGAAGGGGGGACAGGCGCTACCGCCTGTCCCGCCGTCAAGGCGCCGGCCAAAAGCGAACCGTTACTTGGCCTCTTTATACTCGCCGATCTTGAACATCTTGGTGCCGCAGGTCGCGCAGGTGCCGCTGACGGCCGGCTTGCCGTTTTTCATGCGCGTCTCCGTCGCGTTCTTCATCTCCCGCTTCGCTTTGCAGCGCACGCAATATGCCTCCACCCTTCTGTCTCCTCTCGATGATTACCAGGAAGGCGGCTCGCTACGCCGCCCCGCCAGGTAGTTTACGCAGGTGGGGTGGGTTCTCCTGCCGGAACTTCCGTATCATTACAGGGAAAAAAAGTGGGGAAAGGGGAACCTTTGGCGCAGTGCGCTCGTCTTTAAGGAGTAAATTGATAGATGTAATATAGAGAAAAGGATAGCACACAAGTTTCTCTGCCACGCAACCACTGCTCAGGGCCGGGGTGTCCCCCGGCCTTTTTTTTGGTTCAGCGGGGGGTGGGGATGGCGGCGGTGACGACGCGCTCGATGGCCTCGCGGATCGGCGGCGCGCTGCGCGCCTCGAGGACCACGAAGGTGATCTCCGAAAACGCGCGCCGCTGCTTGAGCATGGCCTCCGCGGCGGCGGCGGCGACTTTGGCCGCGGGCAGGCCGCGCAGGGCGCCGAGGGGCAGGGCGACGGATTCCGCTCCGGCCTTGCGCGCCTGCTGGGCGGCGCTCTCCAGGCCGCGGCGCAGGGTGACCTCCTCCACGGGACGGAGCGGTTCATGGACGGCGACGTGGAAGACCCGGTCCACCCCGAGGCGCCCGCCGGTCGTCGACACCACCTTGCCGATGCCGGCCGGGGCGGAGGCCAGCGCCTCCTTCTCGATCCCCGCGCCGCCCGCGGCCCGGATCGCGGCGGGCACGCCGCCCAGCATCCGCAGGGTGGTCATCGCCGGCAGCAGCAGGGCGTCGGCCTGGATGCGGCTGGCGGGGGCGTAGCGGACCACGATCCGGGTGTCGCCGATCTCGAAGGTGGCAAGGTCCGCTACCTTCTGGGCGCGGTACGCGAACGTGACGCACAGGGCGGCGCACGCGGCCATCAAGCCGGGCGCGAAAAGCACCAGGGCGAGCGGCGCGCGCTGCCGCACGGGGGCGGGGATGTTCAGGAACGACGCGGCGACGGCGAGGGCGCCGACGAGCACGCCGACGCCGATGATGGCGCGCCCCGAAACGAGGCCGCGCCGGACGACGGCGCCGTAGGCCAGAAACAGCGCGATAATGAACAGCGCGTAGGGCAGCTGGGACAGCAGTGGTGAGGGCATGGCACCTTCATTATAGCACGCGCGCCCCTGCCGATCCATTTGTGAAAAAAGTTGCAATCTCCCCCGCCGGGAGGTACAATAGGTGGCAAGCGATGGCGCTGCACCGGTTTTCGCGCCGCGGCGGCATCGTGTCGCCGCGGCTTTTTCGTGTCTGACGGGTCGGTTGGCTACGACCGATCGGGGTGCCGCGCGGTCCCAGATGGCGATGTCCCTGGGAGTCCATATCATCTTCGCCGCCATCAGCGTCGCGCTGCCGCTGCTGATGGTCATCGCCGAGGCGCTCTGGCTTCGCACGCGGGACGGGGTGTATCTGGACCTGGCCAAGCGCTGGGCCAAGGGCTCGGCGATCCTGTTCGCCGTCGGGGCGGTGTCGGGCACGGTGCTCTCGTTCGAGCTGGGGCTGCTCTGGCCCAAATTCATGGAGTTCGCCGGGCCGATCATCGGGCTGCCGTTCTCGCTCGAGGGCTACGCCTTTTTCGTCGAGGCGATCTTCCTGGGCATCTACCTGTACGGGTGGCAGCGCGTCCCGCCCGCCGCGCACCTCTTCGCCGGCGTCATGGTCGCCCTGTCGGGCGCGGTCTCGGCCGTCATGGTGGTCGCGGTCAACGGCTGGATGAACACGCCCACGGGGTTCCGGCTGCAGAACGGCCTGCCCGTCGACATCGACCCGGTCGCGGCCCTGTTCAACCCCGCCTGGGGCTGGGAGGCGGTCCACCTGATGATCGCCTGCTACGCCTCGACCGCGTTCGCCGTGGCCGGCGTCCACGCGTTCCTGCTCCTGCGGGATCGGGGCAACCCCTTCCACCGGCGGGCGGTCGCCATCGCCCTGGTCGTGGGCGGCGTCTTCGCGATACTGCAGCCGATCAGCGGGGACTTCAACGCGCGGTTTCTTGCCGAAACGCAGCCGCGCAAGCTGGCGGCGATGGAGGGGCAGTTCCGGACCGAGCGGGGCGCGCCGCTGCGCATCGGCGGCATCCCGGACGAGCGGACCGGGGAGACGCGCTACGCCCTCGAGATCCCCTACGGCCTGAGCCTGCTGGCCGAGCACGACCCGAACGCCGTGGTCAAAGGCCTGGAGGAGTGGCCGCGTGAGGACTGGCCCCTCGTGCCGGTCGTACACATCGCGTTCCAGGTGATGGTCGCCTGCGGCATGGCCATGGCCTTTGTCGCCCTGTGGGGCGCCTGGCTGGCGTGGCGCGGGCGGCGCGCGCGGGGCCGCTGGTCGCTGCCGGACAACCCCTGGTTCCTGCGCGCCCTGGTCGGCGCGGCCCCGCTGGGTTTCGTCGCCATCGAGACCGGATGGATCGTGACCGAGGTCGGGCGGCAGCCGTGGATCATCGACGGCGTGATGCGCACCGCCGAGGCGGTCACGCCCGTCCCCAACCTGCAGGTGCCGCTGTACACGTTCACGCTGCTGTACCTGTTCCTGGCGGCGGTCGTCGTCTTCCTGCTCCGGCGGCAGATCGGGGAAAGCCCGCGCACCCCGGCCGCCGGCGCCGCCATCGCGGGCGCGAAGGCCGGGGTGCGCCGCGCCGGGGCGGGGGAGGCCCGCGATGATCAATGAAACCCCGAGCCTCTACTTCTCGCCGGCGACCGTGACCGCGGGCCTGCTGCTCGCCGCCCTCGTCCTCTACGCCCTGCTGGGCGGCGCGGACTACGGCGCGGGCGTGTGGGACCTGCTGGCGTCGGGGCCGCGCGCCAGGGAGCAGCGCGCCCTGATCGAGTCGGCCATCGGCCCGATCTGGGAGGCGAACCACGTCTGGCTGATCTACGTGGTCGTCGTCCTTTTCACCGCCTTCCCGCTCGCGTTCGCGGCCCTCTCGACCGCCCTGCACGTCCCGATCACCCTCCTGCTGATCGGGATCGTGCTGCGCGGGACGGCGTTCACCTTCCGCCACTACGACCGCCAGGACGACGACGTGCAGCGCCGCTGGGGCCGCGTCTTCTCCGTCGCGAGCGTCGTAGCGCCGGTCCTGCTGGGCGTCTGCGTCGGCGCGATCGTGACCGGGGGCATCCGGGTCGAGAACCGGGTCGTCACCAGCGGTTTCGTGCGGCCGTGGCTCGGTCTGTTCCCGTTCGCCGTGGGCCTGTTCACCCTCGCCCTGTTCGCGTATCTGGCCGCCGTGTACCTGACCGTCGAGGCCCGGGACCCGGCGCTGCGCGAGGATTTCCGGCGCCGCGCGCTGGGCGCCGCCGTCGTCGTCGGGGCGCTCGCCCTCGGCGTCTTCCTGCTGTCCGGCGACGCCGCGCCGCTCGTGCGGCGGGGACTGACGGCGCGCCCGTGGTCCTGGCCCCTGCAGGTCGCGACGGGCCTTTGCGCTCTGGCCACCCTGGGCGCGCTGTGGACGCGCCGGTTCGCGCCCCGCGCGGATCCTCGCCGCCCTCCAGGTAACCCTGATCCTTGCCGGGTGGGGGCTGGCGCAGTTCCGTACCTGATCCCGCCGGACATCCGCATCGAGCAGGCCGCGGCGCCCCCGTGACGCTGCGCCTTCTGCTCATCGTCACCGCCGCCGGCGCGCCGGTCCTGCTCCCGTCGCTGTACTACCTGTTCCGCATCTTCAAGGGCGAGAACGCTTTCCGCGACGCGGGCTAAAGGCCACCCGAACCGCGCCAGCGCGAATAAAGAAAGAGCGGCCGCTCCGGAGAGCGGCCGCCCTTTTTGGTGCCGAGGAGGGGACTTGAACCTAAGCCCTTGCGGGCACTAGCTCCTGAAACTAGCGTGTTTGCCAATTTCACCACCTCGGCCCGGCATGCCCTTATTGTACGTCAGAAAAATCTCGCTGTCAAGGGATCTGCGAAGCGCGCGCCGGCCATCTCGGCCACCCGGCGGAAGAAGGCGCGCTTGCGGTCGGTGTTGATGCCCCAGTTGACGGGCGGACATCAGTAGCCGTCCCGGTAGTCGCTCGCGCCGGGGTCGAAGTAGCCCCACGACGCGTATTCGGAGACGGCGGCGGCGAAGTTGTTCTCGTCCTTGTCGAAGTCGAAGTGGTCGTCCTCGTTGAACAGGATCGGCATCGGGCGGTAGCCGGGGATGCCTCGTTTGCCGGACCATCTCGGCGATGCGGCGCGGGTCGGAGACGCCGTTGCCGTGGACCAGCAGGAAGTCCGAGGCGCGGACCACGTTCTCCCGGGGCACCGTGTTCCCGCCGTAGGAGGTGCCCACGAGCAGACGCCGCCCGCCGTTGGGGTTTTTCTTCACCCGCGCGATCCGCTCGTGGACGCGCTCCGGCTGCAGGATCGGGTGCTCGTACTTTTTGACGTTGCACTCGTTGTTGATCTCGACGAGGACGTTGGTGTAGTCGCGGTCCTGCAGCCAGTGGACGGCGTTGTCGACCGCGCGCACGATCGCGGCCTCGTCCCGCACGCGCTCGTCCTGGCCGAAGTAGAAGATGCCGACGACGGCTGCCATGCCCAGCTCGTCGGCCCGGTCCAGAATGCGCGCGAGGCGACCAGGGGGCGCTCAGGGAGCCGTCCGCCTCGATGGCCGAGCCGGCCAGGGCTGCCGCTCTTCGAGTAGCCTTGCGGCGATCCGCCCTGCAGGTTGATGGTGAACGCCAGCAGCCCGTGCCGCCGCCACTGGGCATGGCCTGGACGAACTCACTTGCAAGCTGCGCTCGGGGTCCCACCGGCCCGTGTCCGGGTACGCCCAGCGGCCCACGGTGTCCGGGTTGCGGTCGTCGAAGACGCCCTGCACCAGACGCGCGTTGAGCAGCAGCCCTTCGACCTTGTGCCCGCGCCACCTACGCCCCTGGTACGTCGGCATGCCGTTGATATGGAACGCGTCGCCCACGATGGCGACGGTCGTCTTGCCCACACCGCACCCCTTTCCGCCGCGCTTCGCCGGCGCTCGGTGATGTCCCTGTTCCACACGGGCGCGCGTGCTTCCTGCCTGGCCCCGCGCCCTGCCGTCAGGGCGCCGTTGTTTCCAAAGCCGGCGCCCTGGGTATCTTCCGGAAGGGTCTCGTTGCACCCCCGGTCACACAGCAAAAAGGGATGCTCGCACAAAACAAGCTGGGAAACTACGTTCTCGTGCGCGAGGCGGGGCGGCGGCATGTCCACGGTCTACGAGGCGGTGGACACGCGGATTGGGCGCACCGTCGCTTTGAAGGTGCTGTCGGTGCCGCCGCACCTGCCCCCGGCCGAGCGCGAGGCGATGGCGGCGCGCATGCGGCGCGAAGCGCGGGCGCTCGGCAGCCTGTCGCACCCGAACGTCGTCACGATCTTCGACGTGGCCTGCAGTACCTGGTGATGGAGTTCCTCGACGGCGCAGACACTGCGCGCGCGGCTCGATACCGGCGCGCTCGCCGGTCGAGACCGCCGACGTCCTGGACCAGGTGGCGAGCGGGCTCGACGCCGTCCACGCCCGGGGCGCAGTGCACCGCGATATCAAGCCGTCCAACGTGATGCTGCTGCCGGGCGGGCGCGTGAAGCTGATGGATTTCGGCGTGGCGCGCGCAGCCGGCGACCCCACGATGACGCAGACCGGCGCCATGGTCGGCTCGCCCGCCTACATGGCGCCCGAACTGATCAACGGCCAGAAGGCCACCCCCGCCGCGGACATCTGGGCGCTGGGCGTGCTGCTCTACGAGATGCTTGCCGCCCGCCCGCCCTTCGCCGCCGAAGCCATCGCCGCCGTGCTGTACCAGATCACGCACGGCCAGCCGGCCCCGCTGCCCGGTGTCCCCAGCTGGTCGCCGCCCTGCTGCAGCGGGCGTGCGCGACCCGTCCAAACGCTTCGCCTCCGCCCGCGCCTTGGCCGACGCCTATCACGCGGCCCTGGCGTCCGCGACCGCCCCGAAGAAAGCCGCGGCGTACGCAGCGAGCGGGCGTGCCGCGGCAGCCGCTTGCCGCACGGGAAAAGCAGATGCCGGCCTGCCCCCGGCGGGCGGGTGCTGGCCCGCCGCGGCGCGGCGCGCTCCGGATCGTGGCGGCGACGGCGGCCGCCGCGTCTCTGATCGGCGGCCTGTTCGCGGCGTCCCGCCTGTTGCCAGTCGGGGCGGCGGACGACGTCGCCGCCTCCACGCCCGCCGTCGGACCGCCGCAAGCAGAAGCGCCGCCGGCGGACGTAAAGCCCCCCGCGCCGGGCCCCACGGCTGCGCCCCCGCCCGGCCCCGGAACGCGGGCCGGGCGCGGCGCGCCTTCGCGCGGGACAGACCAGGCGCAGGCGGGGCGAACAGGCGCGACGGCCCGGAGGAAACCGGCGACGGAATCGCCTGCAGCCGTCCCGATCGTGACAGCAGGGGAGCGCGCGAGCAACGGCAGCGACGCCCTTCCCGCCCCGCGGCAAGCACCGCAACGCGCACCTGACAGGCCGGCAAGCGGTGGCGGCTCCTCCACGCAGCGGCAGGCGGCGCGGAAAGAGACGCCGCCCGCCCAAAGCGAACCCCCTGCGGACGGTCCTGGTCCCGGCAAGCGCCCCGGCCGCAGCGGCGAAACGCCCAAAAAGGTCGCTTCCGCTTCCACAACAGACGGCGCAGCGAACCGGGCCGAAGGAACAAGCGCGGAGCTGGAGCTCCGCGCCCTGCTCGACGCGTGGATCGCCGCCACCAACGAGCGCGACATCGAGGGGCAGATGCGTTTTTACCCGGCAAGGGTGTCTAACCTTTACGAAGAGCACGGCGTTTCGCGTGCCCGGGTGCGTGCGGTAAAGGAGTGGCGCTTTGAAAGGACAGCCCTGGTGAATATGCGCGTACGTGCTCTGGATATCAAGCTGAGCGCCGATGACCGCGCAGCGACAATGCGGTTCCGTAAGTCGTACACCATCCTGGGTGGCCGCCGGCCCGGCCGCGGCGAAGTTCGCCAGGAGCTGATCTGGCGACGCACGGACGACGGGTGGAAGATCTTCAGCGAGCGGGACGTGTAGGAGATCCGCAGGAGCCGAGCCAGATGAGCAGACCGGACGGGCAGGAGCGCCAGCGGCTAGTGGAGCGCCTCTTTCCCCAGGGCGTGCCGGCCCTCTGGTGCCCGTTGTTGACCCATTACGGCGCTTCCGGGGCGATCGACCGGGACCGGATGACGGCCCATCTCCGGCATCTGGCGCCCTGGGTGAAGGCCTACCTGATCCCCGGCTCCACCGGCGACGGGTGGGAGATGAGCGACGAGGAGGCGCGGCAGGTCCTGGACTGGGCCCTCGATCAGGCGGCCTGGCAGGGCGTGCAGATCCTCGTCGGCGTGCTCAAGACCGACGCCGGCGAGGCCCGGCGCAGCGTGCGGGACACGATGGCGTGGCTACAAACCCGCACCGGCGCCCCCGATGTCGAGGCCAGCCTGCGCGCCGCGCGGGTTTGCGGTTTCGCGGTGTGTCCCCCGCAGGGCGAGCATCGGTCGCAGGAAGAGATCAGCCGGTCGCTCGCGTCGATCCTGGAGCTGGGCGCGCCGACAGCCCTGTACCAGCTGCCACAGATCACCCGCAACGAGATGGGCCCCGAGCTGGTGTCGGATCTGGCGGCGCGTTTCCCCAACTTCTTCCTGTTTAAAGACTCCAGCGGCACGGACCGCGTGGCGGCGGCGGGCCGGGCGCCCGAAGGCGTGTTCCGGGTCCGCGGGGCGGAAGGGGATTACGCCCGCTGGCTGGCTCCTGCCGGCGCGTACTACGGCCTTTTGCTGAGCACGGCCAACTGCTTCGCGCGACAGTTCCATGCCCTGGTCCAGGATCTGGCCGGCGGGCGGCTCGCCGAAGCCCAGGCCCTGTCCGCGCGTCTTTCCGGCGTCGTCGGCGCGGTGTTCGATCTGGTGGCCGGCCTCCCCGACGGCAACCCGTTCGCCAACGCCAACAAGGCCATGGACCATTTCTTCGCCCATGGCCCCGGCGCCGAAAACATTCCGCCGCCGCGGCTACGTTCGGGTCGCTCGCTGCCCGTCGAGGTTCTGCGGGCCGCGGGCGAGGCGCTCGTCCGCCACGGCCTGATGCCGGCGCGCGGGTACCTGGACTGGCAGGGTTAAGGCGCGAGCGGACGGAGGTCTGCGCCTGAGGCACAGGAGCGCGTCCGTCCGGTCGAGCTAGAGCCGGAGGAGGGGTGCTACGAGCTTGGTGGCTCACTTTGTTCGTGGTAAAATCCAGGTGGAGGGAGCCGATCGTGGATACTGCTTTGACAACCGACATGCCCGCCCACGGCGACGCGGCGGAAATGGAATCTGCCATCGCGCGCGTCATCGAGCAAATAAAGGAGATTCGCGAACAGATGAAGGCTGACGACGTCGCGATCGCGCGGTTCAAGGCGGAGAACGCCGTATTGAAGGCTGAAACGCAAACACTTCGTGACGAAACACGCGCCATCCTCGCCAGCCTGCGGAACGCCGCGTAGCTACCCATGCTCAAGCAGATCATCGAGCTGACGACGCAGTTCCTCTCGCTCGCGAAGGACGTTCAGTAGAACAAGGCCGATACCAAGGACGTGGAGCAGGAGGTCAAAGACCTGCGGCGCGATTTCAACGACCTCAGGCGCGAGGTGCGCGATCTGGCGACGGCAGTGCAACGCTTAGCCTATGAGATTCACCGCGTGAGTGAAAACGAAACAAGCGAGCGCAAACTCCTAGCACTCCAGTTGGAGAACACGCTTCTGAAGTTTGAGCGTCGCCTACCTTCGGGCAGGCCAAATTTGGAAGACGAGAAAGATTGAGCCGGACCTTCCGGCCCCACCCGGCGCTGCACAGGCGAGGCGCTCGCCCGCCACGGCCTGATGCCGGCGCGCGGGTACCTGGGCTGACGCGGTTCTTGACGCCCTTCCGACCCCCATGCTATAATACCGGCGGGCGACAACGATCGTCCCGTTTGCGTCGATAGGCGGCGCGATCCGTACACGGCCCATG
>JAUJNC010000146.1 GCA_030446525.1 Armatimonadaceae bacterium
CTCACCGAGAACCTGGCGCTCGGCGTCCACGACAACCCCGGCTACCGGCGCGGGCCGCTGCTCCGGTGGCCGCGCCTGCGGGAACGCGCAGCGCACCTGATGGCCCGGTACGACGTGCGGGCGGCCGGACCGGACGTGCCCGCGCGGGCGCTGTCCGGCGGCAACCAGCAGAAGGTGGTGATCGCGCGGGCGCTTGCCGAGAAGCCGCGCGTCGTCGTCGCGGTGAACCCGACGCGCGGCCTCGACGTGGGCGCGACAGCATACGTGCACGAAACCCTGCGCGCGGCGCGGGCCGGGGGGGCGGCGATCGTCCTCTTCTCGACCGAGCTCGACGAGGTGCTCGCGCTCGCTTCGGAACGCGTGGCGGTCCTGTACGAGGGCGCCTTCTCCGGCATCGTCCCGCGCGGCGCCCCGCGCGAGCAGATCGGCCTGCTGATGGGCGGGCGACCGTTCGCACAGGACGGTCCTGCGCCGGCGGGGCCGGCGGGGGGCGCCGCGTGAGCGCCCCGCCCGCCGCGGGGGCGCGCCTGCCCGTCGCGGCCCTCCTGCGCGACCTGCCGCTGCTCCTGCTCTTCGCCCTGCTCGGCCTCCTCGCCCTGGCAGTGATCATCGCGGCGGCGGGCGCGTCCCCGCTCGCGGTGGCTCATGCGCTCGCGTACGGGGCGTTCGGCTCGACCTACAACGTGTCCGAGACACTGGTACAGAGCGTGCCCTTGCTCCTCACCGGGCTCGGCGTCGCCCTGGCGTTCCGCTGCCGCCTTTTCAACATCGGCGCGGAAGGGCAGCTGTTGGTCGGGGCCATCGCCGCCACGTGGGCGGGAACCCGCCTTTCGCCGACCGCCCTGCTGCATCTGCCGCTCCTGCTTCTTATCGGCGCCTTTGCCGGCGCCCTGTGGGCGGGCGTGGCGGCGCTTCTGAAGATCCGCCGGGGCGTGCCCGAGGTGCTCTCGACCCTGCTGCTCAACTTCGTCGCCATCCAGATGGTCGCCTGGATGGTGCGCGGCCCCTTACAGGAAGCGGCCCGGCAGTTCCCCTGGTCGGACAAGATCGCCGTCCCCGCGCGCCTCGTGCTCCTGCTCCCCGGCACACGCCTGCACGCGGGCGTGGTTCTGGCGCTCGCGCTGGCCGTCGCCGCCTGGTTCTACCTGGCCTGGGCGGCGGGCGGCTTCGCCCTGCGCGCGGTCGGGGCGGGGCCGGAGGCGGCCGAAGCCGCGGGCATACCGGTGGCCCGGACGCAGGCGGCGACGTTCCTGCTGTCGGGCGCACTCTGCGGGCTGGCGGGCGCCATCCAGATCAGCGGCGTCACCTACTATCTTTCCGACAACTACTCGCCAGGCTACGGCTACACAGCCATCGCGGTGGCCCTGCTGGGCAACCTGTCACCGCTCGCCGTCGTGCCCTCGGCCCTGTTCTTCGGCGCGCTCACGGCGGGCTCGAGTGCGGTGCAGCGCGCGGGGGTCGCCTCGGTCGTGGTCCAGATCCTCCAGGCGCTGGCACTTTTCTCCCTCCTCGGCTACGCCTGGGCGCGGGAGCGGCTGCCTCACCCCCCCGCCCCCCCTCTTCGGGGCCAAGAGGGGAGAAAGGCCGTATGACGGCCGAAGCGGCGCTCTCCTTCCTGACGCAGACCCTTGCCGCGGCCACGCCGCTCCTTCTGGCATCCCTGGGCGAGGTCTTCACCGAGCGGGCCGGCGTTCTCAACGTCGGCCTGGAAGGGCTGCTCCTGCTCGGCGCCCTGGCGGCCGTCGTGGTCGCGGTCCTGACCGGCGCGCCCGGGCCGGGGCTTGTCGCCGCGGTCCTGGCCGGGGTGGCCGGGGCGGCCCTGTTCGCCCTCTTCGGCGTGGCGCTGCGCCGCGATCAGGTGATCGTGGGCACGACGCTGAACTTCCTCGCCCTGGGCCTCACGGGCGTGCTGTACCGCGCGTGGCTGCAGTCCGCCGGCGCGGGCGCACCCGCGCCGGCCGCGCCCACCCTGCCGCGCGTCTTCGGCGAGGGCGGCACGGCGGTCAACGGGCTGACGCTGTTTTCGCTGCTCCTGGCGGGGCTGTCCCACGGGCTCCTGTTCCGCACGCGGCTCGGCGTCGCGCTGCGTGCCGCGGGCGAGGTGCCGGAGGCGGCGGCCGCGGGGGGTACAGCCGTGCCCCGCCTGCGCGTGCTCGTCCTGCTGTTCGCCGGCGCGCTCTGCGGGGCGGGGGGCGCGGCGCTGTCGATCGGCTACAACAACTCGTTCACCGAGGGCATGACCGGCGGGCGCGGCTTCATCGCGCTCGCGATCGTCGTCTTCGGGCGCTGGACCCCATCGGGCGCCCTGGGGGCGTCGCTCCTGTTCGCCGCCTCGGATGTCGCGCAGGCGCGTCTCCAGGCGGCCGGATTTTTCGCGATCCCTTACCCGGTCTTCCTCGCCGTCCCGTACCTGCTGACACTGGCGGCCCTCGCGCTGCGCGGCGCCAAGGTCCGCGCCCCGGCGGCGCTCGGGGAGCCGTAGCCTACCCCCTTTCCCTGGGAGGGAGGGGAAGGGGGATAGGCGGGAACCACCGTCCTTGTTTGGCTGTCGCTTACAGCGGGGAAGCAATTGACGAAATGGCAACGATGTACCTGCGGCGGCGGGTGGCCTTCTCCGCCGGCCACGCCTACTGGCTGCCGAACAAGAGCGACGCGGAGAACCGGCGGCTGTTCGGGCCGTGGGCGTCGCGCTGGGGCCACGGGCATAACTACGTGGTCGAGGCCACGGTGGCCGGGGAGATCGACGAACGCACCGGCATGGTGGTCAACATCACCGACGTGGACCGCGCGCTCAAGCGGAACGTGACCGGGCCGCTGGCCGACAAGCACCTGAACTACGAGGTGCCCCATTTCCGGGACACGCCGCCGACCCTCGAGAACATCGCCCGGTTCGTCGCCGACCAGTTCGCCTCGCATTTCGACGACCCGGCGGCGCGGCTGGTCCGAGTGGTCGTATGGGAGTCGCCGACGCTCTGGGCAACCTACCTTACGGAGAAGAAAATGATCGCGCTCACGCGCTCGCTGGATTTCGCCGCCTCGCACCGCCTCCATGCGCCGGCCCTTTCCGACGCCGAGAACGGCGAGATCTTCGGCAAGTGCAACAACCCGAACGGCCACGGCCACAACTACGGTGTCGAGGTGACCGTGGTCGGCGACCCGGACCCCGTTACCGGGATGCTGGTGGATCTTTCCGCGTTCGACGACGTGTTGGACCGCGAGGTCATGGCCCGCTTCGACCACAAGCACCTGAACCTCGACACGACCGACTTCGCCGGGGTCAACCCGACGTCGGAGAACCTGACGCGCGCCATCTGGGACCACCTGGAAGGCGAGATCCCCGCCCCGGCACGCCTGTACCGGGTCGTGGTCCGCGAAACGGACCGCAATTACTTCGAGTATTATGGGGAGAACGACGGCCCGCTGCTCTGACGACATCGGGAACGCGGAGCGCTGCCGGGACGTCAGAAAAAGCGGAGGCACGGGGGCGAGCGCCCGCCCACAGCCGCACTATCGACGAAAGAGCGAACCGACGAATGCTACAAGACCACTACCGGGACATCCTCAAGGAGATCGGCGAGGATCCCGAGCGCGAAGGCCTTCTGCGCACTCCCTACCGCGCCCAGGAAGCGATGAAGTTCCTGACCAAAGGCTACCGCCAGGACCTCAGCGAGCTCCTGAACGGCGCCATATTTGAAGAAGACTACGACGACATGGTGATCGTCCGGGATATTGAGTTTTACTCGCTATGCGTGCCGAGCAAGCAACTCGTGAACGCCGTTGATGGCGTGCGGCAGGCGCTTGATATCCGGGCAGGCGACCAACTCTGGACGTTGCACGAGGGCCATGTCGTTCCCACGACGGTGACGCGTGTCACGAGCCGCAAAGCCCGCGAGCTTGTCGCAGTCGCGACAGAAAAAGGGACAGTGCGCGTCACGCTGGATCACCCGTTCGCCACACCTGATGGCTGGGTAGAAGCGAAGGACTTAGAGGGCCGGTGGGTGGAGTGGACGCCGCCCAAGAGCTTGTGCCGACGACGCTATCAGCCTCAGATGGGATACTCGTTTGGCTACGCTGTCGGTGCGATGGGTGCAGACGGGACAGTTGGCAACCGTTATATCTCACTGATCGTTAACGAGGAGGCATTTGCGCGGCGTTTCGCTGACAACCTGAAGAACGCTTTCGGTGTTGATGCGCAGGTCGAGCCGGTCGAGCGACCGTCCGGCTTCACCGGGCGGCAGACACCGGGCTACCGCGTGCGCGTGGTCTCGTCGTACTTAGCCGATCTGTTTCGCCAGTACGCAGGCGGTGATGCGCACCACATGCGGCACCGCTTCCCACGTGTCGTGCTCAGTTCGCTGGGCACTTTCGAGGGCTTTCTAGACGGCTACGTAGAGGGCGACGGCTTCCGAAATAGGCGCAGTGCCGGGCGAACCGTGATCAGTGGCAATGTCGCTTTCCTCCAAGAACTAGCCTCAATTATCGGTGCGCGCTTCACGCCTGTTGCTCCGGGATGGGGGGGCGCTTCCAAGGTATACATTGCGGATAGCTGGCAGCGGCGCCATGGCTTCAAGCAGGAGTCCCACCGGACGGACCTTGCCGAGTCGCGGTGGGTAAAGGTGCAACGAGTCACGCCGTGCACTGCTCTCGGAAAGAAGCCGTACACCGTTTATAGCTTTACCTGTGAACCGCACCCAACGTTTCTCGTCAACGGGCACTTAACGCATAACTGCGAGCATCATCTACTGCCATTTTTTGGGCGTGCCCATGTCGGCTACATCCCGAACGGCAAGATCGTGGGCATCTCCAAGGTCGCGCGCATCGTGGACATGTTCTCGCGGCGGCTCCAGGTGCAGGAGCGGCTGACGATCGAGGTCGCCCAGGCGATGCAGGAAGCGCTCCAGCCGCGTGGCGTCGCCGTGGTGACCGAAGCCAAGCACATGTGCATGTTGATGCGCGGTGTGGAGAAGCAGAACTCGCTCGTGACGTCGTCGCACGTGCTGGGCGCGTTCCGCGAGGACCGGACGACCCGCGAAGAGTTCATGCAGCACATCGGCCGTCAGCCGGCGGCCGGCTTTTAGGGGCGGCCATGGACCCGGAACGCGTCTGTCTGATCACGGGGGCCAGCCGCGGCATCGGTCGCGCGACGGCCTTGGCGCTGCACCGGTCGGGCTGGCGCCTGTCGCTCGCGGCGCGATCGGAGGGCGCGCTCGCCGAACTGGTGCGCGAAACCGGCGGCGGGCACCTGGCCGCCGTCTGCGACGTGACCGCCGAGGCCGACGTCGCCCGTGTCGTCGCGGCGACGGTGGAGCGCTTCGGCAGGCTTGACGCCCTGGTCTGCGCCGCCGGTGTGGGCGCCTTCGCCCCGACGGCCCAATCCACGCTCGCGGACTGGGATGCCCAGATCGCCGTGAACCTGACGGGCACCTACCTGGCCTGCCGCGAGGCGCTCAAAGGGATGCTGCCGCGGCGCTCGGGTCACCTGGTCACGATCCTGTCCGTCGCCTCCAGGGTCGCTTTCCCGGCGTCGGCGGCCTACTGCGCGTCCAAGTGGGGCGCGTACGGGCTGACCAAGGTGCTGGCCGAGGAGGTGCGCCGCGAAGGCATCCGCGTCACCGCCGTCCTGCCCGGCTCGACCGACACCCCTTCTGGGACGCCATCGGCGGCCTGCGCCGCGAGGACATGCTCCCCGCCGCCCGCATCGCCGACGCCGTCCGCTACGCCCTGGAATCCCCGCCCGACGCGTCGGTGGACGAGATACAGATCATGCCCCCGAAGGGCATCCTGTAGCCCGGTGTATCTTTCGGCGGCGCACCGCCGCCGCGCTGGCCCCCGCCAGCCCCATTCCCGACAGCGCCAGGGTAGCCGGTTCCGAGATCGGTGTGCCTACAGGGGCGGCCAAGCCGGCGAATCTACCACATGCTACCGTGGTGTAAAGCTGGGGCATACGAGGGAAACAGCACGCTTTTTTACCAGGTCCAGGCTGAGGTACAATGGTTGTGTGATTCAGCCATTCGTACCGATCTTCGCGGCCAGCGCGCCGCTGCCGTTCCTTTCCGAGATCGTGGCGTTCCTGGCGGCCGCCGCGCTGATCGCCTTTGTCTGCCAGCGGCTGGGGCTGGTGCCGATCGTCGGGTTTCTGCTGGCCGGCGTGGTGATCGGGCCCAACGCGCTGGGACTGGTGCGCGACCGGGAGCTGATCGACGCCGCGGCCGAGATCGGGATCATCCTGCTCCTGTTCACCATCGGCATCGAGTTCAGTCTGGACCGGCTGGCGCGCATCAAGAAGCTCATCTTCGCCGGGGGCGGCCTGCAGGTCGGGCTGACCGTCGCGCTCGCGACGGGGCTGCTGCTGCCGTTCGGCGTCCCCTGGCGCGTGGGCGTCTTTACCGGGTGCCTGATCGCGCTTTCCAGCACGGCGATCGTGCTGAAGCTCCTCGGGGACCGCGGGGAGGCCAACGCGCCGGCGGGGCAGATGTCGCTGGGCATCCTGATCTTCCAGGACCTGGCGATCATCGTCATGGTGCTGCTGGTCCCGATGCTGGCGGGGCAGGGCGGGGGCGGGGGCGACATCGCCTGGGCGCTCGGCAAGGCGGCCGCGATCATCGCCTTGGTGCTGCTGTTCGCGCGGCGCATCATGCCCCGGGTCCTCGAAGTGGTCGCGCGCACCTGCTCGCCCGAGCTGTTTCTGCTGACCGTGATCGCGATCTGCTTCGGCACGGCCTGGCTGACGAGCCTGGCCGGCGTCAGCCTGTCGCTCGGCGCGTTCCTGGCCGGGCTGGTCGTCAGCGAGAGCCGGTTCAGCCACCACGCGTTCGGCGAGATCCTGCCGCTCCAGATCCTTTTCAGCGCCGCCTTTTTCGTGTCGGTGGGGATGCTGCTGGACGTGGGCTTTCTCCTCCGGAACCCGCTCCTGGTGCTGCTCGGGATCGGGGTCGTCCTGCTGCTCAAAGTGGTGACGACCGGGGTGAGCGTCCTCCTGCTCGGCGGCGGGCCCCGCGTGGCGGCCTACTCGGGGCTGCTGCTCGCGCAGGTGGGCGAGTTCTCGTTCGTGCTGGAGCGCGCCGGCCGGGAAGCGGGGCTGTACCCGGCGGGCATGGCCGAGACCGGAGCCCAGAGCTTTATCGCCGCGACGGTGATGCTGATGGTCCTGACGCCGTTCCTGGCGAACGCCGGGGCGAAGCTGGAGGGCTGGATGGCCCGCGGCGAGACCGCCGGGCAGAAGAAGGCCGCCGAGGCGCAGCCGCCGGAGCGGAGCTTCGCCCACCTGGAGAACCACGTCATCGTCGCCGGCTACGGGTCGTCGGCGCGCCATCTCGTCCGCGTTCTGCGCGACGCGGGCATCCCGTACGTCATCCTGACGCTCAGCCCCGGCGGCGCCAACGAGGCCGAGGGCGAGGGGCAGCCGGTCCTGCGGGGCGACTACAGCCGCCAGCACCTGCTGAGCCTGGCCGGGATCGAGCGGGCCCGGATGCTCGTGGTCGCGGACGACGACCACGAGCGGGCGCGGCACGTGGCGGCGGTGGCGCGCGTCGCCAATCCCACCCTGTCCATCCTGGTGCGGACACGCTTCGTCGCCGAGGTGGAACCGCTCCGCCAGGCCGGGGCCGATCTGGTCGTCCCCGAAGAGCTCGAAAGCGCCATCCAGATTTTCTCCCGTGTGCTCGAGGGCTACCAGGTACCGCCGGGCGAGATCGACGGGCACGTCCAGAACCTGCGCGCTGACGATTACAGCACCCTGCGCGAGGAGCCGGCGCCGCCCGCGGCCGAGTCGCCGCCCGCCGCCACCCTCACCCCGCAACAGCGCGCCTCCACCCGGTGCACACACCTGGGTCAGGTCCGCGACGTGACGCCCGGCGCGCCGGGGTGCGAGGAGTGCCTGGCCCTGGGCGACACCTGGGTGCATCTGCGCGTGTGTATGAGCTGCGGTCATGTCGGCTGCTGCGACACGTCCAAAAACAAGCACGCCACCCAGCACTTCCACGCCACGGACCACCCCATCGTCCGGTCCTTCGAGCCCGGCGAGGACTGGGCGTGGTGCTACGTCGACAAGACATTACTCTAGCCGGCGCGGGGTATAACGACTTCGGAGGAAAGCTTGGCAAGCGGCGGACGGGGGATGCTGGCGGGTTTCGTCGGTTCGGTGGCGGGCGTTTCGCTCCTGCTGCTGGCGCTTTTCGCCGTCTGGGGCCGTGTCACCGAACGACAGGCGCCGCCGGGCGCGACGCGCGTCGTCTTCACCGGGTGGGGCGGCATCGTCGAGCGCGAGGTGTTCGGCGAACTGGTGGCCGCGTTCGAGCGCCGGAACCCGGGCATAGACGTCGAGTACCGCCCCGTCCCGCGCGACTACGTCACCAAGCTGAAGCTGATGTTCGCCGGCGGCACGCCGCCGGACGTCTTCTACCTGCCCGACGGCGACTTTCCCGCCTTCGCGGCGGCCGGGCGGGTGCTGAACCTCCAGCCGTATATCGCCCGGAGCGCCGTCATCCGCACCGAACAGATCTGGGACGCGGCGCTGCGCCGCTACCGCTTCGACGGCCGTGTCTTCGGTCAGGGGCCCCTCTACGCCTTGCCCAAAGACATCGGCCCGACCGCGATGTTCGTCAACCTGGACCTGCTGCGCGCGTCGGGCGTCGCGCTGCCGTCGCCCGAGCGGCCCCTGACCTGGGACGAAGCCGCGGCGCTGTGGAAAAGGCTGACGCGGGATCTGGACGGCGACGGACGCACCGACCAGTGGGGGACGCACGGAATGACGCTCGAGGCCGCGGTGTGGAGCAACGGCGGCGATTTCCTGAGCGCCGACGGCCGCCGCTTCACCATGCCGGACGACCCGAGGGCGCTCGAGGCCGCCCAGTGGCTGGCGAGCCTGCAAACGGACCTGCGCGTGGCCCCGATGGAGCGGCAGCGGCAGTCCATACCCGTCGACACCCTTTTCCTGACGGGCCGCCTGGCGACGTTTATGGGCGGGCGCTGGATGGTCCCGCAGTTCCGGAAGGCCCCGTTCGCCTGGGACGTGCTGCCGGTCCCCGTGAGCCCCCGCACGCGGCGGCAGGCGGGCTGGAGCGGCAGTGTGGGCCTGGCGATCGCGCCGACCTGCGCCCACAAGGAGGCGGCCTGGCGTCTGGTGGAGTTCTTGGCCGGACCGGAGGGGCAGGCGGCGCAGGCGCGTACGGGCTTCCAGATACCCAACCAGCGCGGCCTTTCGCAGACCGACGTGTTCCTGCAGCCGGGCCAGCGCCCCGCGCACGCGGAAGTGTTCCTCGGCGCGGTGCGCCACCAGCAGGCGGGCCCGCCGACGCGCACGCCCAGCGCCGAATGGTGGGACACGCTGCTCCGGGCGCTCGCCCCCGCCTACCGCGGCGAAGGGAGCGCGCGGGCCGCGATCCAGGGAGCGCGGGGCGAGGTGCAGGCGGCGCTGGACCGGGCATGGGGGACCGTCAAGCGATGAGAGCGCGCGCCGCGATGGGGCCGCACGAGCGCGCCGAGGCGCGCTCGGGGTACCTCTTCATCCTGCTCCCGTTCGTGGGCTTCACGCTCTTCGCCATCGGGCCGCTGGTCGCGTCGGCCGTGCTCAGCCTCTTCGACTACAACCTGCTCGGCACCCCGCGCTGGGTCGGCCTGGACAACTTCCGCCAGCTCGCCGCCGACGAACGGTTCCGCCAGTCGCTCGGGAACACCGCCTACTTCCTCCTGGGCGTCCCCGCCGGGATGGGTCTGTCGCTCCTGCTGGCGCTCGCCCTGAACCGCATGCGCTTCGCCGCCTTTTTCCGGTCGCTCTTCTTCCTGCCCTCGGTCACCAGCGTGGTCGCCGTTTCGCTCCTCTGGACGTGGCTGTACAACCCGGAGTTCGGCTGGATCAACTTCCTGCTGCGGCGCCTGGGGATGGAGGGGCCGGCGTGGCTGCAGGACCCGGTCTGGGTCAAACCCGCCCTGATCGTGATGGGCCTGTGGATGGGGGTGGGGCACTCCCTCCTGCTCTACCTCGCCGGCCTGCAGTCCGTGCCCGGCACTTTGCTGGAGGCCGCCTCCCTGGACGGCGCCGGTCCCGCCGCGCGGTTCCGCCACGTCACCTGGCCCCTCCTCACACCCACGACCTTCTTCGTCGCCGTCATGTCCGTGATCGGCACGCTGCAAATGTTCGGGCAGATCTACCTGATGACCCAGGGCGGGCCGGAGTGGGCGTCCGCGACGACGATGTACTACCTGTGGGAGACCGCCTTCCAATGGAACCGAATGGGCTACGCCTGCGCCATGGCCTGGGCGCTGGGCGCCGTCATCCTGGCGGCCACCGCGGGGCAGTTCGCTGCCGCACGCCGATGGGTGTATTACAATGAGTAGGGA
>JAUJNC010000147.1 GCA_030446525.1 Armatimonadaceae bacterium
GTATCGGGGCCGTGCTCACCGGCCTGGCGGGTACTGCGGAAGCCGCCGCCGCCACCGGCGGGCCGGGCCGCAACGTGCAAACCGCGCTCGGCACCGAGGGGCCGCTAGACGACTACGAGCAGGCGGTAGCCGAGCGCAACCGGACGATCCGCGCCGCTTTCGCCAGCGGTGGCCCGCGCGCCGCGTTCGACGCCGCGCGCAACACGCCGTCACCACAAGCACCGGACGATTACAAGGACTTCGGCATTATCCCAACGGGTACGCTCAACCCTCGGGTAGACCTTGCGGGGCGACCCCAGGCGCTAGAACTGGCGCTCAGTTTCGCCACGCCGGGCAAGGGCGCACAGGGGGCGAAAACCAGTCGGCTCAACACGGTGGTCCGCGCCGAGGAACGCGCGCAGAACGCGCCCGGAGCCGTCCTGCCGCACGTCACCCCCGCCGCGCCGCACGTCCCCGCCACACCGCCCCCGCCCCCCGCCGCGCCAGGCTTCACCGTCGCCGGGCGCGACCCGTTCAAGGCGGTGACGGGGAGAATCACGCCCCCAGGCACCGCACAGAAGGTATCCGACTACGCGCTGGACCGGGCGCGGGCTGAGCAGCAAGCGGCGCGCGAGGCTTCGGGCATCTTCCCCGGCTTGCGCGACCTGCCGCGCATGTGGGCGCGAGCAATGACCCAGCACCCGCGCAACCTCCAACAGGACGAGGCCAGCGGGCGTATCTTCATTCGGGCCACGCAGGGTGAGGACGCTTCCCGCCTCATCAACGAGGCGCGGGTATCGTTGGCCGACCGGCTGAACCTGACCGAGTATGACCGCTATCCGGCCATCACGCAGGATACCCTCACGGCGCTGGGCCGACCGGGCAAGGTACTCAACCTGGGCGACAGCTTCCACGAGATTGAGGGACGGATGGCGAAGCAACTCTCCCAGTGGCAGACGGCCATCGGGGAGGGGGGAATGTCCGTGCTGAATCCGGTGGCGTGGGCCAGTGGGCAACCGCTCGCGGGCGTGGCGCTCGCCGCGCTCAAAGGCAAGCAGCGCGCCTGGCAAAACGGCATGTTCAGGGCCATCAATGACTTTCAGCAAGAGAGTTTCCGGCATGCCGTGTTCACCAACGAGATACGCACCGGCGCAAGGCTGGCGGCGGATCGCTTCCTCCCGCTCCTAGAACGGCGTGGCGTGGACACGACGGCGCTCCGGGCGCGCGAGGGGCTGTTCTCCCCCGCCGACGTGCTGGCGCTGACCGGCGACCAGGCCCTCGCCGGGCGCTGGCAACGCTACGGCGACGTGCTGATCGACCAGGGCCAGCGGCGGGCCGGGCAAGTGCTGGGCGACTACAGCAACAAGAACAAGTTGGAGCAGGCCGCCGGGACCGCGATCCCGTTCGCCAGCTACCCGATCCGGGCGGCGCGGCCCGTCGCGGAAATGGCGGCCTATCACCCCGGCGTGGCCGCCGGCACGTATGCCCTGCTGCAACTGAGCGCGCAGGAGAACGCGCGTGGCGGGGGCTACGGCAGCGAGGCCGGCACCATCCCGATCACGACCGAGACGCCCGTCGTGGGGCCGCTGGTGCGGTTCTACCTGGGCGACGAGGGGACCGTCAGGCTGAACGCGCTGGGGACATTCTCCCCGGTCGGGGGACAACTGATCGCCCCGGAGCGCGAAGGCCAGGGCGAGCGCACCGGCTACCAGCGGGCATCCGACACGCTGGAACGGTTGGGCTTCGGCTTCAATCCGGTGGTGGAGGCCGGGGCGTACGTTACCGGCCAGAACTACCGGCGGCCCGGCGCACTCAGCCGCACGGCGGGCATCGAGCAGGCCATGCCCGGCCCGACGCTCCCCCCGGTCGGGCAAATCGCGCTCGACGCGGCGCGGGGCGCGGTGCTGCCGCCGCTCCATCAGCAACTTGCCGAGCGCGGCCTGCCGGTGTCCGGGGTGCGCGGCGAGCCGGGGGAACGCTACTACGACCCCATCCCCGCCCCCCCCGATCCGGTCGGGCGGCGGATAGGCGAGCGCGTGTTCCGAGACACCGACAAGCCGCTGTCCGACCCCTCCAACGCCGCCCTGGCGCTGGAATCGCTCAACCGCAACAGCGACTTGTACCGCGAGGCCGAGCGGGACGTGGAACGGCAAGGCTTGTTCCGCAACCTCGCCTCGCTGGGCTTCCCGATCCCGGTGCAGGGGACCAGCCGCGTGGGCGAGCAGAGCCGCGCGGCCAAGACGATGCTCTACACCTACGACCAGATCAAGGAGGCCGAGCGGCGCGGCGACCAACGGGCGCTCGATTACATGCTCACCAACAACGCGCAGCGCAAGGCCAACGACCCGGTAACGGGAATCTACGACAAGACTACAGCCGAGGGGCGGCAGCGCCTCGTGATGGACGAGTTTGAGGACCGCTACGGCGGCTTCAAGCTCACCGTGCCCGACTTCTACCGCGCGCTGCGGGAGGGGTATGAGGCGTGGATCGCGGGCGGGATGGTGGGGCCACCGCCCGACCCGGCGACTTACGCCCCGCCGCCGCGCCGCTAGACGAAAGGAGTAGGCGACATGGCCTTGAACAAGGACGAACAGCAGCGCCTCGCGCACACCCTGGCACAGACGCCGGGAACGGCGCGGGCGCTGGCCCTGCTGGCGCTGGGGTGTCCCGGCCTCCCCGAGGTGCAGGCGGTCGCCGGGGTGCTGGTGGACCGCGCTTGCCAACAGGCCGAGGTCGAAGCGCCCACACTGGACGAGTTCACCGCCCTGGCCCGCCCGCTCATCGCGGCGCTGCCCGAGATCCGGGCCTTCATGGAGGCGCACCCGCCGGGTACGGCGACCCCGCCCGCCGCGACGGACGCGCTCCGGGTGCGGCTCATCGCCGGACTGATGGCCCAACTGGGCCTTGCCGTGCCGTCCCTTGCCCCGGAAGGCGAGGGCTTGTCGTGCTGAGGCTGTGCGGCCTCGGTCAGTAGCGCGCCGCCATTGAGCGGCGAGAGAGAGGAGACGAACCTATGTGGACACCTCCGTACCCGCCCCCATATGGGACCGGCCAGGCGACCGGCGCGCTGGCGACGGGCCAGGGTGGAGGGACGTTCAGCCCCGTCAGGGGCGACCAGAGCAATGCGGCACTCGCCGGATCAGCGGGCGCACAGCAGGCGCTCTGGGCGCGGCTGAATGGCATCGACTTGGCCCAGCCTCTCGGTGAGTTTGCCCGGCACGTCCTGGGCCAGTACAAGGAGGTGGTGCAGCCGTGGATGGGGGCGATGCTGCTGTCCGGCCGCCGGACCACGGAGGCACCCGACCTCATGGCTCAGATCGCCCAGCAGATGCAGGGCCCCGGCTTCGCTGACTTCCTAGAGGGAGGCGTAGACCAGTTCTTGCAGAACCCGATGCTGACCAACGCGATCCGCTATGGCGGCGAACGGGGGCAGGCACAACTCGGGAGCATCCTGGGCCTGCGGAACCAGTTCCGCGATCCGTTGTTCGACCAGATCAGCCGGCAGCAGTTCAGCGCCGGTCGGGGCGCTTACGATCTGGCCGAAGCGGAGGGCCGCAACCCCATGAGCGGCAGCAACCTCTATGACTTCATGGCCCAAGATCCGCGTTTCAGTTGGATGGTCGGGCGCTAGCGCCGCGAGGCGAGGAAGGGTTCAAGGTACTTCGGATCGCGTAGCTCGGCGGTGTCAATGTGGCCCGCCTCCATCCTGCACCTGTCGCTTGTCCCGCGCGGGCATAGTTCACGTTGCCGCGCTTCATAAATCCACGCGCGATAGGCCGCCAGTTCGGGGCGCGGCCCGAGGAAGCGGCGCAGCACGTCGGGATCGTTGGGCCGCCACGGATCGTTCTGCCGCCACCCCGACCACACGCCGGTTTCCTCCCCGATGGGCTGGATACGCCGACCGTCGGGATCGTCGCGCCGCCAGCGTTCCCAGTCGTCAATCTGGCGCAAGAGGGCGCGGTGGTGACTGTCCGTAACCGTCCCGCCGCGTTGCTGCACGAACACCGCGAACACGGCCCCGGCCAGCGCCAGCGCCAACAACGCCCCGAGGAACCCGCCGAGCACCGACCGCCCCATACCCCGCCTCCTTTCCCGTCGCGGGAGTATACGCGACGGCGGCGGGGCGCGTGCGCCGGGCAAGCGAAAGGGGCGGGCCGCCTGGCCCGCCCCGGTGGAGTGTAGCGGCTAGTCGGCGGGTATGCCGCGCTCGGCTTCCCAACGCCCATCCGCGTGACCGTAATCGAAGCCTTTATCGAACCCCGCGTTGAAGCCGTCGAGGAAGGCGACCATCGCCGTGTAGAGGGCCTGGCGTGTCGCGCGATCCGTCTGCCAAAGCTCACCGGCCAGCCGGTCGGCGTAGGCGTCAATCTCCGGGTAGGACACGTCGTAGTGGATAATCAGCGCCTCCACAAAGGCCCGGTTCGGCCTCGCGCGGACGGTCGCTTCAATGTCAAGGCGCTGCTCGGTGGTAAGGCGCTGCTGGGTCGGCTCCATGTTCGCCCCCTCGTCGTCTGTCACCAGTCGCACCGGGGCGGGTCGCTCCATCAAGGCCATGCTCGGCTCCCTTCTGGTAGTGTGAACAGGGTGGACAGGCCGGGGCCGCGTGGCGGCGCCACCCCGGCGCGGCGGCGGCTAGTCGTCAAGGTCGGCGTCGGTCAAGCCGTCCTGGTCCAGAATGTAGCCGACGAACCGCTCCATAGCGTCCCGGTCGGCGGGCGGCGCGCTCGGGATGTAGTCGCCCAACAGGATTTCAAGCAGGCGGATACCTTGCGTGCGGCCATCCTCCAACCCGTCGAGGTAGGCTTGGAGCAGGGCGACACTGAGCGCCCGGTCCACGTCCCTGTTATCGGTGAGGGCCGGACACTTGCCGGTGAAGCGGAGCATCCCCCGCGCGACCGACCGCAACGCCCGCTCCTGGCGGTCCGCATACTGCGGGTCGGCGGCGCGGACGGCGGCGCGGCGGGCGGTCTGCCAAGCGTCGAACAGGGGGCGCACGTCGGCAAACTTCCGGTCCTGAGTGGCGCTCATGGTGGTACAATCCTTTCGTGGGGCAGCGCCCCGCTGGTGATTCAAGAGGGCCGGGGATTGGCTTGGCGGCGTCCCCGGCCCTCTGCCGTCCCGGTGCTAGGCGGCGTCGTCGCCGTAGAGGTCCGCGAGGGCGGCGCGGGCGGCGGGCGACTTGGGGCGGTTGATGAAGCGGGGCGCGAACGCGGGCGCGGGCGCGGCGACCGGAGCAGGCGCGGCGACCGGGGCGGGCGGCTGGGGGAGCATCCCCAACCGATCCAGCACAATCGCCTTGTGCATGCAGATAGGATCGCCCGCGCGCCCCGCCTCGCAGATGCAGTTGACCGGCTGGCCGGGGACCACGGAGACGGTGTAGGCGACACCGGGCTTGCTGCTGCTGGTGACGGCCCAGAAGCGGGCGTCGCCCCCCAGCACGAACAGGGTCAGGCGGTTGGCCTTGGCGCGGGCGAGGGCGGCGGCCCACCGCTCGGGGGTGGCAACGCGCGGGCGGCGGACGCTGCTGCTGGTGGCGGTGTTCATGGTGTTCGCTCCCTTCTGTAATCGCTGCGGCGTCAATTCCTACACCGTTATGATAACACCGTGACACTATGTTGTCAAGGGGGGTACGCTGTGTTATCATGGGGGCGTAGGAAAGGAGACGCCGCATGGACAGCATCGGGGCGCGGCTACGGGAATCCCGGCAACGGCGGGCGCTCAGTCAGGACGGCTTAGCGGAACTGTCGGGCGTGCCGAAGGTGACAATCTCCCGCATCGAGAACAACCGCTACGGGACGCCGCGACCCAGCACGGCGCGCAAACTCCAGACGCGCTCGGCATCGATCCGGGCTGGCTCCTGTTCGGGAACGGGGAGCGGGACGTAAAAATCGCGGCGTGAATTAGGCTCACGCCGCGACTACAATCCACACGCTGCGGCGCGGGTGATGGCAACCATGTGCAAGGAGGTAGCTCGCATGGCTTCTATCGAGTGTACCACGACAGCACGACCGGCCCTCAATCGAAACTCGATTCTGGGCAAAGGTAGACAAGAGCGGCGAGTGCTGGCTATGGACCGCGACCACGAACGCCCACGGCTATGGGCTGTTCTATCCTAGCGCGACGTGGCACTCAGCACACCGCTACTCCTGGCAGTTGCAATCTGTGGGGCAATTCCGGGCGGGCTATGGGTACTGCATAGTTGTGATGCGCGGGCGTGCGTCCGACCCGATCACCTATTTCTCGGCACGGCGCAGGACAACAGCGACGACATGATCGCGAAGGGGCGTAACGCGCAACTGGTAGGGGAGGACTACCGCCTAGCTCGGCTGAACGAGCGGGATGTGCGGGCAATCTTCGACCGCATTTGCGCTTGTGAGCCAACCGTCAAGGTCGCGGAAGACTACGGGTGTCAACGAGCGCGATCCATTGCATTGTCGCCGGGGAGACATGGCGGCATCTGAACCTACTCCTAGAACGCTATGAGCAGGTCAAGCAAGAACGTGCGACGGTGGGGCGCGATGGTCAAGCAAACTGCGCGCCGATCAGGTACGCGCCATTCGGCAACGGAGAGCGGCGGGTGAATCAGCGGCCAGCCTGAGCGCCGAGTATGGAATCTTGCCGCGAAGTATCCGCAAGATTGTGCAGGGAAAAGCTGGGCGGTTATCGCACTTAACCCAGAGCGCACGAGGAAGGCGCGGGTAGCCGACGCCGTACACCGCATCACCGCACAAGGGCCGTCCCTCTGGGGCGGCTCCTGGGTTATACTGCCGCCCACGTAAGGAGGTGGGCGGGGTGGACACGACCCCGCAGGGCAAGCGGCCCCTAATCGTCACCCTGTTCGGCGGCACGGCGTTCGTGCTGACCTGTTGCGCGCTCGGGGTGGCCGGGCAATTCATGACAGCGTTGCTCGGCATATCGGCGCGCACCTCGCCCGGAAGTACGACGACTGAATACCTGTTCGGGTGGGGCATCATCATTATGGCGGTGGGCGGCGGTATTGCCGCTGCCATCGTCGCGGCGGCGCTGGCCCGCTGGCTCTTAGCACGGCAGGCACCGCCACGGTAGCCGCCTGACACGGCAACAGAATGGGCCGGGCGCTGTGCAACCAGCCCTGGCCCGGCATGGAAGGAGTGAGGCTCCCATGTCCCAAGAGGATACCACAGGGCGACGAAACCCTGTACGGCGTGCGGGTAAACGCGCTGCTCAGCGCGTACCACAAACGATCCGCCCAGTGCAAACCGTGCGTCAAGGTTTCGAACGCCGTGCGCCACCTGGCGCACCGGGATACCAGAAACGCGCAAATGCGGGCCTGGCGCAAAGCCAACCCAGAACGAATGAAGGCGCTACAGGACGCCTACTACCAGGCGCACTGTGAGCAATTGCGCGAGTACAAGCGGCAGGTTAGCCCGCCACCGCGCCTTGCGTCTGCGGCTTCTCGCCCACTACAGCGACGGGGCGAACGCCTGCGCCTGTTGTGGCGAGACACGGTCGGAGCCCTTGGGGCTGACCATGACGTCAACGGCGGCGGCACACAGCACCGCAACGCCAGCGGCAGCCGTGGGTCACGGCTGTACCTCTGGCTAGAGAAGAACGGCTATCCCGAGGGCTTCCGGGTGCTGTGCCACAACTGCAATATGGCGCTAGGGTTCTACGGCTACTGCCCGCATGAGCGGGAGCAAGGCGGGGCGCAGACCGCGTGAGCCGTGAGCCGTGAGCCGCCCGCCGACGTGGTAGACAACAACCACCGCATGAAGGCCGTCCCGCTGGGGCGGCCTTCTGCATGTCCGGACATCGACAACTACTCGCCCTGTCCGGACACCGGCAACGGCAGGGACCGCCGCAACCCCGGCCGCTCGAAGGAGCGCACCGCGGCGCGGCAGATGTTCAAGGCCGACCCTCCGGGCCGGGCGGCTCAACCGCGAGGGCGAGAGCCGGTAGAGGACGGTCTCGATACGGCTCCCGCTGCCCGGCGGGGTGGGCGTATCGGCGACAACCCAAGCGACTGGGAGCCTTCTGGCTACCGTACGCACACCAACACGGCCTGTCAGGCCTGTCGTGGCTCGGGTGGCCGCTCTACCGCACCAGCAGACACCCCCATGCAGGACTACGACGCGCCGCGCGCGGGTGGTGAGGGCCGTGGACGACGCCCTGGCCGCCCTCGACGGCGACCGGCCCGCAGCGCCCCCAGCGCCCGCGCCGGACGCCCGCGAGGCCGCACCGGACGACGGCTACGACCGGCCCGCCGCGGACGAGGACCAGCGCGACGAACAACCGACCGACCCCCGCGACGCCGAACTCGCCCGCCTCCGCCGCGAGCAGGCGTCCTACGAGGGCAACCTGCGCCAGCGAGCAGCAGGTTGCACACACGCCGTCAACAGACGGCGCGGGAATACGAGCAGCGCCTCCAGCAGGTCGCCCAGAGACGCACGCGCAGCCCAGCGGCGCACCCAGGAGGCGAAGGCCCAGCTGGAGGCGGAGATCCGGGCGGTTCAACCTGACCGACGACGACGCCCAACTCGCCCGCTGGCGGCTGAGACGCGCCAGGAGAAAGAGGCCTGGGACCGCCAGAAGGTCCAGCTCCGCCAGGAGACGGGAGGAGTTCTACCGCCAGCGCGGCGAACTCCGGCAGCACGCGGCCCAGGCGGCCGCAGCGCGTCAACGACAGCGTGCCCGAGATGCTGGAGGCGTTCGCCGTCCAGCAGGCTCCAGCAGCTCGGCCTCCCCGAGGCCGAGGCCCGCGCCTACGCCCGCCGCAGGAGGCAGGTCGAGGCGCGGCAGGCGGTCGCCGCCGGCCCCGCCGCCTTCTTCACCGTCTACGGCGACGTGTTCACCCGCTCACTGCGCGACCGCGCCGAGGACTACAAGCGGCGCGACAGCCAGCAGGCCGCCCGCAACCGCGAGGAGTACGCCGCCTCGGGCGCCGCGCGCCGCGAGACGCCCGCCGGGGGCGGGGGCAGCCGCGACACCAGCGGCCGCTTCGCCGGGCTCTCCGACATCGACAGCATCGCCGACGCCCTCATGGCCGACGCCAAAGCCGCCCGCACGGGCCGGCGCTAACACCCTACAGGAGGACCAATGTCCATCAGCGTGACCCGCCCGGTCCTGGGCGGGCAGACGGGCAACAGCTTCTCGTCCTGGACGACGCAGCCGGCCGACAGCAACATCCGCTACGTGGACGACAAGGTCGAGAAGCTCGACCCGACCATGACCCCGCTCACCTCGGCCATCGGCGTCGGCAAGGAGATCGACAGCCAGAAGGTCGAGTGGCACGACGACCGCATCGCGCCCCTGAGCGACACGCTCGCCGCGGCGGCCACCGCCGGCGCCACCGGCATCGTCGTCACCAACGTCGCCCGCTTCCAGCAGAACATGGTGCTCCGCATCGGCGCGGAGAACCTGCTGGTGACGGCCATCAACGACGGCACCAGCACCCTCACCGTCGTCCGCGGCGTGGGCGGCACCCCGGCGGGGGCGCCGGCGGCGGGCGCGGCGGTCGAAATCATCGGCACCGCGTTCCCGCAGTCGTCCGACATCTCCCCGGCCCCGGTGGCCCGCGGCATCTTCTACCACAACTTCATGCAGCGGTTCGGCGGCGCCATCAAGGTGGACTACGCCCAGAACGTCTCGGCCAACTACCTGCGCGAGACGCCGGAGTACAACAAGGAACTCGCCAAGCAGATGGTGCAGGGCAAGATCCACCGCGAGCGCGCCCTGTTCCTGGGCGCCCGCGCCGCGCCGTCCGGCGCGCTGCCCGGCTTCATGGGCGGGTTCGACGGGTTCATCACCCAGCACGTCACCGCCTACGCCAACAACGCGCCGCTGACCGAGGCCGACCTGCTGGACGAGCTGCAGGAGGCGTACGACGACGTGGGCGAGGCCAACATCGCCAACACGGTGATTTGCAAGACGTTCACCAAGCGGCTCCTGTCGTCCTGGTTCTCCCACATGCAGGCCGACGTGCAGAACCGGCGCGCCACCGACGTGGTGGACCGCTACGAGACGGACATGGGGACGCTGAGCTTCCTCAACCACCACTGGTGCCCGCCGAGCACCCTCTACATCGTGCGGACGGCCAACTTCAAGATCCACCCGCACAAGGCCATGAACTGGTTCGAGGAGGTGCTGCCGCACTACGGCCCGTACCACCAGGGCATGTACGTCGGCGAGTTCACCGGCATCTTCCGTGGCGACCGCTCGCACGTAAAAATCACTGGGTTTTCGGTTAACCGAAACGACTATCCGACGCTGAACCGCTAGGCGGCCGCACAGCGGCCCGACAGGGCAGGAGGGCGTATGCCACTGACACCGACGAACGAGGCGCGCCAGCAGCGGCTGGAGCGCGGGCCGGCGGCGCTGCCGCAGACGGCGCAGGCGGCGCTGTTCCGCGTGCGCGGCGGGGCGGTGCGCCTCGACGCGCTCATCGCCCGCTTCACGGCGGCGGCCGACGCCACCCTCACCAACCTCACCGTGGTCGCCAACCCCAGCGTGGGGGCGGACGTGGCCCTCTCGGCGGCCACGGCGATCGCCTCCCTCGCGGCGGGCCACCACCTGGCGCTCGGGGCGACGGTCGGCGCGGCGATGGCGTCGAGCGCCAGCGGGGCCGTCGCGCTGCCGGGCAACGGGCTGATGGTGGTGGACGGCACCGTGGACGCGCTCACCAGCGCGTCGAACGCGGCGGCGCGCGTCGAGTGGATTCTCCTGTGGACCCCGCTCGACGCCAACGCGCGCGTCACCATCGCATAGGGGACGGCATGAAATATCAGTGCGAGGAATATCCGAACCT
>JAUJNC010000148.1 GCA_030446525.1 Armatimonadaceae bacterium
AACCTAATGAGCGTGCCAAACCTAGGGCAAGCCACAGTCAACAAAGTACCGATAATAGACAACTTGGCCGTTAGGCGTCCTCGCAGCAACCAAGAACTCATGAACGAAACCACGATCACCCAATACATCACTGACACGTTTGCCGGCGTCGAAATTGCCACCGCCGAGGGTTATACCTTCTTTTTCTACGGCCCTGATCGCAAGCTTCCCTTCGCCACACTGGCGACCAAAGACAATGATTATGACCGCGCGTCCAATCTGGATCGCCCGGGTGCCTTCCGCCTGAACATCGGCGTCAGCAAGAACACCTACCGCTCATTGTTTGGCCCACAACCGTCCCCTCCCGGTGCAGCCGGTATTGTTGACACCGGCCATGATTTCACCGCCTTGGATCAGTTACTGCCGCACCCTGTGTATGCACCGCAGTCTTGGGTCTGCGTGCTTAACCCCAGCGCTGAAACGTTCCACACAATGCGGTCATTACTTGCTGAGGCTTATGATATGACCGTTCGCAAGCACACTAAACGCGAGGCCCTGGATGAGTCCTAATGATCCAACCAGACGCCTGTTAAGGAACTGGCCTTCCAGAGACCAGTTCCTTCCGGTATTGGTTCGACCGAAGGGCGATTCGGGAGCTAACCATGCGCTGCAGCGGACGTGAAAGCAGCTGGTAGTTGTCGTCGGGTTTCGCCAGCCCTTGCTGCGCTACCGCTCAGGTGCTCGCGCCGCGGAGCTTTTTGTTGGACCGCGACGGCTTGGCGAAACCCATTTGCGAGGCGGAGGGCAAAACAGGCGCGCCTTCCACCGATGTGCAGGGAAGAGCCAAGCAAGTGAGGAAATTACCATTACGCTGCTTTGGCGACGCGAGCGCGAGGGCGCCCGTTTGAAAATCACTGGCTTTATCTGGTTGCAAGATATTGTCGACAAACTGCTGCAAAAGCACAACGTTGATCAAGAAGAATTGATGGAAGTGTTCGAAGACCTGGAGAACGCGCCCTACTTCCGCTTTGTGGAGAAGGGCCACCACGAGGGTGAGAACGTTATGTCGCGCTTGGCCAGAGCGACGCGGGAAGATACTCGGTCGTCTTTTTCGTATACAAGACGGATGGACGTGTGCTCGTGATTTCGGCACGAGACATGGCGGACGCCGAACGGAGAAGATATGAACAGCGGTAGAGGTTCTGTTTCCAACGCCTCATCGTATCAGGAGATGGGCGCATTCTGGGATGAACATGCCCTTGGTGAGGTTTGGGACGTTTACAGATCACTGTTTATGAGGTGCTTGAATATCTCGCCTCAGATATCACAGAAGAGGAGATCCTTGAAGATTTCCCTGATCTGACACGCAAAGATCTGAAAGCGTGCATCGCTTTTGCCGTAGACCGTGAGCGTAAGCTCGTCACGGTACCAGCCGCTTGAAACTGCTATTCGACCAGAATTAATCACATAGATTGGTGTGCCTCCTGGCTGACAACGTCCCTGGTTCCGTTCATGTGCGGGAAGTGGAATTGAAAGCTGCCGATGACCTTATCGTCTAGGAATATGCCAAACAGACCGGTTTGATGATCGTCTCGAAGGATAAAAAAGTTTCACGAAGACGATTACGCAGCATTTCTCAGTTTGTCTTAGCACCAGAATCTAATGCGTTATTGCACCGGTTGTCCACCGCGCACCAGCCGGTCCAGGGTGGCGGCCATGATGTCCTGGGTTTGGGCGATCACGGTGTAGAACATGGCCTCGCGGAACAGGCGCTGCGCCGGGTGGTCCAGGGAGTTCGCGCCGCCGGAGGAGGCGGCGACCGCCATGTGGGCGGCGCGGACGCCCAGCTCGATGGCCCAGGCGCGCGCGGCGAGGGCGTTCGGCTTGTACCCGGGGATATCTTTCGGGCCGTCCGCCCACCGGAAGCCGTTCGCGCGGCAGGCGCTGAGCTCGGCTTCGAGGGCGTCGGCGGCGTCCTGGAGGAACGGGATTTGCCGCTTCGCGGCCGCCTTGCGCAGCACCTTGAGCGAGCCGCGGGCGCAGCCCAGCGGCGCGGAGATCGCCCCGGCAATGCCGCTGCTGTCGCCCCGGGCCATCTCCTCGCGCGACGAGAACTTGATGAAGTTCTCGTCCGGCACGAACAGATTGTTCAGGCAGACCTCGGTCGTTGCGCTGGCGTTCATGGCGCACAGCGCGAGCGGCGTGGACGAGCAGAGCGCGCCCGTGGGCTCCGTCGAGGCGTAGAGATAGACGTGCCGTTCGTCCGGCAGGGTCGCGCCGTAGACGACGCCCGCAAGCAGCGGCCAGCCCGTCACCCACGGGGCGACGCCCGTCAGCAGGTAGCCGCCCGTCACCGGCTCGGCGCGCAGCATCGGCTGGGGGCGGCGCAGATGCCCGAAGGCCACGCCGACCAGATGCCGCCCGGCGGCCATGTCCGGCAGGAAGCGCTCGCGCAGGCTGGGGTTCTTGCTCCCGGCGATCATGGCGCACGCGCCCAGGTGCTGCGTGAGGGTGAACCAGGTCGTGCCGCACGCCGCCGTCATGATCTCCGTGAACGCGCGCATACAGGCGCCGGACGCCGCGTGCCCGCCGTACTCTCGGGGCGTGGTGAGGGCGACCAGTCCCGCTTCGGCGAGGACGTGGATGTTCTCGCGGGGCGGCTCGGGTGAGCGGTCCGTCTGCTGGGCGCGTGGTTCGAGGACGGTGTCCGCGATGTGCTGGGCGCGGCGGAGAAGCTCCTGCTCCTCGCCGCTGAGCGTGGACGGCGGGGGGGCATCCGGTTCGGCGTAAGATTCCATGACGCTGCTATTGTACCCGATGAGCCCCCTTCCCTGCCTTCGTGGGGTCCTCCCCGAGTCGGGGAGGGGACGCAAGTGGGGGCGGAATGCAAAGGAGGCTGTTTCACTGATGAGCAGGTTATTCGATTTACGAGCATTAGGCGGCAAGCTCCTCGTGCTGATCGCCGTCGTCCTCGCGCCGGCGGGCCGGGCATGGTGCCAGACTCAAAGCGCGCCGACGCGCCCGCCCAACATCATCTTCATCCTCGCCGATGACCTGGGTTATGGCGATCTGGGCTGCTACGGGCAGAAGCAGATCCAGACGCCCAATCTGGACCGGATGGCGGCGGAGGGGGTGCGCTTCACCGACTTCTACGCGGGCTCGACCGTCTGCGCGCCCTCCCGCGCCGTGCTGATGACAGGCCTGCACACCGGCCACTGCTACATCCGCGGCAACGGCAAGACCAACCTGCGACCCGAGGACGTCACGGTCGCCGAGGTGCTCAAGCCGGCGGGGTACGCCACCGGCGTGATCGGCAAATGGGGACTGGGTCACGAAGGCTCGACCGGCCTGCCCGCCCGGCAGGGCTTCGACGAGTTCTTCGGCTACCTGGATCACCTCCACGCGCATAATTACTACCCCAGCTTCCTCGTCCGGGGCGAACAGCGGGTGCCGCTGCGCAACGTGGTCCCCGGCGAGGGTCCCCAGGGGCAGGGGGTGGCCACCAAGAGGATGGAGTACAGTCACGACCTCGTGGCCGAAGAGGCGCTGGGCTTCGTCGAGCGCAACAAGAGCAAGCCGTTCTTCCTGTATCTGGCCTATACCACCCCTCATGCCAACAACGAGGCCAAGCAGAAGGGGATGGAGGTGCCCGACTACGGGATCTACAAGAACAAGGACTGGCCCGAGGCGCAGAAGGGCCATGCCGCGATGATCACCCGCATGGACCGCGACATCGGCCGCCTTCTGGAGCAGCTCCGCCGGCACGGCATCGACGAGCGCACCATCGTCTTCTTCTCGTCGGACAACGGCCCCCACCGCGAGGGCGGCAACGACCCCGATTTCGCCGACTCCAACGGCCGGCTGCGCGGCATCAAGCGCGACCTGTACGACGGCGGCATCCGCGTGCCGATGATCGTCCGCTGGCCCGGCAAGGCGCCCGCCGGCGCCGTGTCCGCGCACCCCGGCTACTTCGCCGATTTTCTCGTCACCGCCGCGGAGCTGGCCGGCGTAAAATCTCCCGCCACGACGGACGGCATCAGCTTCCTGCCGGCCGTCCTGGGCCAGAACGACCAACAGAAGCGGCACGAGTACCTGTACTGGGAGTTCTACGAGCGCGGCTCCGCCCAGGCCCTGCGCATGGGCGACTGGAAGGGCGTGTGCCAGCCGTTCGGCGGGCCGATCGAGCTGTACGACCTCAAATCCGACCTCGCCGAAAGCAACAACGTCGCCGCCCGCCACCCGGACGTCGTGGCCAAGATCCGCGCCGCCATGAACCAGGCCCACACGCCATCGCCGCTGTGGAAACTGCCCAATACACAGGCGCAGCTTCGCGCCGACCCTTGATGAAAGGATCGGCGGGAGGAATAAAGGGCGAGCAAAAGCCTTTGCTCGCCCTTTTCTAGGCCGTCCGACCTTCGCCCGGCAGAGCGTGCGGCCTGCTCTTCAGGCTGACTATCGCCCCGAAGGTAAGGAGGCCGACGAACGCCAGCGGCACGGCGAGCCGCTCCCAGTCGATTCCCACGCTGCCTGCCGGGGGTGAGAAGAGAAAGGCGTACCGGGTGAACTGGGGGGGCTTGGCGTCCGGAATCCCCACTTGCGCCGCCAGCAATTGCACGGTGCTCGGCAACATCACGTGCGGTGGGTACAGCAGGAATGCTCCGGCCAGGACGATGCCTGCCCACAAGGCGGCCAGCTGTTTTCGGTTCATTGGTCCTGGTGTGCTCCTGATCTTGCTGATTCGAAGAAGGCTGTTGCCCCTACACAACCTTTGAACCACCAGGCCGGTGTTTGGTTGCAGCGCCGCGTCAAAGCGGACGGACCGCCCCGGCGTGACTCGGATGCAGGGCTCCGTCATCTGCGATGTGTCCCCGTGCCGCGGCCCAAGGAAAAACTCACCGGTTGGCGGGGACCAGGAAGCCGACTTTCCAGCTGCGGCTGAACCGCACCTTGTTATCGAGGGCGATGAGCAGCGTCATGTCGTCGGCACTCAGCTGCAGCCCGTCACGGGCCGGACCCAGCACGGCTTGCGCCGGCAGGATCAGGGGGTTGGAACCGGCAACGCCGGCGCGCGCCTCGGCCTCGGTGCGGTAGTAGCGGACGACGGACGCCTCCTGTACCTGGTCCGGCGTCGGCACGTGTGCGCGGTCCGGGTACAGGAGCGTGTTGCCTGGCGCGGGGCCGTAGATCGTTGGCGCCGGCGAGCGCATGATGTCGGGGAGGTGGCGCGCATCGATCAGAATGCCGGTATAGGTGTCGAGAAGCGCGAGAACCCGCTTCGGATCGGGACTGGGCGGCACAAGGGGGACCGGGGCGGCGGGAACCGGAAGCCGAGCGGGCGGCGGGGCCGGGGCAAGCGCGGGGGCGGAGGGGGGCAAGGCGACCACCGGCGCCGGCGTAGAAACGGGCGGCGCGTCGACACGGCTGCCGGACAGGATGCGCACGCGGTCGGCAACCACCACGCTGTGGGGCAGGCGGGTGCCGGCGACGAGCACGTGCATCCCCCGCGCCAGCCACGAAGGGCGGCCCGGTCGGCTCGCGCCGCCTCCCGTGATTGCCGCCTCGAGGTAATCCACGGTAAACCGGCGGCCGGCGCTGTCGGCGACCGTCGCACGGGCGCGGGCGGTGTCACTGTCCCGCACCACGCCGTCGATCTGGATCTGGCCGCCGGACGCCGCCTGCTGCGCGGGCTCGGGCGCCACGCGCACGGAGCGCGCTTCGAACTGGTCCCGGCCGGTCTGCGCGCCCGTCACCTCGACGCGCATGCCGCGTTTCAGATCCTCGGTGAAGCCGATGCGCGTGCCCGCTAGAAAGACGAAGGCGCCGTACGTGTGGACGACGTAAGGGCGGTTACCTTCGCCGATAACCGTCAGGCGCCTGCGGCCGCCATCGACCTTATCGATGGACCCCGTCAGGACCTGGTCGTAGCGTGCGGCGTACGGGTAGGAAAGATCGGCGGCGCGGCCGGCACATGCGAGCATAAGGCCGGCCACAACAGCCTGCGCGACCGCGAGGACCCGTAGGGCGGGCAAGAGGCATTTCGCCATGGTGTGTCTCCTGTGTGTCTGAAGTGGCGAAACTTTTCTCGGATGGCCGGGGAAAATCCTGCTGCGCACGATAAATCCCGCAATTGTACCGCTTCGCCGGACTCGGCGAGCGACCTGGCACGCGCATGCGTCCCGGCCCTTGGGGCCGGCTGCCGCCGGGATGGTTTACCGGCGCCGCGCCCGCTCGGGCAGGACGTAGCGCCGGACGACCTCCGCGGCGAACCAGGCGAACTCTTCCGGGACCAGGGGGGGGCTGGTATGGTGTTCGCGCTTGCCCCGGGAGGGCGGGGTGAAACACAGCGTAACCGTGGTGTCGAACGAGCGCAGCGCCTCCATCTGACGGTCAAACCAGGCGAGCGCGTTCGGGCGATGCCAGTCCGCCCAGCTTATCCCGGTGCGCAGCTTCCGGACGCCCAGCTTTTTGAGCCAGTCGACGGCAAGATCGAGGCGGTGGTCGTCGAAGTGGAACCACTGGCAGATCCCCATCTCGGGGTCGAAGTGGTCAAGGGCGGGCTTGGGGGTGCCGTCGGCCCGGAGAAGCCCCAGGTAGAAATGGCGGTAATAGGAGCTCCCTTCGCTCTCCTTGTGCCGCGTCGTCGCCTCCCAGGTGGGCGGCAGGTCGAGCAGGCTGTACCAGAAGACGCGCTCCACCCGCCCGAGCAGCAGCTCCGCCGTGCGCCGCAGGCCGAAGACCTGCACCTCGTCGGCCCCGAACGTGGACGCGCCGACTTCGGTCACCCAGATCGGCAGATCCGTCACCGCCTGGATCTCCGCGATCTTTTGCGGCCAATCGTTGATCTGCCAGTGGTTCCAGTCGAGCGGGAAGCCGTGAAGGGCGATGACGTCCAGGCAGCGGAGCAGGCCCTGGCGGGCGAGCAGCGTGACGAACCCGGGATCGATCGGCGACATGCCGCCCAGAACCAGACGCAGATCGGGCGCAAGTGCCCGGACGCCCTCCGCCGCCAGGCGCGTCATGTGAGCGAACTCGGCCCAGTCGGGGTCCAGGTAAAAGTCCCAGTGGGAGATGTTGTTCGGCTCGTTCCAGAACTTGATCGCTTCGATCATCGGGGCTCCTGTGACGATGAGGACGGCGCAGGATCTTCGCGCCAGGGCTGCCCGGTGGCGGCAAGCAGCTCGGCCCGGTTCCAGGTGCTCACGCACGACGGGTGCGCCGGATCGGGCGCGCAGACATAGATCTCATGGCCGGGGCGTGCCAGGACGCGCAGGCCGCTCGCGCGCAGCATCGCCTCCACGCCGGCATGATTCGGCGCCCACCAGTTGGTGGGGTCGCCGGCCAGGCGGTGCTCGATAAAAGCCATCTTCGGCCAGCCCGGCTCGCGCATCGCCTCGCGGTTCTCGATGTCCAGGCCCTCTGTCGCTTCGAACACCTCCTCGCCGGGCATCGTCAGGGTTTGAAAGACCAGCAGGCGCCGGACCTTTTGCGCCACGATGTCTAAACCCAGGAGGGGGTAGCGCAGGTGGTAGAAAACGCCCATGAACCAGACCAGGTCAAAGGTCTCATCGGTGCGCGCGAGGTCGTAGACCTGCATCTGCCGGAGCCGGATGCGCTCCTCCAGGCCGAACTGCTTCGCGGCCCACTCCGCCTGCGCCAGGTAGTGCGCGTCGACGTCGATCCCGGTCACGGAGGCGCCGCGGCGGGCAAGCTCGAGGCTGTAAAAGCCCGCGTTGCAGCCGACGTCCAGCGCGCGCCAGCCCTGGAGATCCTTGGGGACATACGGGGCGATTTTTTGCCATTTGCGGGCGGGAAAATCGCCGAGCGTGTGATCGGGGGCGGTCTGGGTGCCGTCCGGCAGGTGCAGGTTGTGGAACCAGGGACCCAGATCGCTGATCGCTTGTCGCAGATGACTCATAAAGGCTATCTCAATGCGCGACGCTGTCCTACCCGGCAGCGCCGCAGCAGAGGATACGACACAAAGGCGGCGATTTCCTTCCCCGCCGGGCGCGATGCGGCTTTTCCGGTTTTGAGGCGGCACAAACCGGCAACACGCACGGGGTAGGTTCGGCCGATTTCCCCTTCCGTCTACTTGTTTGCCTTCGCACTTTCGGTTACACTATCCTGGTGCTTCAAAAACGGGGAGCCGTCACTACTTCCTCAGGGGGGTAGCGAAAGAACAAGGAACTCTGCAGGTTCCGGGTTGTCGGAATAGGGGAGCCTGCGGGCACGCCGGGAGAGTATCGCCGATAGGTCTTTGTGGAAGGAATTTCGCGCACGATGGCAGGAGGTACCGGTTCTTTGCAGCGCCCCAGAGTACGGCGCTCCCCGTCCCCGGGCGCCGGCGCTGCCTACCGCACGTCCCCCCGGGCGGCGCCGCACGGGCGCGGCCCCGATGAAGCCACGGAAACGGACATCTACCTGCGCCGCTCCTACGCGCTCGTGGAACGGCTCCGGCGCGTCGTCGCCGAGCGCGCCTCCTCGGTCGGCTAAAGCGCGTCCGGGCGGAAGCTCCGGTACAAGGCCTCGTGGCGCGCCCGCGCCTCCCCGTAACGGGCCGCCCGCCCGGCGTCCGGCTCGTAGCGGTTCTCTACGGGGAAGCTCGCCCCGTCCACCTTCCCCCCGCCGAGCCGCTCCCGCACCAGCAGCGCCGCCCCGCGCGACGACGCCTGCTTCTCCGAAGACGCCAGGATCGGTTTGCCCAGCACGTCGGCGAGTATCTGCGCCAGGGCCGGGGAGGCCTGCAGCCCCGCGCCCGTGCCGCCGATCTCGGCGGCGGGCGCGACCGTTCGCAGCCGGGCGTCGGGGGCGGCGAAGTGGTAGGCTATTGCCTCCACGTGCGCGCGGACGATCTCGAGCGGCGTGGTGGCCGCCCCGAGGCCGGTGATCACCGCCCGCGCGTCATCCCGCCACCCCGGGGCGCGCTCGCCATGGAGGAACGGCAGCACGGTCAGGCCGTGCGCGTCCGGGGGCAGGGCCGCCAGGGCGGCGTCGAACTCGGGCGCGGCGAGGTCCGGCAGGCGCAGCGTGTCCGTCAGCCAGGCCCACACGTTGCCGGCGTTGGACAGCGCACCGCCCAGCAGGGTGCGCCCCCTGTCCGCCCGGTAGCGCCACAGGCCAGGGGGGACGGGGGGGATGCTGTCGCCGACCACCGTGCGCAGGGCGCCCGAGGTGCCGATCATCAAGGCCAGCCGCTCCGGGCCGGTCGCGCCGCAGCCCAGGTTCGAGCACGCCCCGTCGCCGAGCGCCGGAAACCAGGGGACGCCGGCCAGCGCGGGCAACGCGCCCCGGTGCGGCGAAAGCAGGCCCGTGACCGGCTCCTCGCCGATGGCCGACAGACGCTCGACGGTCACGCCGGGCAGGTGTCCCAGGGTTTCGTCGTCCCACGCCCCCCGCGCCTGGTCCATCAGCCCCGATGCGGACGCCATCGACACGGAGCAGCGAACCCGCTCCGCCCCGAACAGGCGGCCGAACAGGTACTCGCCCGGCGACACGAAGCGGGCGCAGGCGCGGAAGGTTTCGGGGTCGGTCTCGGCCAGCCAGCGCAGCCGCCCGGGGACATACGAGGTGTGCAGGGGGCAGCCGGTCCGCTCGGTGTAGGCCGCCGCGTCCATCTCCTCGCGCAGGCGGGCCACCTGCGGCGCCGAGCGGCGGTCGGACCAGAGCAGGACGGGCGTCCGCGCCCGGCCGTCCGCGTCCACCCCCACGACGGAATGCCATAAGGTGCACACGGCCACCGCCGCGACCCCGCCCGTCACGCCCGCCCGGGCCAGCGCCTTGGCCGCGCAGGCCACGGACTCGTAGACCAGGACGTCCGCGTTCAACGTCGACCCGCCATCCGGGGTGGCCGCCGGCTCGTGGGGGAGCATCGCCGTCGCGCCGGGCACCGGCTCGCCCGTGTGGGCGTCGTACAAAACGGCCCGCGTCGAGGAGGTGCCGATGTCGACGGAAAGGATCGTTTCCATGTCGCTTCGTTACTTGCTTCGGACGTACCGGTCCAGGAAGTCGACCGTGCGGCGGAAGGCGTCGATCGTGTTCTCCCGCTTGACGAAACCGTGCCCTTCGCCCTCGTAGATCTTCGCCTCGACCACGCCGCCTTTTTTGCGGATCGCGTGGATCATCTGCTGCGTCTCCTCGGCGGGGCAGCGGATGGCGTTGGCGCCCGCGAGCAGCAGTAGCGGCGCG
>JAUJNC010000149.1 GCA_030446525.1 Armatimonadaceae bacterium
GGTGATCACGGGCAAGTAAGGGCCCGGACAACAGACCCGGACAAGGGACCCGGACGGGTCCCGAGGGCGCCGGGGCCGGGCCGCTCGATGAGCGGCCCGGCCCCGGCGTTTTTCGCGAGTTGTCCGGCCGAGCGGCAGGTAAATCCTCCTCTCGGCGCGAATCAAGGAAGAGCTGCGCCATGTCATCTGATACACTGGTTACCGGGGTTTCCGGATTTGTTGCGGGCAATCTCGCCCGGTCGTTGGTGGAGGGCGGCGCGGGCGTCCTCGGCGTGGGGCGAACGCCGCCGCGCGAGACATACCCGCGCCTCGCCTTCGAGCCGCTCGACCTCCTCGACTTTGACGCCCTGCTGCGCCTGTTGGCGCGGGAAAAACCCCGGACGGTGTACCACCTGGCGGCCAACTCCGTGCTGCAGGGGGCGGCGGAGGGACCGCTCGCGATGCTGGAGATCAACGTGCGGGGGACGTGGAACCTGCTGGAAGCGGCGCGGCGAGCCGAGGTCCCCGTTGTCGTGGTGGCGTCGTCCGACAAGCAGTACGGCGCGCTGGCCCGGCCGCCCTATGACGATGGCGACTCCACCGCGTTCTTGAACGGCGGCGTTTACGAGCTTTCCAAGGCGCAGCAGGACCAGGTCGCGCGCCTTTACGCGGGCCTCTACGACACCCCCGGCGTGCGCGTCGCCCGCCTGGCTAACATCTACGGCCCCGGCGACACCCATTGGACGCGCCTCGTCCCCGGCACGATCCGCCGCACCTTGCTGGGCGAGCCGCCCCGCGTCGTGGCCGGCGCGGGCGCCGCCCTGCGCGAGTACGTTTTTGTCGATGATGCGGTAGCGGCGCTCCAGGCGCTTGCCGCCGACGCCCGGACGCGCGGCAACGCCCCCCTCCGGCGGCAGGACGGGAAACTGGCCTCGGCCGCCTTCAACGTGGGGTCCGAGGCGCGGTTCGCGGCGGCCCAGGTGATCGAGAAGGTGCAGAAGGTGATGGCCGAGGAGTTCGGCATCGCCGGCCCGCCCCCCGAGATCGTGCCCGCCAACCCCGCCGTGTTCGAGCCGGGCTCGCAGTTCTCCGACCTGTCCAAGCTCCGCTCCCTCCTTCCCGGCTACGCCCCGCGCGATCTCGAAACGGGCCTGCGCGCCACGATCCCCTGGTACCTCACCCACCTGGCTCGCGGCGCGTGAAAAGCCGAAGACGCCCCCGCGCCCGCCGCGTACCCAGAACTCGCCGTGGCGGCAGTGCGGCGACTCTCACGGGCTACCTGGCCCGGCGCGCGTGCTTAAGGAACCAGTCGTGCAGCCCGGCTTCGCGGTAGGCTTTGTCCCAGGAATTGTGGCCGACACCGGGATACACGGTCAGCAGGGCGCCGCCGCCCGTGTCCTTGACGGCCTTCACCATGTCCTCGGATTCGCGGAGCGGCACGGCATTATCGGCGTCGCCGTGGAAGGCCCAGATCGGCATGTCCTTCAGCGCGGCGGCAGAAGCCTTGTCGCCGCCACCGCAGACGGGCGCCAGAGCCGCAAAGCGCTCGGGGTGCTTCGCGCCGATGGCCCAGGTCCCGTAGCCGCCCTGCGACAGACCCGTCAGGTACAGCCGGTCGGCGTCCACGCGGTACTCTTTCTTAGTCGCCTCCAGCATGGCCCAGAGCAGATCGTCGTGCTGTGCCCACAGGTCGCGCCGCTCCGGCTTCTGCGGGATGAGGACGAGGAACGGCCAGCGGTCGGGGGCCAGCATCAGGGCGGGACCGATGCCGACAGCGACCGACTTCAGGCCGTCACGCCCGCACTCGCCGGCGCCGTGCAGAAACAGGATGGTCGGCCACGGCTTGTTGTCGGCATAGTCGGCGGGAACATACAGGACATAACGGGACTCCTGCCCTGCGTGCCGGATCGTCTTGAGCAGGAAGCCTTTCGCGTCGCGCGAATCCATGGGCTGGTTCTCCTTAGGTCCACGCCAGCGGCGGACGTAGTGGTTGAAGAGGATTCCGCAGTGGCCGGGGAAAGTCCTCCGTTGAGGGCAGGACGAACCGAGCGCATGGCGAACAACAGCACCGGTTTTTTCGTACAGATTGATGAGCGAACATCATGCAACAGCCCCCTTTTCACTCGATCTACGCGCACGGGTTCGTGCGCGCGGCGGTCTGCATCCCGTTCGTGCGGGTGGCGGACCCCGATTACAATGCGGAGCGCACCCTCGGCCTCGCCGGGCGGGCGTCGGAGCTTAAGGCGGCGGTCGCGCTCTTCCCGGAACTGGGCATCTCGGCCTACACCAACGACGACCTGTTCCACCAGGACGTCCTTCTGGAGGCGACGGAGGCCGCGTTGGGCCGTCTCGTCGCCCAAAGCCGTGAGCTTTCTCCGGTCCTGCTCGTCGGCGCGCCGCTGCGCTTCGGCGGCCAGCTCTTCAATTGCGGTGTCGTGGTTTACCGGGGGCGCGTGCTGGGGGTCGTGCCGAAGACGTACCTGCCGAACTACCGGGAGTTCTACGAGAAGCGCCAGTTCACATCCGGCCGCGACGCCGTCAGCCGCGACGTACACCTGCTCGGCGAGCGCGTCCCCTTCGGCAACGACCTCGTCTTCGAGGCCGCGAACGTCGAAGGCTTCTCGCTCCATGTCGAGATCTGCGAGGACGTGTGGACGCCGATCCCGCCGAGCACGTATGCGGCGCTCGCCGGGGCCACGGTCCTGGCGAACCTGTCGGCCAGCAACATCACGATCGGCAAGGCCGAGTACCGCCGCGACCTGTGCGCCGCGCAATCGGGCAAGTGCGTCGCCGCGTATCTGTACTCGGCCGCCGGCCCGGGCGAGTCCACCACGGATCTGGCGTGGGACGGCCACGCCCTGATCTACGAGAAGAACGAGCTGCTCGCCGAGGCGGAGCGTTTCCCCGCAGGCGAGCAGGTCATCGCCGCCGACATCGACCTCGAACGCCTGGTGCAAGAGCGGATGCGCCTGACCAGCTTCCACGACACCGCCGGCGACCATCGGGAGCGCGTCCGCGCGATCCGCCGTGTCCCCTTCACGTGGGAGATCCCCCAAGGCGAGATCTCGCTGATGCGCCAGGTCGAGCGCTTCCCGTATGTGCCGAACGACCCCGCCGCGCGCGACGAGCGCTGCTTCGAGGCGTATAACATCCAGGTCCACGGGCTGATGAAGCGGCTCCAGAGCGCGGGCATCGAGAAGGTGGTCATCGGCGTGTCGGGCGGGCTGGACTCGACCCACGCCCTGATCGTCGCCGCCAAGACGATGGACCGGCTGGGCCTGCCGCGCGAGAACATCCTGGCCTACACGATGCCGGGCTTCGCCACGAGCGAGGTGACCCGGAAGAACGCGCACGGCCTGATGCGCGCCCTGCGCGTGACGGGCAAGGAGATCGACATCAAGCCCTCGTGCCTGCAGATGCTGCGCGACCTGGGACACCCGTTCAGTCGGGGCGAGCCGGTCTACGACGTCACCTTCGAGAACGTGCAGGCGGGCGAGCGGACGTCGCACCTGTTCCGGCTCGCCAACTTCCTGGGCGGGCTGGTGCTCGGCACGGGCGACCTGAGCGAGCTGGCGCTGGGCTGGGCGACGTACGGCGTGGGCGACCACATGTCCCACTACAACGTGAACGCCTCGGTCCCCAAAACGCTCATCCAGCACCTCCTGCGCTGGGTCATCGGCACGGGCCAGTTCGACCCCCAGACGAGCGCGACCCTGCAGTCGATCCTGGACACGGAGATCTCGCCGGAGCTGGTGCCGCACGAGGACAGCGAGGAGCGGGGGAAGCCGGCCCAGAGCACGCAGGCGAAGATCGGGCCGTACGAGCTGCAGGACTTCAACGTCTATTACATAACCCGCTACGGGTTCCGGCCGAGCAAAGTCGCCTTCCTCAGCCACCATGCCTGGGCAGACAAAACGCGCGGCGATTGGCCGGACGGCCTCCCGCCCGAAAAGCACAACGAATACGACCTGGCCACCATCAAGAGGTGGCTGGACGTGTTCCTGAACCGTTTCTTCAAGAGCCAGTTCAAGCGCTCAGTCATGCCCAACGGGCCCAAAGTCGGGTCGGGCGGGTCGCTCTCGCCGCGCGGCGACTGGCGCGCCCCGAGCGACTCGGAGGCCACCGTCTGGCTGGACGAGCTGCGCCGCAACGTGCCGGAAGCATAATAAAGCCATTGAGGCCCCCTCCGCCCCCGATCACTCACAAGCGGGTGATTGGGGCGGAGGGGGCTTTTCGCCTTCAATGCGCTCCTGGTCCCGGCTCCCCCACCGGGAAGACCACGCCGTCTGCGTCTGGCAGCATCTGCTGCCGCTGCTCGGGTGTCATCTGGCGCATGAGCTGACCCATGATCGCCAGGTGTTCGCGCACGAAGGCTTGACGCGTGGCGTTGTCCCCGGCCAGAAGACGCTCGGCCTGCTCGCGGGCATACGCCTGCTGCTGCTCGGGCGTCATCTGAGCGAAGGGCATGGCATTGACGCCCGCCGTCGCACGCTTGCCCGCGTTGGTGACCAGGTAGACCGGTTTAAGGTTCAGGCCCGTGATGTGCTCCCTGGCCTTCTCCATCGGGAGGCGCTGCCCCAGGATCTCGACGGTGCCGGGCGCAGGCGCGCCGCCCGACCCGAAGAGCTTTACCTGGGCGAGGGCGAGCGCCGCCACATCGTCACCGTTCCACGACCGATCGCCGGCAGGAGCAGGCAGGTATAGTTTCACCCAGCTCGTGCCCTGTGGCAGTGCCTTCACCACGCCGGCGATCTGCTGCTCGAAGTTTTCCGGCGTGGCGGGTGTGGCGGGTAGGGGGACGCGCTCCGTGATCGTGGAATCCGCCAGCACCGTCACGCCCGCGCCCTGGCCGATGCGCGCCAGCACGTCGGCGGCGGGGCGTGTGCCCGCGCGGCTTGGCGCGCTTTGGTGCGCCGGGGCGGGGACGGCCCAAAAAGCCCCGCCCGCAAGGAGCAGGAACACCGCAACCGCCTTAAACATTTCCCGAATGGTCTTCATTGGTTACCTCCCTTTGTTGTTCTTGACATGATAGAACGTGTTCCGGTCCGTCGGAACGGTTCCCAGCGCGCCGTCACGGGTCTAGTCACCTTCCTCAGGGGGAGGCGCGAGGGGGAACGCGTAACGGGCGTCCACCTGGAAGATATCGCCCTCCGGATCCAGAGGCATGCCGGTGATGAGCGGATACCGGCGCTCCAGTTCACTCCAGTAGATATCGTCCCGATAGACGTAGGGGTAAAGGATCGACCGTGGCCAGGGGGCGCCCCCTGATCCGGAGGTGGGTTCGCTGTGATGGCGGCGACCCGCGCACAGCCCCACCGGAAGGCTCGCCGAGCTCGGCAAGCATTAACGTTGAACATTTCCACCCTCCTTCGCGGATATGCAGGCCGGACGAATCACAGTCGTCACGGCCACTTTCATACTAGCGGGCGAACCTGAAGAAGTCCTTAAGTGCGCAAAAAGCGGCCCTGACCTGGAAAGGAGAGAAGAAAAGGGGATCCGATATTGTTGGCGAGATCAGGCGACAGCGATCGCAGAACGATTCCCCTGCCGTGAGGGTTAGAGTTCCCGGTCCGCTTTCTATTTTCGTCCAACGAACTCGGCTGGGCGTCTGCCGCGCTTGTCCTTCTTCTGCTCTCCGGTCGGTTAAACCGCTGGAGCGATGGATCCGTCCGACGGCCGCTGGTTCGTCATCGGGGGAAAAGCGGGTAAGGACGAACTGACGAGGAGCTACCGTATCTCAAACTGCCCGCCGGGTAAGCCAGGGTGGTTTTCGTTGAAGATAGGAGGACACTGTGCGTCAACGCATCCGACTGACCTTCGCTGTTTGCGCCGTTCTGTGGCTGCAATCAGCTCCCACCGCTGCTTCCTTCGCCCAGTCGGCGCCGCTCGATCTTTGGGGCCCGCATGTCCTGCAGAAGATCCGGGACCGCAACACGCTGCGCTCCCACATCGTCAGCCATCTCGGATACCACGAGGTCTACTTCGACTCCGAGATCGGGGACGCCAAATGGGCCGACAGCGGCCCGCCATACGCCGTACACACGGGAGACACCATCCGGATCCATGGGTACCTGGCCACGCCGACCTTCGGCGGCCTCCACCCGGCCATCGTCATCGGGCATGGCCACGGCGGCAACGGCAGTCCGGAGGCGGCGATGGCGCTGGCGGCGCTCGGCTATGTGGCTTTGTCCATCGATGGCCCCCGAGCGGGCCGGTCGACGGGCGGGCCGCAGGACACGCCCCAAGCCTGGATCTCGGTCGAAGAGGTGACGAACCAGCCCGCGCCGGAGGTGAGTTATCTGTACCACTACGCCTACGCCGGGATGCGCGCGCTGACGCTGCTGGACCATTTATCGCGGCTGCCCCTGAACCCGTTGCGCATCGACCGCAGCCGGTTCGGCGTGCTGGGGGTCTCGATGGGGGCGATGTTCACCTACTACCTCAACGGCGTCGACGACCGGGTGAAGGGGGCGGTGGCGATCGCCGCCGCGGGCGACTGGCGTGACACCCTCTTCTATGAAGGCGCCTGGCTGTATCACAGCCTCTACCACTATACGCGCGACGGCCTGCAAAGCGGGCAGGACGCTTTGAACACTATCTCCGACGTGTGCGCCGATCCGACCTTCGAGACTTTCCTCGGGTACTTCGACCCGATCCGCTACGCTCCGAAGCAGCACGGGCCGCTCCTGACCATCCTGGGCACGCACGACCAGTACTTCGTCGCGCCGGCGGTCAACACCACCTACGACCGCGTCGCCTCGGCGGGAACGAACGGGCGCTTCCTCAAGCGCCTGATGCTCAGCCCCAACGGCAAGCATCTGGTGGTGGATAACGACGACCTGTTGCCCAGCATCCTTGCGGTGCTCGACGGCGTGGACAACTGGTTCCGCTACTGCTTGCGGAACGGACCCGCTCCGCCGGAAACGCCGACCGTGACCATGGAAGTTGAGGAAGATACGATGCGGTTCCGCGTGCCGGTGACCCAGGGCGGCAGGGCGATCCGCGACGTCACCCTGCACTTCGCCACCCAGATGGACAGCGTCCCCCAGCCGGCATGTGACTTCACACCGGTAAGCTTATCACTGGAGGGCGAGGGATACGTCGGCTCGGTTCGCGTCGGCACCGCGCCGCCTTGCGGACCGCCCGCAACGCCCGAGAACATCCTGTACTTCGTCTCGGTCAAGGATGAGGCGGACTACACCGTCACCTCCAAGCTGTACTACCAGTTTGAGGAGATGCGCTTCGGCAGCGGTTTCACCCCGCGTATCGAGCACTACCCCAAGGATGATCTCCCCGTGCCACCGCCACCAGCGCCCTGCCCCTAACGAGTGGCCTTAGAGCAGATTATGGCGCAGGTCACGGCCGGAGCGCGCGAAGGTGCTGGCGAATTCGCCAACAATATCGGATCCTATGCGGAGACGGCGCGCGGTGCGCGCCGGGAGGTGACGCTGACCGAAGTCCCTTCGCCGACCACGCTGTCGATGAGCGTGCCGCCGTGCGCCTGGACGATGCTTTGACAGATAACCAGCCCCAGACCCGTCCCGCCGTGGCTGCGCGCCCGCGCGTGACCCGGTAGAAGCGTTCACAGACGTGCAGCAGGTGCCTCCCGGGGATACTCCACCGGTATCCTCCACGCGGACCGTCACCGCCGTCCGGTCATGACGTGTGGATAGGGTGATTCCCCCCGTCCGGCGTATGACGGCACGCGTTCTCCAGGAGGTTCGCGAACACGCGCGCTAGGTGATGTGCGTCGCCCAGGACACATAAGGAGGGGTCGGGGGCATCGAAGGTGATGGACGGGCAGGGGGCGTTGCCGACGGCTCCCGCCGCATCTCTTAATACGTCCCGGATGGCGACGCAATCCCGTGAGAGAACGAGTTCACAGCTGTCCGAACGGGCCAGCAGCAATAGATCCTGCACGATCCGGCTGCTACGGTCCGCGGCCCGGTTTATCTCCTCCAGAGCTTCCTGGTACTCCTCGGCGCTGCCGCGCTCCTCCAGCGCCAGGCTCGCCGCCGCCTTGATGATGGCGATCGGCGTCCGCAGTTCGTGGGAGGCGTCCGCCGTGAACCGTCTCTGCCGCTCGAAGTCGTTTTCGAGCCGCGCGAGCATCGCGTTGAACGTCACGGCGAGCAGCGAGAACTCGTCGCTGCCGGCGACCGGCAGCCGTTGTGACAGGTTCTGTGCCCTTATGCGCTCCGCGGCCTCGGTCATGTCGCGGACCGGACCGAGCGCCCGCCTGGTCAGGGAAGCCCCCCCGATGCAGGAAAGCACAAGAGCTAGCGGGGTGAGCAGGAGCAGGGTATGGGTCACGCCGCGGATCGCCCGGCGCGTCTCCGTAAGCGGCGTGGCCGCTTGGACGACCCCGACGATCCGCCCCCGCAGCCTCAGCGGGCGCGAGACGGCGCGCATCTCCGTGCCTTGATGAATGGTCGTCGAGTAGAGCGTTTCGCCGCGCAGGGAGAGCGGGAAGGTTTGCGGGTCCCAGGGCGTGGCGGGAGCGCCCGTCAGATACTCGCGCCCGGACCGGTCCAGGAGCTTCGGGGGAAGCAGGTGGGGCAGGTGCGGGGCACGCTGGAGAAACAGGGGGGCCGGCACCGGGTTCGGCGCCAGGGGCGGACCGGGCCGAGGCAGCGGCGGTCCGTCCGGACCAGGCAACACCACCCCGACGGGCGTGATCCGCGAGCGCTCCCGCAGGTCTCGGTCTAGCGACGCCATGAGGTGTGCCTGCACGGAGTAGCGCAGCGCGAAACCGAGCAGGGTCAGCGTCAAAGCCAGCACCGCCGTGTTCCACAGGGTCACCCGCGCCCGCAGCGACAGAAACCTCATGTCCGTGTCTCCGGGTCGGCGTCGCTCAGCAGGTAGCCCTGCCGGTGGACGGTGTGGATCAGCTTGACGTCGCGCCCGGCGTCGATCTTCTTGCGCAGGGCCGCGATGTGGACTTCGACGGTGTTGGAATGGCTGTCCGGATCCAGCCACACGCGCTCCTGGATCAGCTCTTTGGCGAGCACCTGGCCCTGCCGCGCGGCCAGTGCCTCCAGCAGGGTGTATTCGCGGGGAGTGAGAAGGATGTCTTGCTCGCCGCGCGCGACGCGGCGCAGCCGGGTGTCAACCTCCAGGTCCGCGATGCGGATGATCCGGCACTTGTTCACGCTGTCGCGGCGCAGGAGCGCGCGGACGCGGGCGCGCAGCTCTTTGAAGTCGAAAGGTTTGGTCAGGTAATCGTCGGCGCCCATTTCCAGGCCCCGCACCCGGTCGCGCACGGCGTCACGCGCGGTCAGCATCAGGATCGGGGTGGTGTCACGGCGCGCACGCAGCTCCCGGCAGATGCCCCAGCCGTCGCGCCCCGGGAGCATCAGGTCGAGGATGATCAGGGCGTACCCCTCTTCCGTCGCTTTTTCCAGCCCCGCCTCCCCGTCTGGCGCCCAATCGACGGCGAAGTGCGCCTTCTCCAGGCCCTTCCGCATGATGGCCGCGAGCGCGGCTTCGTCTTCGATGAGCAGGATCCGCATGAGCTTCTTTATGCTGGCGCAGGATGTAGACCGGGCTTTCCGGGGCATGCCGCGAGGCGCTCCGAGCAGATCTTGTACCGGACGCGCTCGCCATCACGGGCACCCGCCAGGGCTGGCCGTCACCGCGAAAACAGGCGAACGACCCGCTCGGTCTGAGATGCAGCCAGTGACCTGCTCATTTTATCCCGGAAACCTGAAGAAGTTATGAAGGTCGCAAAATCAGGGACACGTCCCCTGCCCCGCTTCATCAGAGCGCGACCGCCGGAGCATCTTTCCTGTGACTGCCGCGCCCGGCGCAGGAGACACAAGACAGCGCGGCGAACTTCTCTGTCAGCCCGTCTCTGCGACGGCAAGGATGACAGCATGAGCCCGCGTGTGTTTCACTGCAGTGAAGGGACGTCGCACAAGTTCTGGAGCATCCTCGTGGAGGGTGACACGCTGACGGTCCGCTTCGGGCGCATCGCCACCGCCGGCCAGACCCAGATCAAGCAGCTCGCGACCGGCGAGGAGGCCCGGCAGGCCGCCAGGAAGCTGATCGGCCAGAAGCTCAGGAAGGGCTACGTCGAAGTGGCGCCGGAAGAGGCGCAGCGGGCGACGAAGAAGCAGGCGCCTGAGCGGGCGAATCAACAGCCGTCTCTGCCGTTCTAGGACCTTATCCGCCCCGGTCCGTAGACCGGGCGGCCCGGCAGGGCGCCGGTATGCTGCCCATCGCTCAGCACGCGCGCGCCGTTGACCCAGACGTCGCGGATGCCGGTCGAAAGCTGATGGGGATCCGCAAAGGTGGCGCGGTCGCTCACCGTGTGGGGATCGAAGATGACCACATCAGCATAGCCGCCCGGGCGCAACAGGCCGCGGTCGAAGAGACCCAGCCGGGCGGCGACCGAGGACGTCATAATGCGGATCGCCTCTTCCACGGAAAGCGCCTGCTCCTCGCGCACGTATTTGCCGAGCACGCGCGTGTAGGTGCCGTAGGCCCGTGGGTGCACGGGGTTGTCCTGGCCTTGCGGATC
>JAUJNC010000150.1 GCA_030446525.1 Armatimonadaceae bacterium
CCACCGTGTTGTGCTGGTCGGAGGGGTGGTCGCCCCCGGCCAGCAACCAGCCCCACTACAGCGCCCTCCAGCGCCAGATCGAAGCCGCCGTCCTGCCTACCTCCGAGGAACTGGGGATAGGCAACGTGGTGTGGTCACCCTTGGCCCAGGGGGTGCTCACGGGCAAGTACCGCACTCCCGACGACATTCCTGCCGGCAGCCGGGCGGCGGGCAAGGACCGTCGGTTCATGGAGCGGTGGATGACCGCCGAGGTCCTCGGTGCCGTGGGGGTTGAACTGGCGCAGGCGCGCGTCGGCCACGGCGGACGGGCTGACGGCCAGACGCCCGTCCGCGCCCACCCCGAAGCGGCGGTCACAGAGCGCGACCGCCCGCGCCGCCCAGTCGCCGTCCGGCCACTGCGCCTCGTCGACAACCACGAAGTCGTTGCCGACGCCCTGCATCTTCACGACGGGGCGGCCCGGCACGCTACGCCTCCGCGGCCGCCGTCAGGTCTTCCAGGTGATATTCGGCGGTGTCGGAAAGCCGGCGAAACCACGCCCGGGACGGATCGACCAGGGGGAACCACCACGCGGACGGGCGGAAGTTGGTGTGCGGAAGGCCTTCCAGGACGCGGAGGGCGTTGCGCGCCAGCCGCGCCTTCGCCCGCTCGGCCTGCGCCTCGATGCGGCGCAGCGTTTCGCGCGCCTCGGCCGCCTGCGGGCCGCGCTCCAGGGCCAGGCGGCCGGCCTTGAGGTCGCGCACGGTCGCCAGGGCGAAGCGGATCTGCGAGCGCCGCTCCTGTATCTCCCGGTCGAAGCGGCCGGCGCGCTCGGCTTGCAGCGCGTCGATCTGTTTTTGCAGCGCCTCGATCTCGGGGCCGGCATCGCTGTGGCGGGTGAGCCGCCACAGCCGCTCGCGCAGGGGGCGAACGCGGGCGCGAAAGTCGTCGCCCTTGGCGCGCTCCAGCGAGGCCACCTCGCTCTTGAGCTGCTTCACCTGATCGTACAGGGTATACACGCGCCCCTGGATCGCTTGCGCCCGGTCCCAGACCGCCAGCAGGCGCATGCGCGCCGCCTCGTAGTCCCGGGCGCGCGCCTCCCAGCCGTCGTCCGTCACGCGCGCCAGGTACCCGAGCAGGGCGCGCGGCGAGCGGGTCTGGGACAGCGTCTCCATGCGCTGCTTTTCGTGGCGGCAGGCACACTGCCAGCAGGCGGCGAACTCGGCGGCCCCGACGGTATCGCGCGAGAAGGCCTGCGCCAGGTGCTCCGGCAAGCGGAACGCGGCGCCGTCACCCAGCGCCGCGAGCGCGTCCCAGGTATGGTAGCGGACGCGCAGGATGGGCCGCAGCTCGGGCAGGGGCACGCCCGCGGCGCCCAGGCGCCGGTGCATCTGCCGCGTCCGGTGCGTGTAGCCGGAGGCGCCCTCGTGGAAGACGAGGACGAACTCGGAGGCGAGCATCGAGATCAGCGAGATGGCCTTGCCCACCAGGGCCACGTCGGGCCCCAGCTCGCGCTCCACCAGATCGGCCAGCTTCTCGATGCTGCTGACGTCGCAGGTCGCGCACAGGGTCAGAGGTTTCTCCGTGGCGACGGTCACCCGGGCGTCGCCGTGCACGCAGAGGGTGCCGCGCCCCCTGCCGGGGATGACCAGGTCGAACGGCAGCGCCCCGTCGCCGAACCGGTCCAGCGTGTACATCTCGGTCCCGGCCACGGTACGGTTGTAGGCTTCGATCGCCTCCTTGCGCGTTTCGGGGCGCAGGAACAGGTCGGCGAACGCGAAGCGGGGCAGGTGCGCGCTGGCGCGGTTGAAACGCAGGAGGCGGAGCGTGTTGGACGTGGAAAGGTTGGCGGGCGGGGCGCCGAGCAGCAGCTCATAGAAACGGGGGAAGAGATCGCGATACAGGTCGGACAGCGAAGCGCGCGGATGGCTCTCGGCGAACGTCTGCACCCACCCCCGGATCGCGCCGGCGACCGCCCGCGCCGCGTCGGCGCCTTCCCCCTCGATACAGCCCATGCTGCTTTCGGTCGCCCACTCGATCTGTTCCAGGAGGGTGGGCAGGATGTCCCGCAGCGGGATATCGTGGGCGATGCGGCGCCCCGACTCGGTGTGGATGATCCCGGTCCAGCCCCACGCCGCCGTTACCTCCGACAGGAACCCGGTCGGGTCGTCCAGGCCGTACAGCGCGCGTTCCAGAGACACGCCGGCCTTTTCCAGCTTGGCGCGCGTCGGCACATCCTCGGAGCCGAACAGGCAGCTCATCTCCCCCGCCGCCGACCACAGCCCCCGCGTGGTGGCGTCGTCATGCGGCGCCAGCGCGTACTTCGCCTCGCCCGCACTCGCCGGGTGGCCGGGGAGCTTGGCGAAATAGTCGGAGTCGTGCACGGCCGCCACCAGGGGTGCCTCGGGCCAGAAGTGGTCCAGCGCGCGGCGGAACGCCGCCTTGGTCGGCTCGTCCCACAGGACGGTCTGACCCAGGGCGAGAAAGGGTGTGTGGGGGAAGCGGCGGCGCAGGTCCTCGATCACCGACCCGGCGGTGGGGTGGAATGACGGCTCGTTCATCGCGTCTCCAAAAGTTTGCTGTTTCACAGTATACCCCAGAAGGCCGCGGGGTACGCCCAACCAGGGGTGCATGGATCACGAGGCAAGCTGGTAAATTGCCGGGCGATAGCGGGGCTGCGGGATGGGTTTTCCCTCGTCCCGCGCCGCCTCAAGCCACGCGGCCTTCGCCAGCTCGACCTGCTCCAGCGCCTCCGCGGGGGTGCGCCCGAAGGCGGAACACGCTTCCAGGTCCGGGACGTCGGCGATGTAGCCTTCGTCATCCTCGCTGTAGAAGATGTTGATGTGGTAGTCTCTCATTCGTCCCCTCCCAGCGCGAGATTGTGGCGCTCCACCAGTCGCAGGAACTGACGAGTCTGATATGGCTTCGCTTGGCCACCCACGTCCTGAAGGTTCACGAGTTCCGGCACGTCGGGATGGACGAAAATGTGATGGCTCCCAGTAACCCGTGACAGATGAAATCCAAATGCCTGCACCAGGGAGACCATGTCGGTGAAGCGGATGTTCTTCGATCCGGCGATCACGGCTTCGAGTGTCTTTTGCGGTTTCATGGCGCGCCCATTGGATTATACCTCTGTCGCTACAGGCGTCCCAGACACAGATTCAAAACACCTCGCCCGTTCCGGTATCGAGGGCGGTGCCGAACTGGCCGACGCCGGTGCGCTGGTAGACGGGGAGCGCTTTCAGGCGGAAAAGCAGGTTGAGACCCTTTTCCGAGCGGAAGCCGTACGGCTGGTCGATGTAGCTGAGGGTCAGCTCGTAGTCGTGCCAGGCGCGGGTGAGGGCGAAGTTCTTGTACTCGAAGCGGCGGGTGAACCCGTTGTAGCCCGCCAGCGCCGAAAGGTTCCACTTGCCGCCGAAGAGGGCCGACTCCAGGGCGCCGTTGATCTGGGGGAACTTGCCCGTCGCGGGGTCGTAGCGCAGGCCGGTGTCCAGGGCGAGGCCGCCCCCCGCGCGCACGCGCACCCGGTTGGTCACGTCGCGCAGCCGCCCCGAATTGATGTCGAACGAGCCCGTGAAGCGCGTCTGGAAGACGCCCGACGGGCGCAGGGCGAGCTGCACGGCCAGGTTCTGCCACGGGTTGGTCGGCAGGTTCCGGCCCGGGTTGTTCGGGTCGGGAAGCTCGCTCTGGGCGCGCTGGATGTCGTAGCCGGTCAGCAGGCTCAGGCGCACGCGGCGGCCGTCGAGGGCGAGGTTGGCGCCGGCGTTGTTGAACGAGCCGGACTGGTCCACTCGCAGCGGCGCGAAGCCGTAGGGCCGCAGGTAGCCGTAGGTGAGGTTCAGCGACGAGCTGCCGCCCAAGCGCTGCGTGAGCTGGGAGCGCCCGGCCAGCACGTACTGCGCGGTGTCTCCGGAGTAGACGGTCTGCCGCAGCGTGCCCCCCAGCTGCAGGGACAGGTCGCCCACCAGAGGGATGGCGCCGGGGCTGGCGTCCAGGGACAGCAGCGCGCGGTCGGTTTCCCGCCGCTCGCTGCCGCCTTCGATGAACCTGCCGTAGCCCGTGGTGATGCGCAGCGGCAGTTTCGCCAGCCAGCCGCGGGCGAAGCGGAGCGTGTCGGTCCCGAGCGTGATCTCCGGCAGGCGCTCGGTGCCGGAAAAGAAGCCGCCCCCGCCCTGGCTCCCGGCCAGGTTTTTGTTGGCCGCCAGCTCCAGGTCGAAGACGCCCACCCGGGCCGTGGCCTGCAGGTCGGCCGTCCCGTCCTCGCGCGTGGTCCCCGCCGCGCCGCCGAAGCCGGGCGTCTCGTACCGCGACCCGTTCAGGCGGAAAGTGGCGCTGCCCGCCGGGCCCAGCCGCTCGCTCTGGGAAAAGGCGAAGGAGCTGGTGCCGCTCGCGCCGAAGCCGTAGTCGCTTTCGGAGAGGTTGAAGCTCAGGCTGGTGTTGCTGCCGCCCGCCGCGCGTGTGACGGTGGCCGTGGTCAGCTGCGAGCTTGAGTTGGGCGAGAGGGCTTGGTACGAGTTCCGCTGAAAGGTGGACGCGATGGTGGCCGCCCAGTCGCCGAGCTCCTGCCGATGGTTCAGGCTGCCCGACAGGTTATTCACGCCGCGGTTCTGGTCTCGCAGGCCGTACAGGAGGAGCGATCCGGCCGCGGCGGCGCCGAAGCGGTATTCCTGGTCGAAGCCGAGCCCGATGCCCTTTTTCTGCATCAGGTCCAGGCGCAGGATCCCGGGCAGGGCGTCGCTCAGCAGGTAGCCCAGCGCCGATCTGATGTAAACCCCTTCCTCTTGGGTCTGCCCCACCTCCGGCAGGTAGCCGTACCGGTAGGCGCCTTCGCGGATCGGCAGCGCCAGGTACGGCAGGCGGAAAACGCGCCGCTCCCCCAGGTACAGGGTGAAATCGCGCATGGCGACGCGCCGGTTGGGGATGAGGGTGAGCTTGCGGAAGCCGAAACGGTAGTGCGGGTGGGGGAAGTCGCAGGTGGTGAGGAACCCGCCGGCCGCCACGAGGTCGCGGCCCACGCGCGTCAGCGTCTCGCCGGAAACCCGCAGCGGCTGCAGCAGGTACGGCCCCATGAGGGGCGGGGGCACGACGGCGCGCCCGTCGCCGAAGGTGAACTCGCGCGTGCGCAGGTTCAGGGAAAGCGAGTCCCCGTACAGGGGCAGCTGGCCGGTCTCGATGGCGACGTTCCCCTCGAAGGTCGCGATCCGGCGGTTGTCCTCGAAGGTGGCGCGATCGGCACGGACGCGCCACCCCCGGTAGCGCAGGCGCACGTTGCCTTCCAGCGTGATGCGCCGCTCGGCATCGATGTGGGCCGACCCGGCAGGCTCCTCGAGGATAAGGAAGTCCCACTCATCCTCCGGCACGGGAGCTTCCGCCGGTTCGGCGGGCAGCGCGGAGCCGGGCGGCGTGGTCACGGGCGGCGGGGGGATGGGCACGCCCGGCGGGGGCGCGTCCAGGTTGACGCCGGGCGTGGCGGGCGAGATGCCCGGCCCGGTGTTGTGGGGCGTTTCCTGGGGCACCGCGGGCAGGGAGGGTTTGGTGGCCTCCGCCGCAGACGGCGCGGACGGCGTTTGCGCCAAAGCGGCGCCGCCCAGCAGCAAAGGCAGGACCCAGGCCGTCCTTCTCACTCTCGGACCCGAAGCAGCCACAAACCGATGAGGGTGAACAGCGCGTTGGTGGACCAGGCCGCCACCGGCGGGGGCAGCAGATTCGCCGAGGCCGACGTACTTCATCAAAAGGAGCGTGTTCCACGCCACGAAGACCACGATGATGGACAGCAGCACGCCCGTAAACGATCCCGCCCGCGAAAAGCGCAGCGCCAGCGGCGGCGCGCACAGGGCGAAGACCAGACACATCGCGGGCAGGGAGATCTTAAACCACCGCTCCACCTCGTAGCGCAGCGCGTCGTTGGTCTGGCCGAGGCGCCGGGCGTCGGCCGCGCGCTGCGTCAGCTCCGCGAACGCCAGCTGGTCTTCGCGCAGCGGCGGGGTCAGCACCTGGGAAAAGTTGACCCGCAGGTTCAGCGTCATCTCCTCGAACATCATGTCCAGGTCCGTGATGCCCCTTTTATCGTACCGGTGGACGACACCGTTCTTCAGTGTCCACACGTCGGCATAGTACTCGGCGGTTTCGGCGGTGGTTATCACCGGATACTCGCCCGGTTTGTCCGGGTGCTGGAGGATCTCTATCTTGTTCAGACGGAGCCGGTTCGGGCCCGCGCGCTCCGCGGAGCCGATGTAAACCGAGTGGTTTTCCACCTTGAAAGCGACGTTGCTCTGCACGGGGTCTTTGGGCAGGTTGTAAAGGATCGACTCGACGTTCTGCTGCTCCTTCCACGCCCAGGGCACGACCCGGTCGGAGATGTACAGGTCCGCCGCGCTGACGAGGGCGCCGAACAGGAGGATGGGGAGGAAGATACGCAGCAGCGAGGCGCCCGAGCCGCGCAGAACGGTTATCTCCAGGTCGCGCGCCATCCGGTTGGTCGCCAGCGACGCCGCGAGCGCGGTGGCGACCGGCAGGGTGAGCACCAACACGGTCGGGATGTTGAGCACCAGCGCGCGCATGACGACCCCGACCGGCCACTTCTCCTGGAGCATCCGCGCCAGGTACGCGAACAGGGTGTTGCCGACCAGCATCATCAGCACGGCGAGGGTGCCGATGACGAACGGCAGGATCAGTTCTCCGAAGACATAACGGTCCGAGAGTCGCATACGGGGCTTGAAATCGGGCGCCGATGTCAGTATAACATACGGGCTGCGCCGCCGCAATCGCCGGTTGCCCGGCATTGAAAACGCCCGGCAGCATATCAGAAGGGCGTGTGCTATAATCCAATAGAAGAGAGTCCGTTCGCGCACCGCGCCTTCAGATCAAGGAGTTCCCATGCCCGACAACAGCGCCCCCGAGCAGACAGCCGCCGCGCCCGGAAACCGCCGGCGCCTGCCGGGGATCTCGCCCGAGTCGTACCGGCACCCGTACGACCGCCAGGCGACGGCCGCCCTGCGCGCCGTGCCCGGCTTCGAGCTGGCGGCCACGAAGTTTTCCCGCTACAGCGTCGAGCGGTTCCTGTACGTCCTGGCGTGCGCCGACGCGGTCAAGGTGACCCCGCGCCAGTGCGGGCGCATCCACGCCCTGCTGCGCGAGGCCTGCGCTGTGCTGGACATCTCGCCCGTGCCTAACCTGTTCCTGACGCAGACCCCGATCCCCAACGCCTCGGCGCTGGGCCGCGAGATGCCCTCGATCCTGATCCATACCGGGCTGGTGGAGATGCTGAACGACGAGGAGATCCTCGCGGTCATCGCGCACGAGCTGGGGCACATCCAGTGCGGCCACACCGTCTACCTGCTGATGCTGTGGGTGGTCCAGGAGGTGCTCAAGCGCTACGGCAGCGCGGTCCCGATCCCGGGGGTGGGGGAGTGGCTGTCCGTGTCCCTCGAGGCGGCGCTGCTCGAATGGCTGCGCAAGGCGGAGTTCTCGGCCGACCGGGCCGCCCTGCTGTGCGTGCAGGACCCGGAGGTGGTCTTTTCCGTGCTCTTCAAGCTGACGGGCGGCTCGCCCAAGATCTACGAGCAGATGGACCGCGAAGAGTACCTGAAGCAGGCCGAGGACTACGACGACCCGGCGGCGGCGCCGCTCGATAAGCTGTACAAGGTGCTGCTTTCCGTGCCGCAGACCCACCCCATCCCCGTGCTCCGCGCCCGCGAGGCCTTGCGCTACGGCGACAGCGAGGAGTACCGGGTCATACTCGACGGCGGCTACCGGCGGCGCGACAAGGCGACCCCCCGGCAGGAGATGGTCACGTGCCCCCGCTGCGGCCAGGAAACGGACCGCGCGGCGTTCTCGTTCTGCACCAGCTGCGGCGCGGACCTGCCCGCGCCCGGCGACGGAGACTGAGGGAGATGGCTGAACAGACAGGCGCCCCGGTGATCGGGGAGGTGGAGGCCAAGGCGAAGGCGGCCAAGGGGGCGGCGCGCGCCCTGGCGACGGTGGGCACGGCCGCCAAGAACAGGGCGCTTCATGCCATGGCGGACGCGCTGGACGGCGAGCGCGCGGCGCTGCTCGATGCCAACCGCCGGGACATCGCCGCCGCGCGGGACCGGGGGCTGACGCCGCACCTGGTCGACCGGCTGACGCTCAGCGACAAGCGGATCGACGCGATGCGGCAGGGGCTGGCCGAGGTCGCCCTGCTGCCCGACCCGGTGGGGGCGGTGCTCCATGGCTGGCGCCGGCCCAACGGCCTGCAGATCAACAAGGTCCGCGTCCCGCTCGGCGTGGTCGGCATCATCTACGAGTCCCGGCCCAACGTGACCGTGGACGCCGCGGCGCTGTGCCTGAAGGCCGGCAACGCCGCGCTTTTGCGCGGCGGCTCCGAGGCGATCCACTCCAACATCGCGCTCGCCGGCGTCATCGCGCGGGCGGCGGAAGGCGCGGGCATCCCGCCGGGCGCGGTCTCGCTGGTCGAGACGACCGACCGCGCGGCGGCGCGCCACCTCATGACCCTGAACCGCTACGTGGACTGCCTGATCCCGCGCGGCGGCGCGTCCCTGATCGAGACCGTGGTCAAGAACGCGACCGTTCCCGTGATCGAGACCGGGACCGGCAACTGCCACGTTTATGTGGACGACGGGGCCGACCCGCGGATGGCCTCGGAGATCATCACCAACGCCAAGTGTTCTCGGCCGTCCGTCTGCAACGCCGCCGAAACCCTCCTGGTGCACGCCGGCATCGCGGCGACGTTTCTGCCGGGCATGATCCGGCAGCTGCAAGACGCCGGGGTCGAGCTGCGCGGCTGCCCCCGCACGCGCGCGCTGGCGCCGGCCGGGGTGGCCGCCGCGACCGAGGAGGATTATTTCGCCGAGTTCAACGCCCTCGTCCTGGCGGTGAAGGTCGTGGACGACGTGGGCGAGGCCATCGCGCACATCAACCACTACGGCACGCGCCACTCCGAAGCGATCGTGACGGAGCACTACGCCCGTGCGCAGCGGTTCTGCGACGAGGTGGACGCGGCGGCGGTGTACGTCAACGCCTCCACCCGCTTCACCGACGGCTACGAGTTCGGCTTCGGCGCCGAGATCGGGATCTCCAACCAGAAGCTGCACGCGCGCGGCCCGATGGGCCTGGAGGAGCTGACGACGATCAAGTACGTGGTGCGCGGCGACGGCCAGGTGCGGGAGTGAGTTTGTTCCCGCCCTCACCCCCCAGCCCCCTTCCCCAACCTCGTGGGGCCCTTTCCCACTCGGGGGAGAGGGGGAGAAGCGGGTGGCGGATGTGGGGACGGGGTCCGGCGCGATCGCGGTGGCGGTGGCGGTGAACGCGCCGCGGGCGCACGTGTGGGCCTCGGACATCTCGGCGGAGGCGCTGGCGGTGGCCCGGCGCAACGCCGAACGGCACGGGGTTTCGTCCTGCATCACCTTCGTCCAGGGCGACGCCCTTTCCCCGCTGCTCCCCTTCGCGCCCTTCGACGTCATCGTCTCCAACCCCCCCTATATCGCCGCCGCCGACATCGAAGCGCTGTTGCCCGAGGTCCGCGACTGGGAGCCGCGCATCGCCCTGGGCACCCGCGACGACGCGCTCTTCTTCTTCCGCCACTTCGCCCGGGAAGCCCCCGCCCTGCTCGCCCCGGGCGGCCTGCTCCTCGTCGAGGTCGGCCAGGGCCAGGCGGAGGCGGTGGCCGACCTGTGGCGCGACGCGCGCCTAAGGACCGTTGAGATTCTGCCGGATTACAGCGGAATCGGCCGGGTAGTACGGGGAACCGTGTAGCATTCCTATAGGTCCGTAGGGACTCCCGACGACGGATGTAGCATCGGCTGCATTGTCCGATCAGGGGGGAAATTGCGGCACAACATAGGAGACAGTTGTTTACAAGTACACTCCTGCGAGGCCACCTAGTACCTTGCCAATTTAGATTTGCGTGAATAGTCTCTTTGGTGTAGACTCCCTATTATGAGCAAACACCGAACCCTGTCTCTTACCGACGACGAGCGAGAGCACCTGGATAAACTGATCCGAAGCGGCAACGCTCCGGCGCGCGTGCAGACCAGAGCCCGCATCCTGCTGCATACTGACCGCAGCCAGAGACAAGCGCCCCGA
>JAUJNC010000151.1 GCA_030446525.1 Armatimonadaceae bacterium
CGGGGGGCGACCCGTCCCGGACGGCTTTCCCGGCGCGCTTCGAGGTGGACTACGTCCGCGTGTACCAGAAACGGCCCCCGCCGCTAATGCTGCTTTCGCCCCGTGCTACGCTGCACGGGAGCGGAGAGGTAAACCGGGTAGGTTGAGCATCGTAGATTCTCCAATCCAACTTGTGTTTTCAGCGGCTCGATCGAATGCACGCTATCCACAGGCATAAGCGGGTAACAAGAGGCCCCCTGTACTGGTTGCCAAACACCAGCGCGGCAGGAGGCCTCTCCGGCAGATCAACGCGTCACTTGCCAGCGCGCGCCGCGCCGCTCATGCGGGTCACCTTCCAAACGGCGCCCGTGTTCGGCGGGAACTCGTAGGGCGGCGCGACCGCCGGGTTGATCCGGGCCACCCCGTAGTCGACGATGTACATCGCCCCGTCGGGCCCGAAGCGCAGGCCGAACGGGCGCTCCAACCCCTGACCCAGCGCGCCCTGCGCCGAGGCCGGGCCGGGCCGCACGTTGCGCACGAACGGGATGGCTTGCGTATTGCCTGGGACGATGCGCGTCACCTGGGAGCCTGCCGGATCGTCGCGCAGCGGGTTCGTCGGCGGCGCCAGGTCACCCCACTCGGCCGCGAACACCTGACTCGACAGCTCGCCCCACGCGGCGGGCGCCACGTCGATCAGCGACGGAGACGAGTTCCACTCATGCAGGCCCGCGATCAGCGACCTGTCCGGCGGCGTCAACCCGCTCGCCGCGTGGTCGATCACAAAGGTGAGCCGTATGGGCGGCGGCTGCCGCTGACCGTTGACGAATATCGGCGCCTGCAGCGAATCGGGAACATCGAACTTGGGGTCGGTCAGCGGCTCGAGAGTCGCCGAGAAGTCCGGCCAGCCGTACCACGCGCCCGCGCGCACCCGGTAGGTGGCGTCGAACTCGTCCCGGACCGGCCGCGAGCCGCGGATGTCGTAGCCGTTGACGGCCGCGTACATCTCACCACGCTGGTTCCAGGCGATGCCGATGACGTTCCGCATGCCCCAGACGTAGGGTCGCACCGTCGCCTCGGCCCTGTCCGGGTCGAAGACCAGGATCGCGCCGCCGGGCTTGTTGGTGCCCGGGATCACCTGGCCGGGCGCGGTCGGGGTGCCGAAGGGGACGAAGGCGCCGGTCTGCGCCAGGTCGCTGGGGTCCGGGGTGCGGAAGTCGGGCGTCTGGAAGTTCTGCCCGGTCAGCACGATGTCTTGGCCCGGCGTGGTATGCACATCGGGACTCCGGTTGATGAACGGGGCGTTGTCTATCCCCATAACGGCCGAGTTGCCCGCCGGACCGGAGCACAGGTACATCCGGCCGTCCGGGCCCACGCGGATGTCGTTGACCTGGTGCTCGGACTGGCTGTCGATGATGCCGGACAGGATCTGCGTGACCGTGCCGTCCGGCGTCACCCGCGACACCGCCCCGGTGCGATCCGCCGCGCGGTGCGTGACGTAGAACGCGCCCCTATGCCACGTGATCCCGACCACGGAGTCTTCTAGGCCCTTGTCGTTCAGGTTGACGACCTCGGTCGTCCGGCCGTTCTCGACGCGCAGGATGCGGGCGGGCGGCGGCTCCTCCACAAACTGGCCGCCCGCCTCCAGCACGTACATCCGCCCCTGATCGTCCCAGGTGACCGACGTGGGGTAGGTCAGCCCCTTCGCTATCTTCTCGATCGCAAAGCCGGGCGCGAGCTCGATCGTGGGGAACGCCGGCGACGGGACCAGCCCGGCTTCATTGGTTGGCCCCTTGGTGCCTTGTGCCAGCAAGCTTGGGCCATAGCCGATCGCCGCCGGGAGCAGCCCCGCCCCGACCGCTATCAGCGCGCCAGCAATCTTCCATCTGCCTTTCTTCATCGAACATCCTCCTCGTGGATCGTAAAGCTGCACAGTTGTGCGCGGCGACGCCGGCTATAGGCAACCAGGCCCAGGGCGCTGGCGCCGAGCAGCGTCAGCGTGCCCGGCTCGGGGATGACGGCAAACTCCGCCCCCGTCAGGGCGATCGTGTAGGTACCCGTGAATTGGCCTGGACCGTCATAGCCGCTCAGGGGCTGTCTGCCACCGGGACCGGTCGGGCCAAAAACCCCCTGGAACGGAGTGTTGGGGAAGATGAACCCTGCGGAACTGACCGGATCGCGATCGAAACTGGTTATCGCCAGGAAGTAAAGCCCGGGCGTCGTCGGGGTCAGTGGGTTGCCAGGGGGAAGGGTGGATCGAGCGGAACCAACGGTATCATCGTTGGCATAAACGCCAATCCCGGCTCCGTTGAACAGGAACAGCTGGGTATCAAGGAGCGTCCCCGGCGTTCCCACGGTGGTGGCGGAGAACATCCCGCCGCCCGTGATGAAGATCTGGTACAGGTCAGCGTCCGTGCCGCTGCTGATGTTCCCGGTGATCGAGGTCAGGGGCCCAACCCCCACGGTGACCTGCGCAGTACCCGGAAGATCGCCCGCGTCACCGACCTCATCCCAGGTCTGTGCGGTCGCTGGCAAGGCAAGCGCCAGCATCGCGGCGGCGGCCAATGCTGTCGCCGGAATCTTTTTCATTATGTTTCCCCCTTTGATAATCACTTTCTATCTGGGTTGTCACTACCTACATTGTCATTGGCGGATGGTATAAAGCACCTTCCAGAGCCGAACCTTGGCAATACAGCGCATGCGTCACTTCTTCATCCTTTCTTCCCCCTCCCATAGTGCCTGCCGGTTCATACTTCTCGTTCCTTCTTTTGCTTGGTCGAGCAAGAAACGCCGAGTCAGACCACCCACCTACTGCCCCTATCCCCAACACTGGGGCAGCCTGCCGCGCTGCCTCGCGGCGCGGCAGGCTTTGACGGATTTGCTCTGGCGCTGCTTACCGGCTGCCGCCCTGCTTATTCATCATCGAGCCGCCGCCCATGGAGCCGCCACTCATCCCGTGTTTCTTTATCATGCGCATCACGAGCCGCTTCTCGGCCATCGACATGCCCATCATGGTTCGCTTGTCGGCGGCGTTCATGCCCTCCATCATGCGCATCATCATCTGCTTTTCGGCCGTGGACATGCCCATCATCATCTTGTCGTCCATCATCTTGCCCTTCTGCATGCCCATCTTCTTGTCGCCCATTTTGTCCTGGGCAAGAACGGCGGCGGACGAGGACACGACACACAGGGCGGCAATCGCCACGGTGGTCAGTTTACGAAGGTTCATCTTCTTTCTCCTTCCCGCGCATCGGCGGGATGTGCTTGCGGCAGCGGGCCTATTCCCACGCCGGTGGGCCAAACAGCTTTTATAGCTTTTCGACAAATTTGAGCGCGACGGAATTCATGCAGTAGCGCAGACCAGTGGGCTTGGGGCCATCGTTGAACACATGCCCCAGATGACCGTCGCAGCGGCTGCACAGCACTTCCGTTCGGCTCATGAAGAGGTCTCTGTCCACCTCCGCGCGGACGGCGGTTTTGGCTATCGGTGCCCAGAAACTGGGCCAGCCGGTGCCCGAATCGAACTTGGTCTCGGATTGGAACAGGTCAAGGCCGCAGCCCGCGCACTGATAGATGCCTTTTGCTTTGAAGCCGTCATATTTGCCGGTAAAGGCGCGCTCCGTGCCTTTTTTCCGCAGAACGTCAAACTGCTCCGGGGTGAGCACGCGCCGCCACTCTGCCTCGGTTTTGATCACTGTCGCTCTCGATTCTTTATGCGCGGCTTTGCCGCTCTTGGCGTTGGCGGTCTTCTTTTTCTCCGTCTTGACCTGCGCCTGAGTAGCGATTGTCGTTATAATAAACACGGCGGCCAGCGACACAATAATCGCGGCTGCCCATCGGTAAACGTTCATCCGTTGTTTTCCTTTCCCTATCGCGGTACGCCAGTTTACAAGCCCGCGTACCAATCGTAGCCCTGCTCGGCCCAGTAGTCCGCGGGCCGTGCGGCGGCAAAAGCGATGCGGGTAATGAGTTTGATGTTCTTGATGCCGTACTTGACGGGGATGACCAGCCGCAGCGGCGCGCCGTGCGCGGCGTCCAGCGGCCTGCCGTTCATCTCGTAGGCAAGCAGCGTCTGCGGGTGCAGCGCGCTCTCCATGTCGAGGCCGACGTAGTAGAGCTCGTCCGGGTAGTCTTCCGGCTCGGATAGCAGGCTGACGTAGCGGCTGCCCGCAAGCGGCGGGTACTTCTCGGTAAAATCGGCGAAGCGTGCCCCGGTCCAGTTGACGACCGCGCTCCACCCCTCGATGCACTTCAGTTCCGTCGTTTCTGAAACTTTCGGGAGCGCCTGAATGTCCTTCAGGGTCAGCGTGCGCGGACCACCGGAGACGCCCTCCAGCCGCAGTCGCCAGTCCGTGACGTCAATGAGGGGCGTTTTACCCTTGTAATTGTTCTTCGGCTCGACCGCCGCCGAGCGGGGAAAGGTAGGCGCGCGGTGCCTCGGTGAGAAGAATAGGGTCCGCGCTACCGCTTCGTTGACGCCAAGGATACGGCGGAAGGCGGACTTCGTGCCGTTCGTCTCGTGGCCGTATTTGTTGAAGGCGACCAAGCCACCCAGAGTTCCCCCCACTGCGAGCCCTGCCCACAGGAACGAGCGGCGGGACAGGCGGCCCATGGCCGCCTCGGCTTCGTCCGGTTCCTGGTCATGTGTGCTCATTGCCGTACTTCCCAGCCGGTTATCATGGCGCGAAAGTTGTTCCAGCCTGCCCGCACCACCTGTGCGACGTGGACGAAAAAGAACAGAAAGAGAAGGCAGGTAATCAGGAAGTGTTCCGTTCGCGCGGCCTGGTATCCGCCAAGCATTGTGGTGAGCCAGGAAAGCTGCGTCGGCTTATAGATAGCAAGGCCGGTCAGCACCATGAGCGCCCCCAGAACAATGACGCCGGTATAGGCAATGCGCTGCGCGTGGTTGAACTTGGCCGGAGGAAGCGGCTCCTTACGGATACGCAGGTCGTGCAGGACGACCTGGAACGCTTCCCGGAACGAGTCCCGACGCGGGAGCAGATGCCGCCACTCGCCGGAAAAACAGGTGTACAGAACGTAGGCAACCCCATTCAGGGTAAAAAGCCAGGCGAAAACGAAATGCCAGTTCATCCCCTCAGCCAGGCGAAAACCCAGGTTGATGTCATAACGACGCGCGGCGGGAACGGGGTAGGCATCCTCGTTCTTGTCCGCGTACACCGGCGTGACGCCCCAGCGATACACGGAGATGCGGTCGGGCACGCGCACTTGTAGGCGCTCCGTTGGGTAGGCGTCGTAGGCCCAGAGGATAAGGACACCGCTCCAGATCATGACGAGCAGGGCCGGGAAGTTGACCCAGTGGAACCACCGGATTGCCAACGGGTGTTTCTTTTCGAGACGTTTTCCCATCGCGCCCTTCCTTCGCTCAGTTCCGTTCCTTCAGCAGCGCGTCTACAAGCCGTCCCATCTTTGCCTCGCCGCCCGCGCCGCGGTAATCCAGCTCTCCTGCCCAGGCGTAGCGCACGCGGCCTCGCTTGTCTATCAGATACACCGTTGGCCAATACTGCTGCCGCCACCGGTTCCAGTTCTCGTTCTTGTTGTCAAGCAGCACCGGGTAGGTGATGCCCCGTTCCTTCAGTTGGCGGGCGACACTGCCCTTGTTGCGCTCCCAATCGAACTCCGGCGTATGAACACCGATTATCTCGACACCGCGCTTGCCGAACTGCTTTTGCCATCTGCCGTAACTCGGCAGGTTTGCCTTGCAGTTGCTTCACCCAAAGGTCCAGAAATGGACAATCGTCACCTTGCCGCGTTGCGCGGCCAAAGTGACAGGCTTGCCGCCGGACGTGTTCAGCCATGGCCCCCCCACAAGCTCCGGCGCAGGTCGTTTTATCGTCGCCTGTGCTCCGGCAGGCGCTGCGTTCAGAGCGCAAGCCGTCACTGCAGCGCCGAGCACCGTCATGGCGCGTGCGAACAAGGATAACGACTTCATACTTCTCGTTCCTTCTTTTGCTTGCTCAAGCAAGAAGCGGCGAGTTAGGCCACCCGCCTACTGCCCCTATCCCCGACACTGGGGTAGCCTGCCGCGCCGCGAGGCAGCGCGGCAGGCTTTGACGGACTTGCTCTAGCGCTGCTTACCGGCTGCCGCCCTGGTTATTCATCATCATGCCGCTGCTCATGCCCATCATCATTCTCATCATGCGCATCATCATCTGCTTCTCGGGCATCGACATGCCCATCATCGTTCGCTTGTCGGCGGCGCTCATTCCCTTCATCATGTGCATCATCATCTGCTTCTCGGAGTCGGACATGCCGGCCATCATGTCCATCATCATCTGCTTCTCCGCCGCGGGCATTCGGTCCATCATCGCTTGCATGTCCGCCATGGACATCATGCCCATTCGCATGTCGCCCATCGGCATGCCCATCATCTGCATCATCATCTGCCTATCCGCCGGTGACATGCGGGCCATGATCTCCATCGCCCGCATCATCAGCCGCTTTTCGGAGGCGGTCAGGCCCCGCATTCGGTCCATCATCATCTGCTTTTCGGCCATGGACATCCCCATCATCTTGTCGCTCATCTTGTCCTGAGCAAGAGCGATATGGGCAGACGACGAAACAACGGCAAGGGCGGCGACGGCCGTGGCGATCGAACGAATCTTCATCTATCTTCTCCTGTTCCTGCCGGCTTCGGCAGGGGGGAGGTCGCGGGACGATTCCCACGACATTATTATCTCAGCAAAATATCACAAATTGATCACGAAGAGGGTCCGCCGCCGTGCCAACCGGCCGCTGACCTTATCCGTGCGAGCTTCGCTCCGCAGCTTTACTTTGCGCCGATGCTGATAACCGCGCCGGGCGCGAGACCGCCGAGGGTCAGGATCGGCGTCAGGCGACCGGTCGCCGGAGCCACTTTAAAGCGGCGGCTCGTCCCATCGCTGATGACCCGCACGTAGAGGTGCTGACCGTTATTGCTCAGCGCCATGTCGGCGGAGCCACTTTCTGGCGGGCCGGCCACGACGATGGGGGTCAGCAGGATGAGCGTGCCGTCCGGCAGGACGTGGTAGCTGGAAAGATCGCCGCTTTGGAAGTTGGTGACGAAGCCGAACTTGCCGTTGTTGTTGATGACGAACCAGCAGGTGTCGGGCCGGAAGTTATCCACCGGCCCGCTGATCGGGACCAGGACACCGTCGCTGGGGACCTCGAACGAGGAGGCCGCGCCCAGGCCCGTAGCGCCGCCGCGATTCATCGTGTAGAGCAGCTGGTCGCCCCGGGTGAAGGTAAAGCCCAACGGTATGCTGGGCCCGGTGTTCGACACGCGCCCTGTCGCGATGCCGTCGTTGTCGAGGGTGTAGGTGTCGACGACGGTCCTGTCGCCGCCCTCGGTCACGACGAGCAGGTCGGCTTTCTTGTTGAACCCGATCGGCGCGACGCTCGAGGCGCTGCTGCCCGTGACAGGCCAGAGCGGGCCGAGAATCGGCGTCAGCTTGCCTTGGGCGCTGACCGTGACGCCGGCGATACTGGGGGTCGCGCCGCCGCCCTAGCTGGCCCCACCGTTCAGGACGTACAGGATCTTCTTGCGGAAGGTCACACTGATCGGGTGCGTACCCTGGGAAAGCTCGACATCCACAAGGACAAGACTGCCGTCGGGCCGGATGCGGAAAACGGCAACCGAGTCGCTGCCCGCGTTCGTTGCCAACAGGAACCGACTTTTCCGGTCAGATTGTCTGGGAACGCCACACCCAGGATCGGGCCGCCCGCCCAATTCTCGAACGTCCCGCTGCCCAGGCCGCCGGTGGCGAACGCGCCCGGCCAGAATGCCTGCCAGACTAGAACAAAACGCCCGGTGGTTGACGGAAGAGATACGTATTCCGTTCTCCACATTTTCTTCGGCAGAGAACGAGAGGAGTTTCGTCCGGCGAGGTCACACCCGCCTCACGAAGACATCGCTTTTTGGTCACGGGAAAAGCGTCAGGGAAGTCGCGGCTCCCATTACGCTTCAGGCTGGGGTGGGCAGACGGGCAAGGTAAAGGTGAGCGTCGTACCGCCGCCGGGAACGCTCTGGACCGTGATGGTGCTGTCGTGCAGTTCGAGGATGCGCTTGGCGATCGCGAGGCCGAGCCCGGCGCCGCCCGGCGTCTCCGGCTGGCTCTCAACGCGGTAGTAGCGGTCGAAGATATAGGGAAGATGCTCCTCGGGGATGCCGCGCCCCGTATCCCGGACCTGAACCCGTATATTCTCCCCTTCCCGTGTAAGGGCAAGGGTGACGACGCCGCCTTCCGGCGTGTAGCGCAGGGCGTTTTCCAGAAGGTTTTCCAGGACGCGCTCGATGAGACCGATGTCGGCGCAAACGTGAGGTACATCGGGAGAAAAGTCGGTCTCAAGCCGCAGCTTTTTGTTTTGTGCGCCGAGCTGGAACTTGAGCGCGATATCTTGCACCAGTTCGCCGGGCGAAAAAGGTTCGGCGTGAACCTGCGCCTCGCGTGATTCCAGCTTGGCTAGTTCGAACAACTCCGCAACCAGCTTGCCCAGCCGGTCGCTGTGCCGGAGCGCTGTCGTGAGATAAGTGCGTTGCTCTTCAGCACTGAGTTCGCCTTCCTTGATAAGCAGGGTTTCGAGATACCCTTGAAGCGCGGCCAGCGGCGTGCGCAGGTCGTGCGACGCGTGACTCACCATCTCGCGCCGTTGCGTGTCAACCGCGCGCAACCCTTCGATCTGCTCCAGAATGCGCCCCGACATCTGGTTGTAAGCCAGGCCGAGCCGGTCGATCTCGTCACGCGGCGGGGAAGAGATCACGTCCGCGAGCCGGGCGCGCTCCCGGAAATCCCGCTCCTGGAACTCGTCCACGGCGGCAGCCAGCCGCCGCAGGCGTCGTGTCAGCAGGTGGAACAAGAGCAGGCCGGTGGCGAAGGCGAACAGCAGGCCACCGACCGCCGCGGCGAGGCTCCCGCGGAGAATGTAGCTACGCCGGAGCCGCTCCGCGATCCCCTCGTGCTCCTCGCCCGCGAGGATGACATAGATATAGCCCCGGCGCTGACCGTCGATGGTGATGGGCGTGGCGGAGAAGACTTTCCGCCCCCTCAGGTTGCGCGGATCGTCGCCCCGGATCGGCAACGGTTCGGTCCCGGCAAGGAACCTTAGCACTGGCTCCAGGGCGACGCGCTCGCGTTTCACCCGGCCATGCGGGGCGGCGTGGTCCAGGATGGCCCCCTGCGCGTCGAGGAGGTAGATCTCGATGTTCGGGTTGATAACCATCAGCCGGTGAATTTCATTCATGGTCGCCGCGCGCGCGCGGACATCCTTGCCCAGCCCTTTCTTGGCGACCAGGTGCTGTGTCAGGTGCGCGGCCAGCGTCCTGTTGACCTTCTGGTTCACCTCCTCAAAGTACCGCTGGGTGGAGAGCAGAGTGAGCGGCACAAAAAAAAGCACGAGCAGGCCGAGCAGCGCCAGCAGGACCAAGGACAGCTTTCCGTGCAGGGTCCGCAGCATCAGCCCATTGCCCCTTCATCCGGCTCGGCGAACTTGTAGCCGACGCCCCAGACGGTCAGCAGGTAGCGGGGCCGCGCAGGGTCTTTTTCGATTTTAGTCCGCAGCCGGTTGATGTGCGAGTTCACCGTGTGCTGGTATCCCTCATAGCCATACCCCCACACCAGATCGAGCAGGTCGGCACGTGTGTACACCCGGCCCGGATGCGCGGCGAACTGGAGTAACAGGTCAAACTCCTTGGCCGTCAGGCTCACAGTTGTTCCGTCAACCGTAACCGTCCGTTTCTGGCAGTCGACCACAAGAGCGCCAGCATGAATCGTCTGCATCTTCTGCTCGGCCGCCGGTGCGCTGAGCGCGTCCACGCGGCGGAGCAGCGCCTTGACGCGCGCCAGCAGTTCACGGATGCTGAAGGGTTTGGTGAGGTAGTCGTCCGCGCCCA
>JAUJNC010000152.1 GCA_030446525.1 Armatimonadaceae bacterium
GCCTTTTCTGCGTCGTTGTGACAAAATGCAAAAAACCGAGTTCATAACACCGTCTGAGCCCGCATACGGCGAAGCCGAGGAGAGATTGATGCGTCCTCAGGTGCCGTCGATGGCGATGAACTGGAGGGTGTTGGTGCCGAGCGCTCGTTCGATGCGCTCCTGCAGGCGCGCGGAAGCGCTCGTTGTGGAAGCGGGTGTTGAAGTCGCAGACGAGCTTGTGGAAGAAGTCATGGTAGAAGCCACGGATCGCCTCCTCCCGGTTCTGGCACATCGCCTCATACTGCGTCTGGCTCGCCTCCAGAGCTGCATGGTATTGTCGTGAGATCTCGGATACTTTGGACATCGCTAATCCCTTTGCGGTGCTGGAAGTCAATCCATATCGAGGCAGAGCGCCAGCGTGTCGCGTATCTGATCCCGGACATCGGTGTCGGTGATCTCGCCGTAGGTGCGGGTGAGACGCGACTTATCCAGCGTCCGTACCTGATAGCACAGTGCCAACGAGTCCACCCGCAGACCGCCGGTCCCGGCTGGGAGCAGGACCTCTCCCAGGCGCGCAGGACGGTTGTTCTTGCGGCTGGTGATGGGCGCCACCATCACCACGTCATAGACATCGTTGAGCGGCTCGGCCGACACCACCAATACCGGCCGCTCACCTGCCTGTTCGCGACCGACCGTCGGGTCCAGGTCGGCGTGGAAGATGGTCCACTGGTGGGTCATCGCTCAGGCGCCTTCGCCCGCAGTCGTCCCGGCGTCGAATGGGGGCCATTCCCCGGCGTCTGCGGCGCCGAACTCCCGTTGCGTGGCGCGCATGTCGGCGACAAAGTCGGGATCCGCCATCGCTTCTTCGGCGAGACGGCGCATCCATGCGTGCCGTACCTCGCGCATCCGCCGGCGGAGGGAGTCTTCGATAAAGGCGCTCTGCGAGGGGGCAAGACCCAGCCGCACGGCTTCCTGCGCCGTTTCCATCAATTCGGCGGGCAGACGCAGCGTGATCTTCTGCTTCGGTCGTGTTGGGGTGGTCATCGCCATACGCTCTCCATAATGTTGGGACGTTTCATGCTGGCAATGCTGCCATCGATCATGACGGCACCACTGTATGGCATATTATAGCACAGCGTATTCCGAATCTCGTTTCTCCCCCCACATCGCCTCATACTGCGTCTGGCTTGCCTCCAGGGCTGCATGGTACTGCCGCGAGATCTCTGAAACTTTGGACACCGGTGTCGAGTTCCTTCGTTTATGAGTTTAGTGCTGTTCTAAGATAGTTAAAGACACAAGACTTTGGCAGAACGGCATGATAGCGCGTGAGGACATTCTCCAGAAAGTCAGAGACGCTGGGGCGATCCGGCCTGGAGAGCGGGAGGCACAGGGCATCTCACGGAAACATCTGCAGCGCCTTTATGAACGGGGATTGCTGCATGGGTTGGGCCGTGGCGTGTGCATTCTTGCGCGGACACGATGCGCGTCCTCACCCGCTACGCCAACGAGCGGTTCCTGTACCGGCTGAGCCGGAGCGCACACCGCGATCGCTTCCTTACCCATCGCAATCTCTATCGTACCGTGCTTTCCTGCTTCGCCCATAACGTGAAAAATCCAGCGAGGGCAGAAGGAATCGAAGGGGTGTGCCGGGAATTGTGCTTCGGAACACTATATGTTGTGTCATCATGACCTGTGGACACACTATCTTGTTCTCAAGGAATAGCAATGAATCGTCGCGCGGAAGAACAAACGCCGACGATGGACAAAGACTGATAGGATCTGCGCAAACATGCCCACCCCGTTCGTTCACCTGCACAACCACTCGGAGTTCTCCTTACTCGACGGCGCGACCAAGATCAAGGACATGGTCAACTACGCCGTCCAGATGGAGATGCCGGCCATCGCGCTCACGGACCACGGGATGATGTACGGGGCGATGGAGTTCTACCTGAAGTGCAGGCAGGCGGGCGTTAAACCGCTCGTGGGCTGTGAGCTGTACTGCGCGACCCGCCGGCGGACGGACCGCGACCCGAAGAAGGACGGCAACCATCACCTGGTCGCGATCGCCAAGAACGAAGCGGGGTACCGCAACCTGATGCGGCTGGCCACCAAGGCGTCGCTGGAGGGGTTCTATTACAAGCCGCGGGTGGACAAGGAGCTGCTGGCCGAGCATAGTGAAGGGCTGATCATCTGCTCCGCCTGCATGGGCGGCGAGCTGGCCAAGGCCGTCGTCGAGGGCAAGGGGAGTTTGGAGCCGGCCAAGAACGTCGCCGCGTGGTACCGGGAGGTGTTCGGCGACGACTTCTACCTGGAGATCCAGGGGCACGGCGCCGAGGGGCAGGACGCGCTCAACGCGGAGATCAAGCGCATCTCCCAGGCGATGGGCATCAAGATGGTGGCGACCAACGACGCCCACTATCTGACCGCCGACGACGCCGACGCGCACGACGTACTGATCTGCATCCAGACCGGCACGACGGTCGAGGACCCCAAGCGCATGAAGTACGAGCCGCGCGCGTTCTACCTCAAGACGTACGCGGAGATGATGGGCAAGTTCGAGCGTTTCGCGCCGGACGCCATCGAGAACACGCTGGAGGTGGCGCAGAAGTGTAACCTCGAGATCGAGATGGGGCGCGTGCCGATGCCCGCCGTCGACCTGCCCGGCGGCAAGGCGCCACATGAGCACATGAGCGACCTGTGCTGGGAAGGATTATCCCGGCGCATCCCCCGCCACTCCGCGGTGCACAAGGACCGGCTCGCGTATGAGCTGGACATCGTCGAGAAGACCGGCTTTTCGCAGTACTTCCTGATCGTGATGGACATCTCCAACCACGCCAGGCAGAGCGGCATCTTCTTCGGCGTGCGCGGGAGCGCGGCGGGCTCGCTCGCCTCGTACTGCCTGGGGATCACCGACCTGGACCCGATCGAGTACGACCTGACGTTCGAGCGGTTCCTCAACCCCGAGCGCGTGTCCATGCCCGACATCGACATGGACTTCGACGAGCCGCGGCGCCACGAGGTCATCCAGCACGTCACGCGAGTACGGGCGGGACAACGTCGCCAACACCATCCACGACGTTCAGGACGCTGGAGCGCCAAGGCGGCGATCACCCGGCCGCCGGCCGGAGCGCTCGCCCTGCCGATGCCGGAGTGGATAAGATCGCCCGGATGGTGCCGTCGCTCCCGGTCGGCATCACCATCGACCCGCGCGATGCAGGACAACCCGGAGTTTGCCGGCGAGTACGCGAGCAGCGCGCCAGCACCAGAAGCTGGTGGACACCGCCAAACGCCTGGAGGGCATCTCCCGGCACGCGAGCGTCCACGCGGCGGGCATCATGATCGCCGACCGGCCGCTCGTCGACCACCCCGCTCGCCCGCACGGCCGACGGCGCCCTGGTGACGCAGTACCCGCACTCGTGCGCTCAGGCCGTGGCCTCCTCGAATCCGTTTCTGGGGCTGTCCAACCTGTCGATCCTCGCGCGCGCCGTCAAGCTGATCAAGACGCAGGGCGGGCGTCGACGTCTGGAACATCCCCCTCGGCGACCCGCGGGCCGACCGGGCGTACGAGATGCTGGCGCGCGGCGAGACGACCGGCATCTTCAGCTCGAGTCGCAGGGGATGCGCAAGTACATCGTGGGCTCAAGCCCAACTCCGTCAAGGGCTGGCGGCCATGGTGGCGCTGTACCGGCCCGGCCCGATGGCCCACATCCGCGCTACATCCGCGGCAAGTACGACGCGGGCCAGATCGAGTACACCCGTGGCTCAGGCGATCCTGCAGGTACGTACGGCGTCATCGTCTACCAGGACCAGGTCCTCAAGATCGTCCAGGCGATCGCGGAGTTTTCGCTGGGCCAGGCCGACGCCACTCCGCCGCGCGATGGGCAAGAAGTCGCTCAAGGACATGGAAAAGCAGCAGGACAACTTCCTGAAGGGCGCCGAGAAGAAGGGCGTCCCCGAAGAAGTCGCCGAGCAGATCTTCGCCGAGATCGGGCAGATTGCAGCTGCGCCTTCAGCAGCGCGCCGCCTGCTACGCCATGGTCGCCTACCAGACGGCGTACCTCAAGGCCAACTACCCCGCCAGTACCTGGCCGCCCTGATGGGCGCCTACGTCGACAACACCGACAAGATCGTCGCCACCATCGAGGAGTGCGGGCGGCTCGGCGTCACCGTCCTGCCCCGTGCGTCAACGAGTCGTCGGCGGACTTCACCGTGCAGCAAAGATACGATCCGCTTCGAACTGCTCGCGATCAAGAACGTCGGCCGGGCGCCGATCGAGGCGATCCTGGCCGCGCGGACCAAGGCGGGGGCGTTCACGTCGCTCGACGACTTCTGCGGCCGCGTCTTCGCCGAGGGGCTGACCTCGAAGTCGGTGATCGAGATGCTGGTCAAGGCGGGCGCCTTCCAGTTGATCGCGCCGAACCGGCGGTCCCTGGTCGAGGCGCTGGAGGACTGCGCCGCGGCGGCGCGGAGGCGCGCGCGAAAAATCGGCGGGCCTCGTCGCTGTTCGGGGACGCAGAAGGCGGGGGGGGGGGCGCCGGGCCGCCACCAGGCGGCGCCGCGCGGCGCCGGCGGACAGGGCACCCGACTTCCCCGCGGCGAGCTGCTGGCGATGGAAAGAGCTGCTGGGCTTGTACCTGTCGGAGCACCCCGTGGGACCCTTCGAGCCCGAGATGCGGCGCAAGTTTCGCGCCCTGCACAGCGCCGACCACGTGCAGGCGGGCCGCAGCCGAACCAGGAGGGTGACGGTGGGCGGCTTGGTGGCGGCGGTCGGACCCACTACACGAAAAAGGGCGAGCCGATGCTGTTCGTGACCCTCGAGGACACCACCGGCTCGGTGGCCCGTGACCTGCTTCCCCGCGGTCACCCGCAGTACGCGCCGCTCCTGATCAAGGACGCCGTCATTCATCAAGGGCAAAGCCTCGCACCGCAGGCGCATCGGCGGGGGCGAAGGGAGAGGGCGAGGAGGGCGGTCGCCCAGGTGGAGGTGCTGGCGACCAGGTGCGGCAGATCGTGCCCAACGCCATGGCCGAGGAGGCGCGCCCGCGCGCCGTCCGCATCCGGCTGGACGAACCGACGCGCACCCTGCTGCGCATGGTCCGCGATACCCTCGCCGCGCTGGCGGCTCGCCGGTCTACGCCTGGACACGGCGCTGGGCGAACTGAAGATCAAATCGCCGCTGCTGGTGGATCCGGACGAGGGCCTGCTGGAACGGAGTGCGCCGGATGCTGGGCGGCGGCCATGCCGCGTCTGGGTGGGATGAAGGCCCCTTCAAGCCGATGCGGACCCGGGCGTTTCGTGTGCCGGCTCCGCGGTCGATGAGCCTACCAGCTCCGGATCACTGCCCGCAAGACATGCCGAGGAAGAAGAGGCACGCGTCGGCGCGCGTAGCCAAAGCAGAGGTGGGCGTCTGCGCACCCATGGCAGGATCCCCTGGAGCGCGGCATTTACGTTCGCCGGGAACATCGCGATCAAGAGGAGCGCCAGACAGATGCCGGCGCTCCCCGCCAGGTCAGGGGATGAGCAGACCGATCGCGCCCCCGCGATCTCCAGCCCCTGTCAGGTAGATTGACCCAGAGGCTCTTGGGCAATGGGTCAGGGATCATCGCCGCGAGATCGTGCTTCATGCCGGAGGAAGTGCGACACGCCGGTGAAAGGGCAGGATCACCAACGACGATCGCAGCATCTCTCCACGAGGAAAGCCCTCTGACTCCGTATCCGACGCAGGAGAACAGACGATATCAAGAGCAGAAATAAAAGGTACCATGGTCTACCTGCAGGTTGGTCGATACAGGATCGTTGCCCCCGGGCTGTCCGTAGTTCATTGTCCTCGCCTGGACGGCGTTTCACTTCCACCGAGAACTCTGCCAGAAGGGCGTCTGCGGAGAAGGCGTTCATGTGGCCGGCGGCAGGGCATAGAACATGGCGGAATATATCTGAAAATCTGGACTGTCAGCATTTCCCAGTCGGTGCGGTGCGCCGTGCCCACCACCATGGCCGTCACCTGACCTTGTGCGGCGCCGGTCGCGTCACCGCAGGCCGGGCACCGGCTTGGCACTGGCCCGGCGTGGTGCAGCCCTGTCTGGAAGAACGGCGCCGGCGGCAAGGGCTGGAATCTTCCAGGTGGAACATGGGGAACGTTCCCGCCGCGCGCGGACTGGGCGCGTCGCGCCGTGCAGCGGCAGGTTCACGCCCGAAAAGCACGAGACGGAAGAGCGTGTACGCCAGTCGGCGGTCGAGCAGATCCTCCTTGGGCGGGGATTTCCCGCCTACTTCCGCTTGTCATGTGGACTCTGGCTCTTCCGGCGGGTCCACGATGCGTTTGATCATCGCCCCTCTCTTCTCGCGGGAACGACGAGCGCTTCGGGTTGTTGCTGCGATGTGTTCATGGGTCTCTCCTTCGATCTCCCGCGCTCGGTCGCTGCGGCGCGGGAAGCGATACGACCCCAGGATACACGACCGGCGTGTACACGGCGTGAACGATATCGTGAACGGCACCATGAACGGGGATGACTTTCATGGGAAGCGGAACCAGCGCTCGCCCAGAACGGGCAGCCGCACGGCCAGCACCCATCGGCGGGGCCGCGCGAGGAAGCAGGCGCAAATGCGCACGCCCCGGCGCGGCAGGAGTCCCGAGGCGCACGCTCGATAGCGCAGGGTGACGGCCAGCACTTCCAGACGTCCTTCGTCGGGCAGTTCGCCCGCACGGCGCAGAAAGCCGGCGAAGGCATAGCCGTCGGCCAGCGGGCCGCCGTCGCGCGGCAGGGTATGGGTTTGGGCGAAGGCAGCGAACCGCTCGCTCCACCCGGAGCCCAGCGCGACGGCGAGGCCCGGCCACGTGCGCGCCGCGGCGCGGGAACGCTTGGAAACAAGCGCCCGCGATGTCGCCCGAACCCGCGCGGTGTCGAAGCCGGCCGGCGGCGAGGTTCGGCCGGCGAGCGCCCGCAGCAGTTCCGCCTGCGCCTCGGCCAGGTGGGGCCGGGGATCATCCACGGGCACGGCGGAGGGCTCCGCGTTCCGCGGCGGAAGTGATGCCGTCGATCTCGGCCAGAAGCTCCTCCGCACAGGGGAAATCATCGTCGCGCTCCAGCAGGATGCCGGGCGGCGCGGCAAGAGCGCACAGCGCTTCGAGCAGATCGAGCACCCCCGGCACGACCGGGTGCGTGTGCGTATCGTGGTACAGGCCGTCCCGCTCGATCCCGCCGCCGACGTGGACATAAGCCAGACGTTCCAGCGGTATCCGCCCGAGAAAGGCGAGGGCATCGAACCCGTGGTTGCGGGCATTGGCGTACAGGTTCGAGATATCCAGAAGCAGCAGGCTGTCCGTGCGCTGGAGCGCCTCGGTGAGGAACTCGGCCTCGTCCATCTCGGCCTGCGGCCACTCGAAGAGCGAAGCGATATTCTCCAGAGCGAGCGGTACGGGCAGCGCCCGCCGCGCCGTCCGCACGTTCTCGACCAGCACGCTGAGGGCGGCGCGGGTGCGGGGCAACGGCAGCAGGTGTCCCGCCTCCGTGCCGCCCGCCCGCACAAAGGCGATGTGCTCGCTGACGAAGGGGGCGTTGACCTGGTTCGCCAGCCGGGCCAGCGCATCGAGGCGCGCGGGCTCCGGCGGCTCCGCCCCACCGAGCCCCAGGGTGACGCCGTGCGGCACGACGGCGACGCCGCGCCCGCGCAGCAGCGTGACCGGCGCCGGGAGTGGCCCGCCGGCGTCCATATCCTCCGCGATGACTTCCACAAACCCCAGGCGCGGGCAGCGCTCGATGGCAAGCGCGATTTCGGGACGCCAACCGATGCCGACACCCAGAGGGGTCGGGGACATACCTGTCACGTTCATGCGTCTTATCCTCCACAGCCGCCGCACCCGCCGCACCCGCCTCCGCAGCCGCCCCCTCCACAGCCACCGCCGTCGCCGCTGACGCTCCCGCCGCTCGACGACCCGGGCGGCTCAAGCGCGTGCGCCACCGGGGCCAGCGGACCATGGTAAAGCACGCTAAGGCCGAAGAGGCCGACAGCAAAGGCGAGATCACCGCCGCTGAGCGCAGATGCGCCGCGTCCGGCGGAGGCGCGAAGGGCAGCGTTCCGTTTCCGCAGCAGGTGTAAGGCACGCTCACCGCGGCGTGTCCGGGGAGGGAACTGCGCCAGGAAGAAAAGAACGGCGAACATACTGAGAAGGCATAGAAAGACGAGAATCCCGACCGGGCGTTGCCGTAAGACGCCGATATAGATCTTGATCGCTCCCAGAAGCGTCGCCGCCAGAACAGCGAGCGCCGGCTGGTAATAGGCCGCCGCCAACCGCTCCGCGGAAAGGAGCAGTTCCCGCGCTTCCAGCCGCTCGCGCAGACGCGTGACTTCGAGCGGGGGAGTCGCGCGCAGCTGCGGGATGGTTCGCCCGGGAGCATGCTGGACATGCCAGACAGCCGCCCGCTCCACCCTATGGGCTCCCGATCCGAGAGCCGTCCGCACCGTCAGGTAACGCCGTGAAGCATCGGGAGCGAGCACGCCACGCTGGCAGAGGCTGGCGAAGGCCGCGTTCAGGGCCAGATCGCTGCCGCCCGCCAGAAAGGCGATCTCATAGGGGTCCAGAACGAGCGCCTCGGCCGGTGGCTCGTCGCCGGGTCCGCGCAGAGACCATCGCAGATACAGGGCCGCCAGAACGGCCGCGGCGAGCACGACGAGATACAGAACGAGAAACGAGGGTCCCGGCAGATCAAAAGGGTTCATTGTGTTTCCTCCTCATTTGGATCCGTTTATCGAGTATGGCCCGCCTCCGGGGCGGAAAGCGGTGCGGGGACGCTCGCCGGGGGGGTGACCCGCGGTGCGGTACGCATCGTCAGCAGGAGCATCGCGGCCACGGCAGCGAGCAGCGGAAAGGCGACCCGCTTCACCAGTTCGGCGGGACTCGCTCCCGACAGCTTGGCGCACATCAGAGTGACGGCAGCGACCGGCGACAGGGTGCGCCCCGCCGCCGCCGCCAGCGAGACGACGGAACCGACATGCACGGGGTCGAGGCCCTGGTTCAGCGCGGGACCGGCGAAAAAGCCGTATACCCCCTGCGTCGCCGCCATGCCCGAGCCGCTGATGGCGGCGAAGGCCATCGGCAGCACGCCCGCTGCCGGCAGGAGGGTGGCGGGGGATGCGCTGACAAGCGCGCCGATCAGGGCGCCCACGCCAACCAGCTTCACCCCTTCGGCAAAGCAGGCGGCGGCCACGATGATCGCGATGATCTCGGCGAACGCGAACCCCGCCCCATCGAAGAACGCCCGCGCCGTTCCCAGGGTCAGCCGCCGATCGGCGCGCCCCAGCGTGGTGAGCACCGCCGCCACGACCCCGACCAGCATCGCCGCGCCGATCAAGCGGGTGTCGAACAGATCGTAGGCGCGCCGCTGCGCCGCCGCATCGTTAAGCGAGGCAACTTCGCTCGCGCTCACCAGCCATTCCTGCGGCAGTGAGATCACGTCAAACGCTTTCGAGGTAAGGAAGAGCAGGACAAGCGGCAGGACCGGAACGGCGGCCTTGACAAGGTTCACGCGAAACAGGCCCGCGGCGCCCGGAACCTCCGCCTCCGGTTCCTCCCCGGCCTTTTCGCGCTGCCAACGCGCCTCCGCGCGCACGCTCATTCCCCAGAAGACCGCGGTGCCGACCAGGAGCTGCACAAGGCAGAGCGGCAGGGTGCGCTGGACCATATCCGAGCGCAGCACGGTTGCCGTCGTCCGCTCCGCCATCTCCTTGGCCACGGTTCCGTACTCGGGAGCGCCGGGGTTCAGCAGTTCGCCGCCGACGGACGATCCCAGCAGCAGCGCCGCTCCCGCCGTGATCGGCGAGATGCGCGCGGCGAACAGCAGAGGGATCAGTACGAAGCCGATGGCCACGGCGGTGCTGGTCTGGCTGATAACCGGGATGTTGACCAGAAAGCCCACCAGGACCGCGCCGGGGATCACAAGAACGCGCACGCGCCGCAGCGGTTTTACCAGAAGCTGCACCAAGTGCTGGTCGCACTCGGTATGGCGCAGCACGTAGGCGAAGCCCATGGCGGTGCAGATCGGGACGATGTACCTTTCATCCGCGAAGGTGGCGAGGAACTTCTGCACGATGGCCGCCGGCTGGCCGGCGAGCGTCCCCAGCGCCAGCGCCGCCGGGATCAGCACCAGTCGTACATCCACTTTTCGCACGACGCCGTAGACAGCCAGGGCAATGACTATCAGGCCCAGGATCAACCGAAGAGGGTCCACTTCGTTCATCATCGACTCCTTTTTCGCCGTACACCGGCGCTGGGGATGACATTATTGTACGAAGTGCGCGTGAAGTCAGCGTAAAAGAAGCGTGCAAACGGCGTGATTTGCCGTTTACTTTTCGTGAATGTTGTGTCGTGGGCGCCGGCTACTGCCCGAAGACCGCCTTGACCAGGCGGCGAAACCGTGGTTCCTCCCGCAGAGGATCGAAACGGGGCTCGACCTTGAGCAGGGTCAATTCCGGAGAGCGTTCCTGCTTCGCCTTCTCCAGAAAGTCAAGGGCGCGGCCCTTGTCGCCGAGGCCGGTGTAAAGGATCGCCATGGCCACCGGGGAGACGTATCGGGTTTGCTGGAGCGCCTCCAGCGCCTCCCGTTGCGTCCGCGCCTCCTCCCGCCGGCCCGAAACCGCATAGACATGGCCGAGAGCGGCCCGTACCGCCGGGTCCCCGTTCGACAAATCGTACGCTTTGTGCAGCTCTCGTAGCGACGCCTGAAAGGCAGTCCCGGCGGGACCGGGATCCCGATGCGCCAGGGCCTGCTGCTCGTACGCCAACCCCAGCCAGTACCGGGTCAGGCTGGAATTGGGATCGGCGCGCAGAGCCGCCTGGTATGCCGCCACCGCTTCGTCGTAGTGCCGCGCGTGGAAGCTGCGTTGCCCGACGCTTTTGCTGATCACGGAAGGATGAGGCTCCAGATCCTGTGCTCTGCGGATCTGCGCCAGGCTGGCCTGGGTCCGCCCCAGCGCCATCAGAAAAAAGGAGTACCACTGGTGCGCGGTCGCATACGGGGGGTCCTGCGCGGTTGCCTGAAGGAAGAGTTCCTCGGCTCCGTCCCAGTCCCACGCAAACGTCATCTTGATCCACGCCAGGGAAGTTCGTGCTTCGACACTGTCCGGGTCGCGTTCCAGCGCTTTCTCGGCGGCGGCGGTCGCCTTCTCGTATGCCTCGCTCGGGTCCATATAGCCGTAATAGGCCAGCAGACTGTAGGTGTCCGCGAGTCCGGCATAGGCGGGGGCAGAACCGGGGTCCCGGTCGATAGCTTTCTCGAAGCGGTCTTGCGCGGTACGCAAACCCGCTTCGGACCTCTCGTTCCAGGCGTCGCGCCCGCGGCGGTAGAGCGTCTGGGCGCTCAGCGCACCGGAGGTGAACGACCCCGGCGAAACCGTGTTGCCGGGCCACAGCCACAGAAATAGGCTCGTCAGGATAACCAGCAGAACGGGAACCGCTATAAGCGCCCGCCGCGGCTTCGGTCTTTGCCGCGCATGCGGCTCGGCGCTGCCGGCAGCAGTCCCGGCGGGGATAGGTTCCGCTTCCGGTGGCGCTTCGGAAGATGGAGGAGCGCTCGCCGACGCTGTGCTTGCGGCCCGCAGCCGCGCCAGCAAAGACTGCGCTTCGGCGGAAGGAACGGCGTCCAGTTCTTCTCGGAGCGCCTTCTCTAATTCCCGGTACTGCCGCAGGGCATCGGGAGTGCGGCCCGCCGCCGCGTACAAGCGCATCAGGAGACAATGCGCCTCTTCGCGCATCGGATCGGCTTTCACGGCGCGCCGCGCGTACTCCGCCGCCCCCTGCCGATCGCCGCTTTCCGCGAGCGCCCCCGCCAGCTGCGTCAGCGCCCCCACGTACGCCTCGTGGAGCCGTTCGCGTTCGGCGGGGATCCAGGCTTCGTCGAATCCGGCAAGCAGTTCGCCGCCATAGAGTTCCACGGCCCCGGTCAGAAGGCGTACCCGCTCGGTCGGGGCTGCCGTCTGCGCCTCCTGGAGGGCGGCTTCGAACTCCGCCACATCGGTCGTCACCGCGTCCGGGTTCAGACGAACCTGGGTGCGATCAGCCAGGAAGATGCTGCCCGGCACGATGGGAGGCGCTTCCAGAGCCCGGCGCAAAGCGGACAGCGCCTGCCGCAGGCGGCTGCGGGTCGCCTCCGGATCTTCGTCGGGCCATAGCCACTCCGCCAGTACGTCGCGCCCGTGTGCCCGGTGGCGGTGGAACGCCAGAAAGGCGAGCAGCGCCCCCGCTTTACGCGTCTCGAAACGTGTGAGCGTCCGGTCCCATTGACGCAGACGCAGGCCGCCGAAGAGTTCGATCCTCCAGAGTTCAGTGCTTCCGGGTTTCTGGGTGATGGTGGGCTCGGTCGGCAGGTTTGTCATCGCCCGCGCTCCTTTTGTGTCCGCACACGGGAAACGCCTCCAATTTCGCCGCAACGCGCGCACCCTCCTTCTCAGGCACCGGAGGGTGCGGTTCCCGTTGTAGCGGAAGTGGCGCGAGGCGAGGGGAAGGAGGAAGAGGCGGCGGGACACGGGAAAGGTCATACAGCAACGCCGAAACACCCGGTGAGGACAACCGATGGAATCCTTGAACAACTTTGTTTCGTGGGCGTGGGAACGTCACCACAATGTCCTGAGCTGGTACATAAGACCCTTCTTCCTCCTGCCGTTCTGCTACTTCGCCTACAGGCGCAGCCTCGCCGGTATCCTGCTGACGCTGGTCGCGCTCTCGACGAGCATGTTCTGGTTTCCCGCGCCCGAGAAGCCGGACCCTGGCGTGGCCGGGTTCCTGGCCGCGGAAAAGGAGTACCTCACGGGCGGTTGGACGCTCGCCAAGGTCTTTCTGGCTTCGCTCGTGCCGCTCAGCCTTACCACACTGGGCCTAGCCTTCTGGAAGCGGTCGCTCGCCTGCGGGTTGGTCGTGCTCAACGCCATCGCGTGGAGCAAGGTCGCCTGGAGCTTCTCCTACGGCGGCGCTTCGGGCGGACTCGCCGTGCTGACGCCCGCGCTTATGGGCCTGGTCGTATCCAACGTGGTCATTTTGTACGCCGCGCGCAAGGTGCAAAGCAAGGCCCGCCGTAGGCGGCCGGCCCCGGCGCCGGATCGTTTCGAGGCGCGGCCGTGAAGCGCCACATCCAGGCTCGGGAAAGCAGAGGGGGAGATCGGTCCCCCCGCACGGCCGGAGTTGAGGATGCACCCGTGGGCGACGTCAGAG
>JAUJNC010000153.1 GCA_030446525.1 Armatimonadaceae bacterium
AAGTTCTGCTGGGGGCCCCAAAGGCACCCCTATCCTCTATCCAGGGCTTACCAGGCCCAGCACCTGCCCAAGGCCATCAACCTGCCCCCCGACCAGGTCGAATCACTCGCGCCCTGCCTGTTGCCCGACAAGGGCGCCCAGATCGTGCTCTACGGCAGCAGCCCCACCCGACACGCCTCCACGAACGTCGCCCGTGTTTTGGCGAGGATAGGCAACCCAAACGTGAACCAGGGAATGGTGGAACTGGCGAAGAAGTCGGCATCGGCACCGACGCTGCCAGAGATGGGCAAGGCCATCCTGCAGGGCGCGTGCCTTCGGGCGTGGCTCGCGGGGCGATGATGCGTGTCTGCTGCTGGCACGGCGCCCGCTGCGTGGCGCTTCGGGGATCGACAAGAAGAGCTGGCGTTTGTTTCCCCTCAGCCTTTGGTGCCGTGCGCGGTCCGTCCCGGGCACGGGATCGCGGATCTATTCGCCGGCGAGCCTGCTTGCTCCTGCTGTGCTCATTGCTGTACGCTCACGGACCCCAAAAAGGGCGAGACCGGCGAACGCGACGCCCAGGCGGCGTGAAACGGCGTTCATGAAGTCTTCCTTCTCCCGTCTGCTGTCCCGGCAGCGGGTCTTCGTAGCGACGGAACACTGAGTCGGTGCTCCTCCCCCGGTTCCGCTTCCTCCCGGTCGTTGCTCCGTGCTCGTACTACGTCAGGGCGCGCTGCTCCCTGCAGACCTCACGCAGGCTTGGCACCGGGTCGGCCCGCCTCCACGACGAACGAGGCGCGGGTGTGCGCCCTCCCTCCCGGCCGGAGCACTTCCTCGACCACCACGAAGTCGCTCCGCCACGAGGTGGGGGTGAGGGTGCAGCGCACGTAGCCCCGCTGCCGGTTGTGGAAGCGGACAAACAGGTTCTGGGCCAGGAGTGGGTCGAGCGTGGCCGGGCGGTCTACGCCATTGCCGCCGCTGGTGATGGAGGTGCCCACGAACTCCGTCGCAACCACCGGGGTCTCCGGCTTGCGGTCGTCCACTCGCAGGTCGTTTACCCAGTTGGAGTGGATGTCGCCGGTCAGCACCACGGGGTTGGGCACCCGCCGCTCCGCCAGGAAGCGCACCAGTTCCATCCGCTCGTGGGCGTACCCGCTCCACTGGTCCATCGAGTAACTGCGCCCCTCGCCCCGGGCCCGGTCGACCATCGCCATCATCACCTGCTGGGCGAGCACGTTCCAGGTGGCGGCTGACTCGGCTAGGGACGCCTGAAGCCATTCCCGCTGCCCCTGCCCGAGCAGGGTGTTCTTCGGGTCCAGGGCGGCGTCGTTCAGATCCGAGCCGCGGTCCCCGTTGGGCTGGTCGGACCGGTACTGGCGCGTGTCCAGGACATTCAGCTCCGCCAGCCGGCCAAACGAAGCCTTGCGGTAGAGCCGCATATCCGGGCCGCGGGGGATCGAGCGCCGCCGCAGCGGCATCATCTCGTAGTAGGCCTGGTAGGCGTTGGCCCGGTGGATCAAGAACTCGGCCGGATCGACGCCGCGGCGCGCGGAGACTTCGCCGGCGTAGTTGTTTTCGAACTCATGGTCATCCCAGGTGACCAGCCACGGGCATCGGGCATGCATCTGGTGCAGCAGGGGGTCGGAGCGGTACTGCGCGTACCGGACACGATAATCGGTCAGGGTCATCAGCTTTGGCCCGATGTGCTTGCGGACCCGCTTTTCGGCGCCGCGGCCTTCGTAGATGTAGTCCCCCAGGTGCAGCACCAGGTCCAGGTCGTCCCGGGCCATCTGCTCGTAGGCCGTGAAATACCCGCTCTCATAGTGCTGGCAGGAGGCGAAGGCGAACCGGAGCCGCTCCGGGCGGGCGGACGCTTCGGGCAGCGTGCGCGTGCGGCCGACGGGGCTTTGGGCGTTTCCAGCGCGGAACCGGTACCAGTACCAGCGGTCCGGCTTTAGTCCGCCCACCTCGACATGGACGGTATGCCCCAGGAGCGGGGCGGCGACAGCGGCGCCGCTGCCCACGACCGTTTTCATCCCTTCGTCTTCGGCCACCTCCCAGCGCACTCCGACCGGCGCGTTGGGCATCCCCCCATCCGGGTCGAGCGGCCGGGGGGCAAGCTTGGTCCAGAGGACGACGCCGGCGGAATCGGGATCGCCCGAGGCCACGCCGAGCCGAAACGGATCATCCGGGAACGCCGGGGGCGGTCCGGCGGGGGCTGCGGCACCGGAGCGGGCCGGCAGCAGGGGCAGGGCGGCCAGGGCGGCGCCGTAGGCCAGGAACAGCCGGCGGCTGACGCCGCCCTCGTGGCGGGCCGCGCGGCGCAGTTCGGTCTCGTTGGACAGGTCAAGGGGCATGCGTCAGGTAAGTCTTTCCTCCTGTGGGATGTGCGGAGATGTATGGGAAAGGCGTGGTGTGCCGGCAATCGCGTCACCACTGCTCTATGGATCCTGGATCTACGGACGTAAAAGCCCCTGGCGGGTTCGGTTTTAAGGCGACGCAGGTCGCCGCCGCGAGCGTACGGCCCGCAGCAGGAAGGTCATAGGATACACAGGAAGACGCTCGATCTCTGACTGAGTACCGGCCGCGCCCTTGCCGGCCTCCGATACTATGCCCAGGTATCCTCTCGGACACGCCGCAACAGCCGGGCTTTCCACGACAGCTTTGATGCTTTAGGGGCGGCGGCCAAAGGAAAGCAGGTCCTTCCCGGAGTCTTGTCCTACCTTCCCACGTCCACCTCGAGCAAACCCGGCAGAAGCAGGTATACTACCGCGGTGAACCTCCGGATCTGGTGGTGGATCGAGCCGCCCCAGAAACGCAACCTCTTCGAGGTCCAAGATGGGGTGCTCGAGGCGATCAAGAACACGTTGACGGCCAATGGCATCGACCTGCCGTCCCCGACGCAGCAGATCCTGTTGCACGACCAGACCGAGCAGAGCGACGGCGACCGGTCCCGCCAGCGCGAGGGCTGGTCCGCGGGAGGGGCAGAGCCGCCCAAGCCCCGCTCCCTGGCGGCCGAAGTCCGGCGCCTGGTTCGCGCGCTGCCTGGCTCCGAGGCGGGCGAAAGCTCCGAGAACGGGCGCGGGGCACACCCATGAGGGCTCTCCTCCTCCGGATGCGGGCCCGCAAGCGCCTCCAAGAGGGTTACGCCTGATGAAAGCTCGTCTTGGTAAACTGCTCAACGCGCTGGGGGCCAGCCTCTGGTTTGTGCCGTCTTTATCATGATACGAGGTTAAGAATGGATTTCGACTTTTCGCTGGCGCTGAAAACGGCGCGCGCGCTCATCCATGAGCTGATTGCACTTCTGCCTAATATTATGCTCGGGCTTATCGTTTTCGCCCTCTTTTACCTGGTTGCCAAAGGCATCCGCACCCTCGTGCGGCGCGTGACAGAAAAGCATCGGCGTGCGCGAAACGTGGGGCTCGTCCTGGGGCGGCTCGCGCAGGGCACGGTCGTCTTTGTCGGGCTGCTCGTTGCGCTGAGCGTGATTCTCCCCTCCTTTAAGCCGGGCCAGGTGGTGCAGCTTCTGGGCATCAGCAGCGTCGCCATCGGCTTTGCTTTCCAGGGGATCTTCAAGAACTACCTTTCCGGCATCCTGATCCTTCTCACCGAGCCGTTTAGGATCGGGGACCAGATCGTGGTCAAGGGCTTCGAGGGGACGGTCGAGGATATACAAACGCGCGCCACCACCATGAAGACTTACGACGGACGGCGCGTGGTCATCCCCAACGGCGATCTCTTTACCGAATCGGTGGTCGTCAACACCGCCTTCGAGCAGCGCCGCAGCGAATACGATGTCGGCATCGGCTACGGCGACGATATAGCGCGTGCTCGTCAGCTTATCCTGGAGGCGGTGCGGGCCGTCCCCGGTGTCCTTTCCGAACCCGCCCCGGACGCCCTGGTGGTTGCGCTTGCGGGAAGCAGCGTCAACATCCGCGCCCGCTGGTGGAGCCGACCGGAGAGGGGCGAGGTGCTCCAGGTTCAGGACCGGGCGCTGGAGGCGATCAAGAATCGGCTTACGGCAAACGGCATCGACCTGCCGTTCCCGACGCAGCAGATCCTGTTGCACGACCAGACCGAGGAAACGGACGGCGACCGGGCGCGCCAGCGTGAAGGCTGGCCGGCTGGGAAGGCAGAGCCGCCCAAGCCGCGCCCGATTGCGGCCGGCGTCGAGCGCCTGGTCCGCGCGCTGCCGGACCCGGAAGCAAACCACAATCTCCGTGACGGCCGCTCATGAAGGCACGCCTCCTGCTCCTTCTGGACAGCGTCCGCTCGTCGTACTGGTTCATTCCGGCGCTGATGCTGGCAGGCAGCGCCGCGCTTGCCGTGGTCCTGGTTGCTCTAGACCGACGCGCGGAAACCGAGGGTCTGCGCGGGCCCTGGTGGATCTTTACCGGCGGTGCGGAGGGCGCTCGCTCGCTCCTTTCCACCGTGGCCGGGTCCGTCATCGCCGTCGCGGGCACGACGTTTTCCATCACGATAGCCGTCCTCTCGCTGACGAGTTCTCAGTTCGGCCCGCGCCTGCTGCGGGGCTTTCTGCGAGACAGGGGCAACCAGTTTGTGCTCGGTACCTTTGTCGCCACCTTTCTCTACTGCCTCCTGGTGCTGCGCATGGTGCGCAGCGTGCAGGAGGCTCTCTTTGTGCCGCACATCGCTGTTACGGGTGGCGTTGTCCTGGCCATTGCCAGCGTGTGCGTGCTCATCTTCTTTATCCACCATGTCTCGATCTCCATTCAGGCAAGCCACCTCATCGCGAACGTCGCCAAAGAGTTGGAGGAGGCCATTGATCGGCTTTTTCCCGAACAGATCGGCAAAGAGGCTTCCCCGCCGCTCACTTCTCCCCATCCCACCCAGGGACAAGAGAATGCCCAGGCCGTCTGCGCACACCAGAGCGGCTACGTGCAGGCGGTCGATGCAGAGGCGCTCCTTGCTCTTGCCCAGGAGAAAAACCTGCTCATTAGGCTCCGGTACGCGCCCGGGCAGTTCGTTATGCGTGGCAGCACGATTGCCGGCATCTCTCCGCCAGCGGCCGCCGACGAGGACACTACAGGGCGGGTGAACGCCGCCTTTAGTCTGGGGGAGCAGCGCACCGCCACCCAGGACGCCGAGTTTCTGGTGCTGGAACTGGTCGAGGTGGCCGTACGCGCTCTGTCTCCGGGTATCAATGACCCTTTCACCGCTATCCTATGCCTGGATAGGCTCAGCGCTGCCCTCTGCCACCTGGCCGGGCGCGCGCTTCCTTCGGCACTCCGCTTTGACGCCCGGGGCACCCTCCGGGTCATCGCAAAGCCGGTTTCCTTTGCCGGCATGGTCGAGACGGCCTTCAGGGAGATCAGCCACTACGGCAAGGACGACCCTGCCGTAGCGCAGCGCCTGCGCAAAGCCATGAAGGAGATCTCGGAGTGCGCCCGCACCGAGGAGCAGCGCAACGCTCTGAGAAAGGAAGCAGCGCGCCATGGATAGGGATTCAAGTTACCGATGCACCGTGGGGGCAACGCATGTTCTTCGATAGCTGGAGCGGACTGGGACGGGTCCTTGTGGTGGGCGTACTGGCCTATAGCGCTCTGATATTTCTGCTGCGCGTCTCTGGCAAGCGCACCCTCTCGAAGATGAACGCCTTCGATCTGATCGTCACCGTGGCGCTGGGCTCGACGCTGGCGACCGTCTTACTCTCCAAGGACGTGGCGCTCCTGGAAGGGGTGCTCGCTTTCGCCCTGCTCATCTTCCTCCAATTTGTCATCACCTGGCTGTCGGTGCGCTCGGAGGCGGTGCAGGGATTCGTCAAGGCCGAGCCGGCTCTGCTCCTGCATCGTGGCCGGTTTCTCCACCACGCGATGCGAGCAGAGCGTGTGACCGAGGAGGAGATACGCGCTGCCGTGCGCGCACAGGGCATAGCCAGCCTGGAAGAAGTGGATGCCGTTGTGTTGGAGACGGACGGAACCTTTACCGTCCTAGGCTCCGTGGGAAGTGCGGAGATTTCCGCGCTAAAAGGCGTCGCTCACTTTCCCGTCTCGGATTGATCCAACGGCTTGGTGGTGAGGAGTAATATCCGGGAGCGGTCCACGGCTGTGGACCGCGAGGGCCGGGGCAGGAAAAACCAATCGGCATTGCCCTCGCGCTTAGAATAAAGACATATACCGAAGCACCATGGAACAGAATCTATGAAACAGGCGCTCACGACGGAGGAAAGACCGCCGCGCATCCATCGGCTCATCCGTCCCTTCCAAGAGTTCGCGCGCATTCAAGCCTCGAGCGGCATCGTGCTCCTCGCCTGCACCGTGCTGGCACTCCTCTGGGCCAACTCGCCTTGGGGGGAAGCCTACGCGCGCCTCCTGGAGACGAAGGCGAGTGTGGGGGTGGGTGGCTTCGCTATCACCGAATCGCTCCTGCACTGGATTAACGACGGGCTGATGGCGGTCTTCTTTTTCGTCGTCGGGCTGGAGATAAAGCGCGAGGTCCTGGCGGGCGAACTCTCCTCGTTCCGTAAGGCGGCGCTGCCCGTGGCTGCTGCCGCAGGCGGCATGGTGGCACCGGCGCTCCTCTACACCGCCCTGAACGCCGGGGGGCCGGGTGCTCCCGGTTGGGGCATCCCGATGGCGACCGACATCGCGTTCGCGCTCGGGGTCCTGGCACTCCTCGGGAGCCGCGTGCCCGCCTCGCTCAAGGTATTCCTCGCCGCCTTCGCCATCGCCGACGACATTGGGGCGGTACTGGTGATTGCCCTCTTCTACACCGCGCACATCAACGTGACCGCTCTCGGGGTGGGCTTCGGCGTCCTTCTCCTGTCGGCGCTCGCCAACGGGTCGGGGGTGCGCCGACCGCTGATATACGCGTTCCTCGGCCTACTGGCGTGGGTCGCGTTCCTCGAATCCGGGGTTCACGCCACCGTGGCGGGGGTGCTCCTGGCGATGACCATCCCCGCGCGCACCCGACTCGAGCCGGGCGAGTTTTTGGCGCAGAGCCGAGACGTGCTGGACCATTTCGAGCGGGCCGACGCCGCGGGCGGCGAGGAAGAGGACGAGCGGCAGGCGGCGCTCCACACGCTGGAGGTGGCCTGCGAGCGGGTGCAGACGCCGCTGCTGCGGATGGAGCATGCGCTTCATCCCTGGGTGTCATTCTTCATCATGCCGGTCTTCGCGCTCGCAAACGCGGGGGTTGCGCTCTCGGGTGGAGGCGCGGGGTTGGTGAGCCCGGTGCCGCTGGGCATCATCCTGGGCCTGATGGTAGGGAAGCCGCTGGGCGTGACCCTGTTCGCGTGGCTCGCGGTAAAGAGCGGCGTCGCCGACAAGCCCGACGGGGTGAGCTGGCGGCACCTGCACGGCGCGGGGTGGCTTGGGGGCATCGGGTTCACGATGGCGCTTTTCATCGCAGGTCTTGCTTTCGCCGACCCGGCCCTTCAGAGCGTCGCGAAGCTGGGCATCCTCACCGCCTCGCTCGTGGCGGGCGTTGTCGGGTACCTCATCCTGTTCCGGAGCGCGGAGGCGCCCACTGAGGCCGAGCCTGCGAGTGGGTAACGCGGATTGAGCACATAACGGAGCCCAGGCGGAATGCCGTGCCTCCTGTTCCTGTTTCACCGGAAATCCACTTCTCGTTTGCGACACGAATTCTGGTAAGAGTGGGGCACAAGCCTCCGAGCCCGTGTCCAGTCTCGTTCCCAATCCTCCTCGGCGCTATCGGTAACGGCAGAGTCGAAAGCGGAGGGTAACGTCTAAGGAAGTACCCAGTCGCGCGGGGAAACCGGGCCAGGGAAAGTACGCACGGATGAACAAAAGTGAAGCCTCGATGACACCGGGGATAATTGCCGAAAGCGACTGAAACGGCAATGCAGAGACAAGGGCGCGGCAGACCAGAAGCCGCGCCCAAGGGGTTCCCAGACGAGAAGGGAACTCGAGGGCGCCGATGTCTCTGCGGTATAGAGGCCATCCACCCCGAACGCATCTCGAACCTGCGGAACGTGCAAACTCCGACAGGGTCTGCAAAACCAGTAAGCCGACCGCAAGGAGAGCTGAAACCCCTGGCGGAAACAGGACGCTCCGAGAAGCCAACGCCGTCATGGTCACAGCAAGCCGTGACCGAGCCCAAAGGCAACAGGAACCCCGCCCGTCACCCAAAGCGGGTCGGCAAGATCGCCTCGGAGGATTTGGTGTTCCTGGACGAGGCGGGCTTCTCCCTGGCGCTGTAGCGGCTTTATGGCTGGGGATGGAAGGGGGAGCCTCTGGTCGAGGCGGTCCCGTTTTGTCGGGGAGTGAAGCTGTCGGTGTTGGGCGCCTTTGACCTGGAGGGGATGATCGCCACGACTAGCAAGCGGGGCGCGATGAAGCGGGCGGACTTCGAGCAGTTCCTGCGCCGGGATCTGCTTCCTCGATGGTTGCCGGGGTCGGTGCTGGTTCTGGACAACGCGCGCATCCATCACGGGGGGATATCGAGGAGATGGTCAAGGAAGCGGGCTGCTGGCTGTTGTAGCTTCCTGCCTACTCTGCGGACTTCTGGCCAATCGAGCTGGCGTGGGGTTGGATCAAGAATCTGGTGCGGCAGCGGGCACCCCGAGACGAGGCGTGGCGCCAGAGTGCCATCGAGGAAGCCGTCGCGTCGCTGCCTGCCAGCCACGCCCCCGCCTGGTTCCGACATTGTGGCTACCTTCAATCCTAAAGGAAAGAGCAATAAAGAGATCAAGATCGTGTCCCCATAGGGTCTTTTCGGGAACAAAGAGGCCAGGCGGTTACTTACTGCACCTGCGACCAATCCACGGTCCTGCCGCCCTGCTGTGGTGGCAGGACCGTTTCCTCGTCTTCGGCGCTGGGAGAAAGGAACAGGTATTCTCGGCATGCTGGAAACAGAGACGCCCCTGACCGAAATCTGGATGTTGTCTTGGGAAAAGCTGGCGCTGATCTGGATCAACGGGCATCACCACCCACTGCTCGACAATATTTTGGTGCCCATCTCCTTTATGGGGGAGTGGGGGATCTGCTGGATTGCACTCCTCGCCGCTCTGTTCTTGTGGGGAAGGCCGGAGCACAAAAGGGTGGCCGTGCATCTGGGCCTGGCGATGCTTGTTGCGTCTGTCTTCGTGATTCTGCCGCTCCGGTTCTTTTTCCCGCGCGAACGGCCCTATGAGGTTTTCCCGCAGGTTCGGCAGTTAGGACTTGCCCTAAGCGGAAATTCGTTCCCTTCCGGCCATGCCCAGAGCGCCTGGCTTGTCGCGGTGGTTCTGGGCGCTCATTGGCGGCGTCTATTTCTTCCTTTGACGCTCTTTGCGCTGCTTGTCTGCTACTCGCGCCTGTACTGCGGCATGCACTATCCTCTGGATGTCATCGTGGGCGCCAGCATCGGCATCATTATGGGAAGCCTGCTGCTGCACATCGCGCCGTGGCTACTGCACCGTACCCGTCACGGAATGCGCCGAAAGCGCGCTTCCACGAACAGGTACGCGCCATAGGCAGCCAGCCCGGCCGCCACGACGCAAAGCATCCCGGTGCCGTAGGGCTGCCGCGCCAGAACCTGCAGCGCACCGTCCAGGTCGCGCACCCTTCGCGGATTGGATTCCACAGCGGCA
>JAUJNC010000154.1 GCA_030446525.1 Armatimonadaceae bacterium
GGGCCCACGAGATCGCCCTGCCCGGGTCGGTCGAGATGGTCGGCGGCGGGGCGGGCGCTGGCTTGTAACTACGGCTTCCGGTTGGCGCAGGGCCCGTACATGGCGTTTTTGGATTCCGACGACGTGTGGCCGCCGGATAAGCTGGCGTGGCAGGTCGAGGCGCTCAGCCAACACCCCGAAGTGGCGGTGGTTTACGGCCGGGTGGCGTGCATTGATGAGAGCGGCGAGCCGACAAATGTTCGTGGGGAGCATGGCGAACTGTTGCCGTGGCAGATGGACGGCCCGAGCGGTAACATTTTCTGGGAACTGATGGACAAAAACCGGATCGTTTCCGTGGGCCAGACGCTGATCCGGCGCAACGCGCTGGCGGCTCTGGACGAAGAGCCGTTCGATCCGGCGATCTGGGGCTGTGACGACTGGGACCTGTGGCTGCGGCTGGCAAGGCGGAACGCGTTTCTGTTTGTCCCCCGGTTGGCGTTTTGCTACCGCTGGCACGCGACGAGCATGTCGAAAAATGCGGTGAGGATGAGCGTCAATGAGTGCAAAATGCTCCGGAAGGTTTACCTCCGGGACAAAGACAGCGCCGTCCGGAAGAGGCTGAGAAAGTATCTCCGCAGTGGGCGATGGCGGATGCGTGATGGTTACGCGGGCGCCTCGGTCCAGGCCAACACAAACCGTGATTTCGGGCGAGGCTTTCGCCAGCTTTTGACGGCGGTCCTTTATGATCCCCGGCTGCTGCTTCGGCGCTGGGTTGTGGTGTCGCTGCTGCGATCCGGCTGGCGGGGCCTTTTTGTTCCCGTGCGGCGTGACAGCAGGTAAACAATATTGGGCATAAAAAAGCATCTTGAAAAGATCGCCGGCTATCTGCGTCAGGAGGGGGCGCGATCGGTCCTTCTGCGGGCGGTGGACTATTGCAGGAACCCGGATCACCCGTTTTATGAGCGCTGGGTCCGGCGCTTCGGCACGCTGGGCGCGGCGGAGCGCCAGGCCATCCGGCGGCAGATAGCGGGCATGGAGAAGCCGCCTTTGATCTCCATCGTCATGCCGGTCTACGACGCGCCGGAGCGCTGGCTGGTGCGGGCCATCGAGTCCGTGCGGGCGCAGCTTTACCCGCACTGGGAGCTGTGCATCGCCGATGACGCCTCCACTCAGGGGCACGTTCGTCCGGTACTGGAACGCTGCGCCGCCCTCGACCAGCGTATCAAGGTCGTTTATCGCGACCGCAACGGCCACATCTCCGCCGCCTCGAACAGCGCGCTGCAGCTGGCCACGGGCGAGTACGTGGCCCTGCTGGATCAGGACGACGAGCTGGCCGAGGACGCCCTGTATCATGTGGCCGCGGCCATCGATGCGAACCCGAAGCTGGGCATGATCTATACCGACGAGGATAAGATCAACGAACAGGGACACCGCTTCGGGCCCCACTTCAAGTCCGATTGGAACCCGGATCTTTTCTTGTCGCAGAACATGGTGTGCCACCTGGGCGTCTTTCGCGCGCGCCTGGTGCGCGAGATCGGCGGGTTCCGCGAAGGTTTCGAGGGCAGCCAGGACTACGACCTGGCCCTGCGCGTCAGCGAGAAGCTTTGCCCGGACCAGATACGGCACATCCCGCGGGTGCTGTATCACTGGCGGGCGATCCCCGGCTCCACGGCCCTGGCGCTGGGCGAAAAAAGCTACGCCGTCTCGGCGGCGAAGCGGGCGCTGGAGTCGCACCTGAGCCGGACCGAGCGGGAAGGCGAGGTCCTTTACGCCGGAAGCGAGTACCACCGCGTCGTGTATGCGCTGCCGGCCGCACCAGGCGAGGTCAGTGTCGTCGTGCGGGTCGGTGGCGACGGGCAGGACGTGAAAAACCGCCTGGAGCGGCTGCTGCAAACGACCCGGTACGAGCCTTTGCAGTGGAAGCTGCTCGCGCCGGAGGGTCAGCTCCAGGCAGTGCGGAGCGCCGTCGCAGGCCTGGACCGCTCCCGCGATATCCAGGTGCTCGCCTCGGACGACCAGAACGCCGCCGGTCTGAACTGTGCGGCCGGCGAGTGCCGGGGGGAATACCTGCTGTTTCTGGACGGCGCCCTGGAGCCGCTGTCCGGGGACTGGCTGCGGGAGATGGCGGCGCACGCCGCTCGGCCCGAGGTGGGCGCGGTCGGCGCCAAGCTGCTGTACGGGGACGACACCGTCCAGCACGGGGGGTTTTTGCTGGGGGTCGGCGAGGACTTCCCGCCGCGCATCGCCGCCAGCGCCTTTCAGGGGCTGCCGCGCTCCGACAGCGGCTACCTCGGGCGCGCGCAGCTGACGCAGAACTTCAGCGCCGTTTCCGCCGATTGCCTGCTGCTGCGGCGGGAGGTCTGGCAGGCCGCGGGCGGTTTCGACGCCGAAAACCTGCCCCACGCGTTCTACGACGTGGACCTCTGCCTGCGTCTGGGCGAGAAAGGCTGGCGCACCGTCTGGACGCCGCACGCCCAGCTGCGCCGGCGCTAGGCGGCGCCGGGAGCGCCGGCGCGGCCCGAACAGGCCGCGGCTCGCAGCCGCGAGGCGCTGGTCATGCAAGACCGGTGGGGCCGGCTGCTGCGGAACGACCCGTATTACCACCCGCTCCTCAACCGGCGGCGGGGCGATTTCACCGTGACGTATTAGGGTGGTGCCTGCCATGTCCTCCCGAAACCCGGTCGTGAGCGTCGTCATCCCGACCTACAAGCACCGCGACTACGTGCTGCTCGCGCTCGGGTCGGTGTGGGCGCAGACGTTCACCGACTTCGAGGTGATCGTGGTCAACGACGGCTCGCCCGACGACACGGCGGAGCTGTTGCGCCCGCTGGGGCAGTCGGGCCGCATCCGCTACATCGAGCAGGCGAACCAGGGTCAGGGGGCGGCGCGCAACCGCGGCATCGCCGAGGCGCGCGGCGAGGTCGTCGCCCTGCTCGACGACGACGACCTGTGGCCGGCGGACAAGCTGGCCTGGCAGGTGGAGGCGCTGCGCCGCCACCCGGAGGTGGCGGTCGTGTACGGCAAGCCGGTCTGCATCGGCGCCGACGGCGAGATCGCCGCCCCCACGGACGCCGAGGGCAACCCGCCCTGGTGGCTTTCGCGAACGCCGAGCGGGGATATCTACCCGGAGATCATGGAAGAGAACCCCATCGTCTCTCCCGGCCTCTGCCTGATCCGGCGCAGCGCGCTGGCGGCCCTGGGGGAGACGCCCTTCGACCCGGAGATCCGGGGCGGCTGCGACGACTGGGATCTGGCTGCGGCTCGCGCGGCGCGGGCAGTTCCTGTTTTGCGACCGCGTATCGTTTGTTACCGTGTCCACGCCGGCAACGCGTCGCGCGACACGATAAGAATGTGCCAGAGCAGCCTGGCTCTGGTGGAAAAGCAGTACCGGACGGAGACGGACCCCGCGCTGCGTGCGCGCTGGAAGCTTTTGTACCGCCAGGCCGTGAGCGACCTGGCGAATTTCTGGTCGCGGATTCCAAAAAGGCCGGCGCGAGCGGGCAGCGCCGCAGACAGGCGTCTGCTCGCCCGGGCGGTCGTTCTGGACGCCGGGTTCGGCGTCAACAAGCTCGGCAGGGCGCTGTGGCGCGTCGCTCGTACCGGTCGTCTTCCCGGAATCTGGGAACTCTGGCTCCGCGCTGCGGCGTCAGGCGAGGTAGCGGATTATCATGGATCTGTTGGTCTTATCTACCTGGTTCCCGTATCCGCCGGACAACGGCTCGCTGCGCGCGCTTTCCACCTGATCCGGGTTCGGCGGGGCGGCACCGGATACGCTGGTCGCCGGCCTGCAGGAGGACGTGGCGGCGGGGTCGGCCCTGAGCCGCCCCCGCCGCTGCGCGAGTTCTGCGACGAGGTCGTGTCCGTCCCCTGGCGCTGGTTCGTGCCGGGCAAGGGCGGGGCGGCGCGCTCAGCTCTTTCCTGGCGCGCCGCGCTCGGTGGTCGAGACCGACAACCCCGCGCTGCGCGCGGCCATCGCCGCCCAGGCTCGGAAGCCCACCGACGCCGTACTCGCCCTGGAACCTGGGGATGGCCCCTTCGTCCCGCTCCGCACGCCGCCCGTGCTGATCGACCAGGTCGAGGTGTCGGGCCGGGAAAAGGCGGTGGCCGATGCGCGGGGGCGGCGCGCGCGCGTGCGGGCCCTCACCCTGTGGAAGGAGCGCCGCTACTGGCGGCGCGCGCTGCGCCGCCTGCAGGCGGTGACCGCCGTCTCCGAAACGGAGGCGGAGGGAGGTGGTGGCGGATGCTGGGCCCGGGGGCGCCACCCGTCTTTGTGGTCCCCAACGGGGTGGACGTGCGGGCGTACCGGCGGACGCCGGGCGTGGCGGTCCGGGGCCGTTTGCTGTAGGCAATGGTTCGCTGTCGTACCGGCCGAACCTGGATGCGGTCCGCTGGTTCGCCGGCGAGGTGCTGCCCTCGTGGCCGAACAGGTCCCCGAGGCGCACCTGGTGGTGACGGGGCGCAACGAAGGGCTGCCAGTGGACGACCTGCGGGACAACCGGCGCATCCACCTGACCGGTTTCCTTCCGGATTTGAGGCCCACCCTGGACGCGTCGGCCCTGTGCGTGGTGCCGCTGCGCGCCGGGGGCGGCACGCGCCTCGATCCTGGGAGGCGTGGGCGGCGGAGCTCCCCGTGGTCTCGACCGGCACCGGCGCGGCGGGGCTGGACGCCAGGGACGGGGAACATTTGGCCCTCGCGGACACTCCAAAAGAGATGGCAGACGCCGTGGCGCGACTCTTGCAGACCCCCAACCAAGCGCTTGCGCTGGCGCGCCAGGCGCGGCGCCTGGTGCAGAGCAGCGTTACGACTGGCCGGCCATCGCCGCGGACCTGTCGCGCCACCTCGAAGAGGTGCTCCAAAGGAAGAGAGCAGCGCCATGAGTGGCCAAATCGAACGGGTAGAAGATTTCCTCGGGGAGGCCCCCCCCGCGGCCGCCGCGCGGTCCGGGGCGGCCGCGGGCACGGGAGTGTCCGCCGATGTGGTCCGGCGCCGGGCGGCGGCGATCACCCTGGCCGTTCTTTCGGGCCTGGCCCTGGGCGTGTTCGGCCTGATGGTCACCGGAAGCGGCGCCGGGGACATCCGGTGGCTGGCCCTATGCATAATCGTGATCGCCGGCCTGATGCTGCTGTATAAGAATTTCGAGCTGGGGATCGTGCTTTACATATGTGTCGGCTGGATGGCGATCAGCACGCCCACGGTGGCGACGGGCGGTTCCGGGGGGGGGCAGCAGCTGCCGCTCAGCCAGCTAGCGTTGTTCGCCCTCCTTTGTGTTTGGCTGACGCGCCGGATCATGCGGCAGGAGTTCACGCTGTACCACACGCCGGTCAACGTCCCCATCGCGCTGTACCTGGCGATCTGCGTCTGGTCCACGATCAACGGGCTGTTGCTCCGGGACCACCACGTCGTCGCCAACTCCTACACGCAGTACGTGCACGTCAACATCATCGACCTGGGCATCCGGTTTTTGGCGCTGGGCGGCATGGTCATGATCGGCAACGCGTTGCGCGGCCCCCAGCTGTATTGGGCGTCTCTGGCGATCCTCCTCCCCGGCGTCGCGACCTTCACCGGACTGCTGCCCTTCGTCCCGGCGGGTAAATGGCTGGCCTTCCCGCAGATCATCGCCCTGGCGGTGCTGGCGGCCTTCGTCCTGACGAAACAGGGCGCGTTCTGGGCGCGGATCGGGGCCGCCGTGCTCGCCGGGGGGATCCTGTTCGCCTACGCCGTCCGGTACACCGAGTGGATATCGGGGTGGCTGGGCGCGCTCGCGGCCCTTGCCGTGATGCTGTTCGTCGCGCAGCGGCGCCTGTTCTGGATCGGCTGCGCCCTCTTTGTCATCGCCGTGCTGGCGAACTGGGGCTACGTATACGACAAGGTGTACGTGGCGAACGTCGAGTCCGGCTCGGGCCAGCGCTTCGACATGCTGCGCGCCTCCTTCCTGTACGCGTCCCACTTCCCGCTCGGCATCGGCCTGGGGAACTACCGCGCGTATAACGCGTACTACGGCCGCTGGGACGTCTGGGGTACGAGCCGCTTCAGCTCCGCCCACGGCACGTACGCGCAGGCGCTCTCCGAGACCGGGTGGCTCGGCCTTCTCGTGCTGCTGTTCCTGCTCGCGGCCGGGACGCGGATGCTGTATCGTTACTACAAGATGTTCCCGGAGGGCTACGCCAAAGCGTACGCCCTGGGCGCCCTGGGGGCCTTCGTCGGCGTCTACGCCGCGTCGTTCGCGGGCGACTATCTTTTCCCCGCGTACCATAACGGCGGCATGGGCACCTTCGGCGCGTGCGTCTATGTTTTCCTGGTGACCGGTGTCGTCATCGCCATGGCCCGTGAGCGGGGCCTCGTCTGGGGCGAGAGCGGGCAGGGCGTCGCGGAGCGGGAAAAGATCACGCCGGCGCCCGTCTACAACCGGGCGCTCACGAGAAGGGTTGAGGGCTAACGTGGACCTGTCCGTCGTCATCGTCTCCTGGAACACGCGCGAGCTGCTCCAGGCGTGTCTGGCCTCCGTCTTCGCGGACCTGTCCGGCTCCCCGCAGCTGTCCGGTGAGGTCTGGGTGGTGGACAACGCCTCGTCGGACGGCAGCCCGCGGATGGTGCGGGAAGAGTACCCGCAGGTCCGCCTGATCGAGAACCGGGAGAACGCCGGCTTCGCCCGCGCCAACAACCAGGCGATCCCGCTCAGCCGGGGCCGGTGGGTCGCTTTGCTGAACAGCGACACCCGCGTCTGCCCGGGCGCCTTCGCGGCGATGCTCCGCGTGGCGGACGCGGACCCCGAGGTCGGCGTGGTGGGGCCGCTGCTCCTCAACGGGGACGGCACGATCCAGCCGTCGTGGTCGCGCTTTGTCGGGCCGATCCGCGAGTTCCTCGGGCGCCACGACCGCTCCGAGGCGCCGCCCGAGCTCCGCGGGGCGCGCGTGGCGCCGCCCCAGGCGCCGCCGCCCTTTTCCGCCGGCTGGCTCGGCGGCGCCTGCCTGGTCGCCCGCCGCGCGGCCGTCGAGCAGGCGGACCTGCTCGATGAGGGCTACTTCATGTACTGCGAGGAGATGGACTGGTGCCGCCGGTTCCGGCACAGCGGCTGGGAGGTCAAGCTCGTGCCGGAGGCGCGGGTGGTTCATCTGGGCGGGCAGAGCAGCAAGCTGGTCTCGCGCGCGACCCGCGAGCGTTTGGCCGCCAGCAAGGTGCGCTACTACCAGCGGCACGGCCGCGTGTGGGACGTGTGGCAGGCGCGCGCGCTGAGCGCGCTGTACCTTCGCCGTTCCTGAAACTGCGAGGTCCAATCACGTGCGCGTCGTACTGGATGCCCGGCCGTTGTCACACCCGCAGGTGGGCGGGTTCCGCTCCTATATCCGCTCGCTCGTGCGGGGGCTCGCGGAGCTCGACGGCGTGGACGAGGTTTTGCTGTATCTGGACCGGCCGTTGCCGGCCGGCGCGGGGCCCCTGCCGCCGAACATGAAGGTCCGCGTCCTCGATCCCGACCGCCTGCGCAGCGACTTCCTGCTGTTCCGCCGTCAGGTCTGCAGCGACAGCCCGGACCTCGTACACGGCACCATGAACTACCTGCCGCCGGGCATCCGCGTCCCCGCGACCGTGACCATCCATGACGCCCTGGAGATCAAGCGCTACCCCTTCGTTCCGGTCCCGAAGAAGCCGCGCGGGCGCCTGATGCGCTCCTACAGCGCGGCGCTCACGCGGGCCTCCGCCCGCAAAGCCCGGCGGGTCGTCACCGTGTCCGCGGCCTCGGCCGCCGAGATCGCCCACACGCTCCCGGTCGCAGGCCCGAAGATCAAGGTCGTCCATAACGGGATCAACCTGCCCGCCGCCGCGTCCGTGCCCCGCTCCGACGACACCGTGCTCGCCCTCGCGTCCACCGATCCGCGCAAGAACATGGACCTGCTGCTGCGCGCTTTTTCCCCCCGGGAGCGGCGCCCCTGCCCGCCGGCGCGTATCCAGATCGTTTCTTCGAACCGGGCGGCCCGGGGACACGTGGAAGAGGCGGCGCGCCGCTACGGGATCGAGGACGTGCGCCTGCTGCACAGCCTGAGCGACGGGGAGCTGGCCGCCTGTTACGCCGCGGCGGCGGTCTTCGTCTGGCCTTCCCGGATGGAAGGCTTCGGCCTGCCGCCCCTCGAAGCGATGGCGGGGGGGTGTCCCGTAGTCAGCTCGTCCGCGCCGTCGATGCCGGAGGTGCTCGGCGACTCGCCCCTCTGGTTCGCCCCGGACGACCCCGGGCAACTCGCCGAAGGGGTGGCCGCCTTTTTGCGCGACCCGGGGCTGCGCGAGGAGGCGGGGCGGCGCGGGAAGGCGCACGCCGCCCGGTTCACATGCCGGCGCATGGCCGAGCAGACGCTTGCTGTTTGGCGGGAGGCTTTGACGTGATCGGCCAGAAGGCGGAGAAGAAGGGGGCCGCTCCCGCGGGCGCTCCCAGGCCGTCGCTGCTTTTCCTGGCGCACCTGCTGCCCTGGCCGCTCGAGGGGGGAGGGCAGATAAAGTCCTACCACACGCTGCGCATCCTGTCGGGCGCCTACGACGTGACCCTGCTGGCCTTCATCCGGCGGCCGGAGGAGCAAAAGAACGTCGAGCCGCTGCGCCCGTTCTGCCGCGAGATCCGCACCGTGCTGCTCGAGCGCTCCAAGGCGCGCGACGCTCTGGGGGCCGCCCGCGCGCTCGCGGCCCGGCGCTCGTTCCTGGTCGGGCGCGACGACGCGCCCGCCATGCGCGCCGCCGTGCGCGAGGCGCTCGGGGCGCGGCGCCACGCCGCCGTGCACGTGGACCACCTGCAGATGGCCCAGTTCGTCCCCGCGGGCGCCGGCGCCCCCTGGCGCGTGGTTCTGGACCACCACAACATCGAGCACCGCATCCCCCGGCGCATGGCCGAGACGCCCGGGGCGAACCCGGCCGTACGCTGGTACGCCGCCCGGGAGTGGCCCAAGCTGCGCGACTTCGAGGTCGCGGCGTGCCGCCGCGCCGACCTGGTGCTCACGGTTTCCGACGAGGACCGCGCCGGCCTGCTGCTGCTGGCCCCGGATCTGGGGGGGAAAACAGCCGCCGTGCCGATCGGGGTGGACGTGGACTTTTTCCGCGCCGTGGAGCGCAAGCCCGACTCGAAGACCCTGCTCTCCATAGGGACCATGTACTGGCCGCCCAACGTGGATTCCATGCTGTATTTCTGCGCCGACGTCCTGCCCAAAATCAAGGAAAAGGCGCCCGGCGTCCGGCTGAACATCGTGGGGGCGAAGCCCACCGCGGCGGTGCGGGCGCTGGCCGAGACCGACCCGGCGGTCACGGTCACCGGGTCGGTGCCCGACGTGCGCCCCTGGGCCGCCGACTGCGGCGCGTTCGTGGTCCCCCTGCGCTCCGGGAGCGGGATGCGCGTCAAGATCTTGAACGCCATGGCGATGGGCCTGCCCGTGGTCTCCACCACGATCGGCGCGGAGGGCATCGAGGTGACCGACGGCGAGAACATCCTGCTCGCGGACGGCGCCCAGGACTTCGCCGAGGCGACCGTGCGCGTGCTTTCCGACCCCGCGCTCGCGGCGCGCATCGCCGAGGGGGGGCGGCGGCTGATGGCGGAGCGCTACTCCTGGGAACGGGTCGGCGAGCGCCTGCTGTCCCTTTACGCCCGGGCGGTCGGGCGGGAGGCGCCGGTCTGATGAAGGGCTCTTCCAAGCTGCGCATCCTGTTCGTGGCCCCGTACGTGCCGTCGCCCATCCGCGTGCGCCCGTACCAGTTCGTGCGGCACCTGGCGCGCGCGGGCCACGCCGTCACGGTCGTGGCCCTGTCCGACGGCCTCCCCAGCGAGCAGGCCCTGTCCGAGCTGCGGGAAGTCTGCGCCGCCGTGCACGTGGTCCCGCACGCCCGGTGGCGCGCCGCGGCGCAGTGCCTGCTGGCCCTGCCGACGCCCACCCCGCTGTGGGCGGCCTATTGCCGCTCGGCGCCGATGGCACGACTCTTGCGGGAGCTAGCGGTGTCGGGGAACTTCGACGTCGCGCACGTCGAGCACCTGCGGGCGGCGCACTTCGCGCCGGCGCTGCGCGGGCTGCCGGCGGTCTTCGACGCGGTGGATTGCATCACCGCCCTGCGGCGCCAGATGCTGGACCAGCCCGGCGGCGCCGCCAAGAAGCTGGTCTCCGGCGAGGAGTGGGTAAAGCTGCGCCGCTACGAGCCCAAAGCATACCGGCCGGACGCGCGCGTGGTGGTGACCTCCCGGCACGACGCCGACGAGCTGATCAAGCTGGACGCGCGGATGCCGGTGCGGGTGGTCCCGAACGGGGTGGACCTGGAGTACTTCCGCCCCAACGACCTGGCGCCGGAACCGGACTCGCTCGTCTTTTCCGGGAAGATGAGCTACCATGCCAACGAAGACGCGGCGAGCTTCCTGGCCACCGAGGTGCTGCCGCGCCTCAGGAAGCACCGGCCCGCCGCGACGCTGACGATCGCCGGCAGCGGCCCGTCCCCGGCGCTGCGGGCCCTGGCGGACCGCGACGGCGGCATAGCCGTGACCGGCTACGTGGACGACTTGAGGCCCTACCTGCAGCAGGCTCTGGTGGCGGTCTGCCCGATGCGGATCGGGGTGGGCATCCAGAACAAGGCGCTGGAGGCGATGGCGATGGCCCGGCCCGTGGTCTGCTCGCCCCTGGTGAGCCGGGCGCTTTCCGGCGCGGTGCGGGACGGCACGGTGCATGTGGCGGCCACGGCAGACGAGTTTGCGCTATATTGTGCGCAGCTGCTGTCGCGCCCGGACCAGGCACGACGCGCGGGCGTGGCGGCCCGGCGCTATGTGGAGGAGTACCATCGCTGGTCCTGCGCCGCGGAGGCGCTGGTGGAACTTTATGAAGAGGCGCGGGCGGAGGCTCGGGGCCGCCGCTGAGGAGAAGGTTTCATTCTTGGCGAGCTTGGGGATAATCCACCTGCCGCGACGCCGCAGTGATTTTCGAGATCAACCCTAGAAACCGCTTGGAAGATATGGAACAACAAATTTACACCACAATTCGAGCGAAGCGGGACTGCGCGTTGCGAGAAGACTATGCCGCACCTCCGGAGGCGTTGAGCACGCCGGCGGCCCGCCCGGGCGTTCTGAGCCCAGGCGCCCTGTACCTCGCCGCGAAGCGATCACTGGACATCGTGGGTTCGCTCCTGGGTCTTCTGGTGCTGTTCCCCGT